>CAXTBZ010000139.1:0-5250 GCA_964242855.1 uncultured Sphingomonadaceae bacterium
GCACCTCGATCACCTTGTTCGACTTCTCCTCGATGAAGGTCGACAGCGACATGCCGGCGAGCAGCACCAGCAGCACGAACAAGCCGGTCTGCACACCTTTGGCGAGGCCCTCGCGATCCTGAGCAGCGGGCGCCGTGGTCGTCGCGATTCGGATCGTACGCAGCGTCACCGGCGGCGGTGCGGTCGCTCCCAGCATTGCGTAGGCGCGTGCGTTGTCGATCAGCAGGGAGACGTCGTCGGCGAGCGAAGCAGGTGCCGAACCGGACAGCACGAAGCGCGGGTGATCGAGCGACCCACTGAGCAGCGCGGCATAACGCGAATGCCCCTGCCCGCCAGCCAGCAAGCGGTGTGCCTGAACGCCGGGAGGCTCCTGCGACGCAGTCTGTGCGGCGAGTTGCGGCACGCCGTCATCGCCCAGCCGCTGTGCCAGCCGTTCGTGCGCGGCCTGCAACGCGCTGGCCGCCGCAGGATCGGTGGCAAGCGCGACGACGCGGGAGGGCGGTGGGCTGCTGTCGCTGTTCAGTGCCCCGAACAATCCGCCGAATGCGACCGGGAACACCGGCGTCAACAGGAACAGGATGAAGATGCGCGAGAACACCGTCGACACGTAATCGCGCCGCGCGATCACCCAGGCGGAGCGGAAGATCTGCCTCATGCCGCAAGCTCGTTCGGGTCGGGCTGCGGCACCGGCTCGCCGACCAGATCGACGAAGGCTTCGTGCAGGCTCGGCCGCTCGATCGAGAGCGCCTCGATGCCCGCGCCACCCGCGATCAGCGCGGCGAGCAGCGGCTCGATCCCGCCCGCCGGCAGCGCGAAGGTGAAGTCGCGGCCGGCGGACACCGTGTCGGCAGGCAGCGCGCTCCGCCACGGCCCGTCGGCATGGCGGGTGCCGAGCTGGACCCGCGCCGGCAACCGGCCGCGTGCGTCGGCCACCGTGCCTTCGAAGCGGACGCCGCCCTTGGCGATGATGCTGATCCGTTCGCACAAGCGTTCGGCGTGCGCGATCACGTGGGTTGAAAAAAGCACCGTTGCGCCCTCTTTCACCTGCGCGCGGATCAAGCCCTCCAGGCGTTGCTGGTTGATTGCGTCCAATCCCGAAAACGGCTCGTCGAGCACCAGCAGCCTCGGCTTGTGAACGATCGTGCCGAGCAGCTGCACGGTCTGCGCCATGCCCTTGGACAAAGTGCGGATCGGCTTGGCGGCGGCCTCGCCGAGCCCCGCCTCCTCCATCAGCGCCATCGCGCGGCGGCGCCCCTCGGCCAGCGAAAGCCCGCGCAGCGCGCCCATGAAGGCGATCCCCTCGACTGCCTTCATGCTCGGGTAGAGGCCGCGCTCCTCGGGCAGATAGCCGACGCGCGGGGCGGCGCGCATTGGCTTCTCCTCACCCAGCACCCGTCGCCAGCCGACATCGGGCTCGATGATGCCGAGCAAGACGCGCAGCGTCGTCGTCTTGCCGGCACCGTTAGGCCCGAGCACGCCGTGGATGCTGCCCTCCGGCACTGCCAGGTCGATGCCGTCGACCGCGCGCTGACCGTCGAACCGCTTGATGAGGCTGTGCGCCTCGACGGCGAGGCCCCTCACGAAGGCCTCGCAAAGTTGACGAAGTTGACAGCCAAAAGGCGAAAAGCGAGTGATTGGATGATGGTGGCGGAGGCGGTCATTCCGGTCACGATGACAGGCCAAATCCTATTTTGGAAGAGGCCAGGTACGAAGCGCGGCTGATCGTTGCCCAATCATTATCGGGTGCCCGAATCAGGGGCTTTCCCCTACGGCAGCAAGCGACACGAGGGAGAGAGACGGGTGGGAAGCAGGTACGACGTGCTGATCGTTGGCGCGGGCCATGGCGGCGCGCAGGCGGCGATCGCGCTCCGCCAGCGCAAGTTCGAAGGCACGATCGCGATGATCGGCGAGGAGCCAGAGATCCCCTACGAGCGCCCGCCGCTCTCCAAGGATTATTTCGCAGGCGAAAAGACCTTCGAGCGTATCCTGATCCGCCCCGCCGCTTTCTGGACCGAGCGCGAAGTGGAGATGCTGACCGGCCGGCGCGTGATCGCGGTCGATCCGCAGGCGCATACCGTCACCACCGAGGGCGGCGAGACGATCGGCTATGGCGAACTGATCTGGGCGACCGGTGGCCATGCCCGCCGCCTCACCTGTTCAGGCCACGATCTGATCGGCGTTCATTCGGTGCGCAGTCGCGCCGATGTCGATCGGATGATGGGTGAACTCGCGACCACGACGCGTGTCGCGGTGATCGGTGGCGGATATATCGGCCTCGAAGCGGCCGCCGTGCTCGCCAAGTTCGGCAAGCAGGTAACCGTACTCGAGGCGCAGGACCGCGTGCTGGCGCGCGTCGCCGGTGAAGCGCTGTCACGCTTCTACGAGGCCGAGCATCGCGCGCATGGCGTGGACGTGCGGTTGGGCGTCACCGTCGAGTGCATCGAGGAGCGGGACGGCCGCGCCGTGGGCGTGCGATTGGCCGGCGGCGAGATCGTGGCGGCCGAGATGGTGATCGTCGGCATCGGCATCGTGCCGGCCGTCGAGCCGCTGGTGACGGCGGGCGCCGACGGCGGCAACGGCGTCGCGGTGGACGAGCATGGCCGCACCTCGCTCCCCCACATCTTCGCGATCGGGGACTGCGCTATGCACGCCAACGCCTTCGCCGAGGGTCTGCCGATCCGGCTCGAATCGGTGCAGAACGCCAATGATCTCGCGACCACCGTGGCGCGCGCGATCACCGGCGATCCCGAGCCCTACAACAGCGTGCCGTGGTTCTGGTCCAACCAATATGATCTTCGCCTGCAGACGGTCGGATTGTCCGCAGGCCACGACTCGACGGTGACGCGCGGCGACGTCGCCAGCCGGTCCTTTTCGGTCGTCTACCTGAAGCAGGGCCATGTCGTGGCGCTCGACTGCGTCAATGCGGTGAAGGACTATGTCCAGGGCAAGGCGCTCGTCGTCGGCCGAGTCGTGGCCGATCAGGCCGCGCTCGCCGACGCCGGCATCCCGCTGAAGAGCCTTTTGTCGACGCCTGCCGCCGCCTAAACACCGCCCACCGCATGGTTACTGACAGGTCAACCCTGCCGGTTCACCCTAACGACAGGCGCTCGACCTAATCCGACAGGTGGGGGAGCGCTGTTGGGGATCAACGGCCTCATGTTCTGGTTCTTCACGGCACGCCGCCTGTTGCTAGGCGCCGCCGTCACCTTGGGCCTGTTCGGCACGCCGCTTGCCGCGGCGCAGGCGAGCGCGATCAGCTCGGTCTCCGTCGACGGCGAGGCGATCACGCTGGCGTTCGATTCTGCGATCGAGGGCGTGTCGGGGCTGGTGCTCGATGGGCCGCGCCGGCTTGCGGTCGACATCCAGGGACTGACTTCGGGCAGCGCCACCGCTTCGGGCGGCCCGGTGATCCAGACGCGGGTCGGCGCAGTGCGCCCCGGTGTCGGCCGCGTGGTGTTCGATCTCGCCGGCTATTCGGTGGTGCGCTCCGCTCAAATCTCGGACGATCGCCGGACCTTGACCCTTCAGCTTGCGGACGCGAGCCCGCGCGAGTTCACCAGCGCGGCGCGCGCCGGTCGCACCATGTACGGCACGCCGATGGCGCTGACCGACGGCGTCACCGGCCGCGGCAGCGTCACCGTGCCACTCGATGCGCCTGCCCCCTACGAGCTGCCGATGCCGCAGATCGACGGGCGCGCCGACAAGCCGCTGGTGGTGATCGATGCTGGCCATGGCGGCCACGATCCGGGCTCGCTGTCGCTGGACGGCCGCTATCGCGAGAAGGACGCGACGCTGCAGATCGCCAAGGCGCTGCGTGATGAGCTGGTCAAGTCCGGCCGCGTCCGCGTTGCGCTCACTCGCTCTGATGATCGCTTCCTGATCCTCCAGGAGCGCCGCGAGATCGCGCGCCGCCTGCATGCCGACCTCTTCATCTCGGTCCATTGCGACAGCGCGCCGGGCTCCAATGCGACCGGTGCGACGGTCTACACGCTCTCCGAAGTATCATCCGATCAGGTCGCGGCGCGACTGGCTGCCAAGGAGAACCGGGCGGACGTGATCAACGGCGTGGATCTCGGCGCGCAGTCCAACGACGTGTCCTCGATCCTGATCGATCTCACCCAGCGCGAGACGATGAACGCCTCATCGCGCTTCGCCGACCTGCTCCAGCGCGAGCTGACGACCCAGGGCGTGCAGTTCAAGACGACCTATCACCGCTTCGCCGGTCTCGCGGTGCTGAAAGCGCCGGATGTGCCCGCCGTGTTGCTGGAAAGCGGCTACATCACCGATCCCGGTGATCTGAAGCTGCTCTTCTCGAAGGATTATCAGCACGAGCTCGCGGTCGGCGTGACCCACGCGGTGGAAGCGCACTTCGCCCGCCGGCTCGGCAGGACGGACGTGGCGCTGAACGACTGATCCTGTCTTGAGGCCGTCATCCCAGCGAAGGCTGGGATCTCGTTGGGGCATGTGCCACGCTTCACCTTCACAAGATCCCAGCCTTCGCTGGGATGACGGATGGGAAGCAGGCCAGCCCGTCGCCTCCCGCTTCCCATAAGGGCCGTTCCCCACTAGACCGCGATCCGCATGGACGATCAGGCGGACACGGGCGGCGGGCGCGCCACGATCAGGCGCGAGGGCGAGCCGCGCTGGCGCCGCGTGCTGCGTTCGCGATGGACCAAGGCGCTCGGCGTGCTGGCCGGCCTGTTCATCATCTTCTGCATCGCGATCTGGCTGATCTTCGCGCGCGATCTGCCGTCGACCGACAAGCTGCTCGCCTACGAGCCGCCGCTACCGACCAATCTGCGCGGGATCGACGGCGCGCCGATCTACACCTTTGCGCGCGAACGGCGGATCGAGCTTGCCTATAACGAACTGCCGCCGCTGCTGGTCGACGCGTTCGTCTCGGCCGAGGACAAGACCTTCTTCACTCACCACGGCGTCAATCCGCTGACCTTTGCCAACGGCGCATTCGAATATTTCACCAAGTTCGGTTCGGGCGAGCGCGCGCGCGGCGGCTCGACGATCACCCAGCAGGTCGCCAAGAACCTGCTGACCGGCAACGAATATTCGGTCAAGCGCAAGATCCGCGAGGCGATCCTCGCGGTGCGCATCGAACAGACGCTCTCCAAGCAGCAGATCATGGAGATCTACCTCAACCAGATCTTCCTGGGGCGGAACGCCTATGGCGTCGAAGCCGCCTCGCAGAGCTATTTCGGCAAGGACGTCAAGGATCTGACGCTGCCGCAGATGGCC
>CAXTBZ010000140.1:0-5151 GCA_964242855.1 uncultured Sphingomonadaceae bacterium
CCACCTCCAATCCGGCGACCAAATCGCGCATCGCGCCGTAGCGCACCACGCCGTGGAAGCCCGAGAAAGCGACGAGGCTGCCGACGAACAGCGCATAGCCGTTGATCAGCACGAGGACGCCATAATAGCGCGCGCCGAGTGTCCGCGCGACGATCACCAGATAGATCAGGCTCATCGCGCCTGCCGCAGCCTTGCCGCCCAGCAAATGGCCTAAGTTGCCGAGTACACGCGCAAGCCCCGATCGAACGATCTCGGGAGACGTGGCCGCGTCCTTTTCCGGCGGCATGGGTGGGCCGATCATGCAGGCGCCCTAGCTTCGTTCCATCGCGATTGCACGCCGGCGCCTGTCATCGAACGTCCATGAGCATGTTTTAATGCAAGCACCACGCTGCGGCTTGGGTCATGCGCCTACGTCATAAGGTCGATTGCTTCGGCGGGCGAGATGACATGAAGATCGGCTTTCTGTTCAATCACGACCAGGTCCATCAGGTCGCCCATTCGCTGCCGATTGCAGTCGAGCTAGCGCGCCGCTCGCCTCGCTTCGAGATCGTGATCGCAACCAGCAATGATCGGCTGACGCAAGAGGTCAGACGCCTGCTCAGCCAAGCAGGCGCGGAGCTGCCGATCGTCCAGCTCGAGCTGAACCGCAGCCTGACGCGCCTCGCAGCTAAGCATCTGGAGGCGATCCTGCCGGTCGCGAAGCTTGCTATTTATCGCGACAATCTCGACTTCTTTCGATCGCTCGACGCGCTCGTGGTTGCCGAGAAGACGTCGTTGTTGCTGAAATCCCGCTACAATCTGGACGACCTGCAGTTAATCCACACCCGCCACGGTGCTGGCGACCGAGCGATCGGCTTCGATCCCAGCAGCGCCGACTTCGATCATGTCCTCGTCTCCGGTCCCAAGGTTCGCGAGCGGCTCGTCGGCGAGGCGGGAGTCGCGCCCGAGCGCCTGTCGATGGTGGGATATCCCAAGTTCGATCTGATGCCGAAACGACGGGCGCCATTGCCATTTGCGGATAGTGGCAGGCCAACCGTCCTCTACAACCCGCATGTCTCCCCTCATCTGTCGTCTTGGTATCGCCATGGCCGTGCCGTGCTCGAGCATTTCGTGAACGACGATCGCTACAATCTGATCTTCGCGCCGCACGTCATGCTGTTCCATCGGCGTTATGTCCTGACGATCGATCGCCTGCGCATTGATCGACCGGGCTTGATCTGCGACCGTGTTCGCAAGGCGCCCAACATCCACGTCGATCTCGGCAGCCACGCCTGCACCGACATGACCTACACGGCAGCAGCCGACATCTACCTGGGTGATGTAAGCAGCCAGGTGTACGAATTCCTCCATCGTCCGCGTCCCTGCCTGTTCATCGACAGTCACGCCACGGCTTGGCGAGGCAATCCCAGCTTCGAACATTGGCGGACGGGGGATGTAATCGATAGCGCGGCTGATCTGGGATCGGCGCTCGATCGGGCGATCGCGTCGCACGATCGATACCGGCCCGTTCAAACAGAGTTGTTCGCACGCACCTTCGACCTGACCGATGAGCCGTCCGCCTCGCGTGCGGCCAGAGCTGTGCTGACTTTCCTGAGCGGCTCCGCTGCTCCGGGCGTGCAGGAGAGGCACCTCGTGCCGCCACGCGTCGTTCGGCAACCGAGCGCCGTCGCCGCCTGACGGCTTGCCGATGGTCTCGAGCCATGTGAGGTGAGGGCATGCCACTTGCCAAAGACATCTGGCGCCCGCTGATCGTCGATGCGCCACTGCCGGCGATCTTACGGGCCGGGTCGATCGAAGGCTTTCCCCACCGCTGGCTGCCTGAAGAAAGCTATATGTGCTTCCTCGCAGACCCGTTCGGCATCGAGCGGGGAGGGCAGCAGTTCGCCTTCGTCGAACGCTACGACTATCGCACCCGCCGCGGCACGATCGATTGTCTCCACTACGAAGGCGGCCAACTGCTTCAGCGCCGCCAAGTCTTGGCCGAGCCGTGGCACCTGTCATACCCCTTTGTCTTCGAGGCCGATGGCGAAATCTGGATGCTCCCGGAGGCGCACCGCTCCGGCGGACTGACGCTGTACCGCGCGACCGAGTTCCCGTGGCGCTGGGATCGAGCCGCTACGATCGCTCTGGATGAAGCGCCGGTCGATGCCACCCCGGTCTTTCACAATGGTCTCTGGTGGTTGTTATATGCAGCGGCGGGAAGGAGAGACGCACTATTCGCAGCCCATGCCGAACGGCTCGAGGGGCCTTGGACTGCGCATCCAGGCAATCCGGTTCGCCTGGGCCGCGACAGCACGCGCCCGGGCGGCACGCTGCTGATCCTGGATGGAACGCTGATCCTGCCCGTGCAGGATTGCACGCGGACCTATGGTGGTGCGGTCCGCCCGCTCGCGATCCACCGACTTGACCCCGGCGGGTTCAAGGCGGAGCCAGGCGATCCTATCCGAGCACCAGCGTCATTCGCGCCCTATGACGCAGGTCTGCACACAATTTCGGCAATGGGCGAGCGCACGCTCGTCGATGTCAAACGTCGGCTGTTGTCGCCGCGCAGTCTGATGGTCCTGGCGGAGCGCGAACTCGCCCGGCGCTAAAAGGCGCGCATTCGTTCCAGTATTGCCAGCCCCGCCGCCCTGAAGCGTTCGGAACTGTATTGTTCGAGCATGTCGGTGCGCGCCGACGCGCCCATAGCGGCAAGACGATCCGGGCGTCTCAGCATCTCCGCAAGCGCTTGCGCCAGCGCCGCAGCGTCGCCAGCCGGAACGATCAGGCCGGAGCGATCGTCCTTTATCGAGTAGGGCAATTGACCCACTGCGCTCGCAATCAAAGGCAAACCGGCCTGCATCGCCTCGTGCGCCGCCACGCACAGGCCTTCCGAGCGCGACGGCTGCACATAGAGGTGCAGGCCGGCGAGGAAGGCCCGCGGATTGTCGACGTACCCGGGGAGGCTGAGTTCGACGCCGAGGGCGGCGGCGCGGCGTTCGAGCGCACTCCGCTCCGCGCCTTCGCCCGCAATTGTCACCTCGGGTCGCGGCAGATCGGGCGGCAACGCGGCCAAGGCGTCTATCAGCACATCATATCCCTTTACGGGATGCAGGCGACCGAGGCTGCCGATCCGCACCGGCTCGCCTTGGCGCCAGGGCCGTGCTTGCGCCGCCAACTCGTCAGCCCGGAAGATCGGCCATTGCATCAGGCGCTCGGCGGGCACCTTGAGCCGCTCGGCGGTCAGGCGGGTCACCGCGTCCGAGTCGCCGATCCAGAGCCGTGAAAGCGGCTGGAGCGCGCGCAGCAGCCGCCGATTGGCCGGCTTCAGGTACGCGGCATGTTGCCAACTAACCACCGGAAGCCGCCGCCTCGCGCCGACGAGTTGGCCGAGCAGCGTCGCCCGCGTGAGCGACGTCGATATGTGCGTCGGCCGATCCGCCGCGACTTGGCGGTTCAGCCAGCGCAATGCGGCGAAGTGATCGGCCTCGCCGCCGTCGCGCACCACCACGCGCAGGCCGGCGGCCGCCATCGCTGCCATCGCTCTGCCATCGCGGCGCGTGAGAGCGTAGATCGTGACGTTGGCGCCGCCTGAGCGCAGGACGTCAGCGATCGCGGGGACAGGCGACGCCGCACCGCCCCCCTCGACCGAGTTGATGACATAGGCGATCCGGATCATCCGTTATGCCGATCCGCCAAGACGCGCGCGAAGCAGGCGAGATAGGATTCGGCACCGATCTCGATGCGGTGATCCGAGACTGCCGACGCGAGCTTCAATGGATCCGGCGCGGGCGCGTCAAGTATCGAGCGCAGCGCGGCGGTGAGCGCCCCCACGTCCCCGGCCGGGACCAGCATTCCGCGTTCGGCTTCGCCGAGGAGGAGATCGGCCGCAGGTGTCACGGTAGTCGCGATTACCGGTCGTCCCGCACCGAGCGCCTCCACGATCACCGCGCCATACCCCTCGAAGCGCGACGGCATGACGAGCAGCCGGGCCGCATCGAGGAACGGCCGAATGTCGGGCTGGTATCCGGCGAAGGTGATCCGGTCGCCGACACCGCTGGCTTCAGCTTGCCGCGCCAAAGTTGCCGCCTCTGGCCCGCTTCCGACGATCACCAGCCGGGCGTTGCCGTCGTCAAGAAGGCGGAATGCCGCGATGAGGAGGTCGAAGCCCTTCTGTCGGATCAGGCGACCCGCCGCGAGGATCGTCCGGCCGCTCGCGTGCACCAAAGCCCTGTCATCATCCTCGAGCGCCGGGAGCGGAATGGTGGTCGCGCTCGGACGACGCATGATCGCGTCCGCCTGGCAGCGATGCGTCTCGGTCATGGTCACGAGCGCGTCGGCCTGACGCAGCAGGCTCCGCATCCGGCGATCGAAGATCAACCTGCGCAGCGGCCCGCGCGGAACCATGCGAAGCGGCGAGCTGACCTGGACGACGATGGCCGGGCGATCAGCCATGGCGGCAAGCGCGGGAACGATATTCCAGTGGTAATTGCCCGGGATGAAGAGGCCATCGACTCGGTTCGCCGAGAAGTACCGAGCAGCGGCACGCCCGAGCCGCTTGCGGGAGCCGCGACCGCGCCGGATCGGCGGATCGGCAAACATCAGCCGTGCAGCCGACGGCACGAGGCTGCGCAACGGCCCGCCGTCCTCACCGACGAACACGGTGATCCTCACCCCGCGATCACACCAGGCCTTCGCCAGACGCAGCGCGATGCGTTCGGTGCCGCCAAGCGGGAAATCGTGCAACACGATGCCGATCGAAGCGGGGAGCTGCATCCGCGCGCCGGTAGCATCGGGCAGCGCAGGGCGCAAAGTGAGGCTTGAGCAGAACCGTCGACGCCCATATGCAACGCCCGCGCACCTCGGGAGATACGACGATGAAGACAAGAGCCGCCGTCGCGTTCGAGGCAAAGCAGCCGCTGGAGATCGTCGAGCTCGATCTGGACGGGCCCAAAGCCGGCGAGGTGCTGATCGAGATCATAGCGACGGGCATCTGCCACACCGACGCCTACACGCTCGACGGGCTCGACAGCGAGGGACTGTTCCCCAGCGTGCTGGGCCATGAAGGCGCCGGGATCGTGCGCGAGGTCGGCGAGGGGGT
The DNA here is from genome assembly GCA_964242855.1 of uncultured Sphingomonadaceae bacterium. GTDB lineage: Bacteria > Pseudomonadota > Alphaproteobacteria > Sphingomonadales > Sphingomonadaceae > Solisphingomonas. The sequence continues at coordinate 5,081 of CAXTBZ010000140.1, forward strand.
CACCTCGGTGGGCCCGGGCGATCACGTCATCCCGCTCTACACCCCCGAATGCCGCCAGTGTAAGTCGTGCC
>CAXTBZ010000141.1:0-5073 GCA_964242855.1 uncultured Sphingomonadaceae bacterium
GCATCTGCGCGTTGGTCCACATCTGCGAATGGCAGGTCATGCAGACCTGCGTGGTAGGCACGGTCGCCTTGGCGCCGGTCTCGACGCCGACATGACAGAAGCGGCAATCAATGCCGAGTTCGCCGGCGTGATGCTTATGGCTGAATGGCACGGTCTGCTCGACGAAGCGCCCCTCGCCGGTGACGTAGCCTGTGCGCTGCAGCCCAATCGCCAGCGCGACAATCCCCAGCGGCGCGAGCAGCAACGCGAACAGCGTGACACGCAAGAGGCTGTTGGCTCCGGGGCGGAAGAGCTGGGCCAAATCGTCTTCTATCCCCTTTGCCCACGCATCCGCAGCCAATCCCGTAACGCGTTCGGCGAAAAGAGTTTCCCGACGCAATGCTTTTTCGGAGAAGCGCAAATGTGGCGTGGCGCGGGCCGCTTCGCTCGGCTAAATCGTGCGCATGACCATGCGCCCGCCCGATCGTTTTTCGTCGCCATGTCGGGCTCGGGCCTGACGGGGTGGATACGCGACGGCTGGTGGGACTGGGCGGCATCCTCGCCGCCGCGATCCTCGCGCAACTGAACGATCAGGTGCTGACTAGTGCGCTGCCCGATATCGCGGGCGGGTTCGGGCTCGGTCACGATCCGGCGAGCTGGCTGAGCACGGTCTACATCAACGGCGAAGTGATCGGGATGATTGTCGCGCCGTCGCTTGGGCTCGGCTTCTCCTTCCGTCGCTTCGCGCTGTTCGCGGTCGCGCTCTCGACGCTGTCGACGATCGCGATGCCGCTGTGCGGATCGATCGGGTCGCTGCTGGCGATGCGCTTCCTCCAGGGGCTCGCCGCCGGCTTCACCATCCCGCTGCTTATGACGACCGCGCTGCGCGTGCTCGATCCGCCGATCCGGCTATACGGCCTCGCCTGCTATGCGCTTACCGCGACCTTCACGCCCAATCTCGCGACCACGCTCGCCGCGCTGTGGACCGACGGCGTCGGCGACTATCGCTTCATCTTCCTTGAGGCGCTCCCCTTGGGCGCGATCGCCGCGGTGCCGATCTGGTGGGGGATGCAGCAGGACCCGCCCGATTACGCGCGCCTCAAGAAATTCGACTGGCTGGGCGCGGTGCTGGTCGCGATCGGCTTCGGCGCATTGTCGATCGTACTCGAGCAGGGCGACCGCCTCGACTGGTTCAATTCGCAGCTGATCGCAATGCTGGCACTGGTATCGGTCGTGGCGATTCCTTGGTTCGTGCTCCACGAGAGCTATGCCAAGGTGCCGCTGATCCGCATCGATCTGCTCAAGCGCCGCAACTTCGCCTATGCCTCGATCACGTTGATCCTGTTCTTGATCATCGCGCTGTCGGCGTCATCGGTGCCGATCACCTATCTGACGCAGGTTCAGGGCTATCGGCCGCTCCAGGCGCACATCGTTACGCTCGAGATCGCCGCGTCGCAGATCGTGCTGCTTCCGCTGACCGCGCTGCTGCTCGACGTGGAGCGGGTGGATTCGCGCTGGGTGAGCGCGGTCGGCTTCGCGTGCATCCTCGCCTCGTGCATCGGCAAGGCGTTCCTCACGCCCGACTGGCAGGCGGGCCAGTTTCTTGTCTGGCAGGCGCTCGACGCGATCGGCTTCCCGCTGATCGCGATGCCGCTGCTCATGATGGCGACCAACGTACTGTCGCCCGAGGAGGGCCCGTTCGCCTCCGCCATGATCAACGCGCCGCGCGCGGTGGCCGAGGCGATCGGCGTCGGCGTGCTGGCGATCATCACGCGCTGGCGCGGCGGGCTGCACCGCACGCGCATCCTCGAGACGCTGGGCGCGAGCCGGCTGACGGTCGTGCAGGCGGCGCCGATCCCGGGCGCCTCGCTGCCCGCACTGACGCCCGTCGGACGACCGAGCGCGCCGGGCGCGCTCGCGGCGCTCGATCGTGGCGTCGAGGCGGCGGTGACGACGCTGACCGCGATCGACACCTTCCTGATCCTCGGTGCGGTGGTGATATTCATGATGATCGTGCTGGCGATGCTGCCCGAGCGGACCTATCCGCCGCGCATCGCGCTGGCGGGCGACTGAGGGGGACGAATGGCGGACGACGACAACGACCAGCCGGGCTCGGGCGACGACGCCGAGAAGAAGAAACAGCAGGAGGAGCATGAGCAGCGCGAACAGGAGAAGAAGGACCGCTCCGCGCGCTGGCCTTGGTTCCTGGCGGGCGCAGTGGTGCTGATCTTCGTCATCGTCGTGCTGCTGATCATCTTTCTTCCCCATAGCCGAGTGAAGACCGACGACGCCTATGTCACTGCGCATTACGCGATGGTCGCGCCGCGCGTGTCGGGTCAGATCAACGGTATCCATGTCGACGACAACCAGAACGTCCGCGCCGGGCAATTGCTCGTCACAATCGACGACCGCGACTATCGCGCCTCGCTCGACCAGGCTGAGGCGGCGCTGGCGGCAGATCGCGCGCAGGTCGACCAGGCGAGCGCGCAGGTGTCGCGCCAGCCTTCGATCATCCGCCAGTCGCAGGCGCAGGTCGATGCCGCGCTCGCCAAGCTCGGTTTGTCGCACGCCGACGCGGTGCGCTATTCGAACCTCGCCGCGACGGGCGCGGGCACCTTCCAGCAGCACCAGCAGGCCGACACCACCGAACGGCAGGACCGCGCCTCGCTCGAGTCCGCCGAGGCCGATCTCGACGCCGCCCGCCACCAACTCGATGCACTCAAAGCCAATCGCACCACCGCGCTCGCCAAGGTGCAGGCCGATCAGGCGCAGATCGAACAGGCGCGGCTCAACTTGAGCTACACGCGCATCTGTGCGCCGATCGACGGGCAGGTCGACCAGCGCAGCGTGCAGGTCGGCAACTTCGTCTCGCCCGGCGGCGCGCTGATGATCGTCGTGCCGCTGCACCAAGCCTATATCGAGGCGAACTATCGCGAACTCGCGCTGCGCCACATGCGGCCGGGCCAGCATGTCCGCATCCATCTCGACGCCTACGACGTATGGCTCCAAGGCTATGTCGAGAGCCTGCCCGCCGCCTCGGGCGGTGCGCTGTCGCCGATCCCGCCCAACAACGCGACGGGCAACTTCACCAAGATCGTCCAGCGCCTGCCGGTCAAGATCGTGCCCTATCCCAACCAGCCGCTCGCGCGCCTGCTCCGGATCGGCATGTCGGTCGAGACGATCGTCGACACGCATCTCGACACCGTCGCACCCGCGCATCCTCACGCCGCGCCCGGCCAAGTGGTCGCGCCACAGTGAGACGGCTCGCACCGGCTGTCGCGCTGCTGCTCGCGGGCTGCACGGTCGGCCCGAATTTCGAGACACCCAAGGTCGACCCGCCTCCCGGCTACGGCGCCGAGCCGACCGACGTGCCCGGCCGCACCTATGGCGGCGAGGTCGACACGCGCTGGTGGACCGCATTCCGCGATCCCGAGCTGAGCTCGCTGGTCGACCGGCTGGGTAATCAGAACCTCGACCTGCAGACCGCCGCCGAGCGCATCCTGCAGGCTCGCGCCGCACGCGACGTCGCCGCCTCGCAGGGGCTGCCTCATATCGACGCCACGCCCAAATACACCCGGGAGCGCGAGAGCCCCAACGGCGTCACCGGGCTAGTCGAGCCGGCGCCGGGCGCACCGCTCGAGTTCAACCTGTTCCAGCCGATGCTGTCGGCGGGCTGGGAACTTGACCTGTTCGGCCGTGTCCGCCGCGCGGTCGAAGCCGCCAACGCACAGACCCAGTCGGCGGTCGAGGCGCGGCGTGGCATCGTGCTCTCCGCGATCGCCGAACTTGCGCAAGATTACATGCAGCTGCGCCAGCTGCAGCGCGAGGAGGCGTTCGTCCGCGACGACCTGGCGCTTTCCAACAAACGCGTCGCGCTGGTCCGCAACCGCTTCGCCAACGGCGTCGCCACCACGCTCGACATCGCGCAGGCCGAGGCGCAGGCCTCGACGATCGCGCAGAACCTGCCGACGCTGCGGTCGCAGGAGGCGCAGATGATCAACGCGATCGGGTTGCTGCTCGCCGAGCCGCCGCGCTCGCTTGCCGACGAACTCGCCAAGCCCGCGCCCCAACCCCCGATCCCGCCGCAGGTGCCGATCGGTCTTCCCGGAGAGCTGATGCGGCGCCGCCCCGACGTCCGCCAGGCCGAGGCCGACCTCCACGCCGCGACCGCCCAGACCGGCGTGGCGGTCGCATCCTTCTACCCCGACATCTCGTTGTCGGGCAGCTTCGGCTTCGAGAGCCTCAAGACGAGTACGCTGTTCGACTGGACCTCGCGCGCGTTCATGGGCGGCGCCTCGGTTGACCTGCCGATCTTCGAGGGTGGGCGGCTCAAGGGCACGCTCCGCCTGCGCAAGTCGCAGCAGCGCGAGGCGGTGATCGTCTACCGCAAGACCGTGCTGCAGGCGTGGCACGATGTCGACAACGCGCTCACCGCTTATGCCGAGGCGCAACACGCGCAGGCCGACACACAGGTGACGGTGCGGGCCGACGCGCGCGCTCTCAAGGCGGCGGAGCAGCAGTATCGCGAAGGAGTTACGACCTTCATCGACGTGATCGCCGCGCAGTCCGCGCTGCTCCAGGCGCAGGACGCGCTGGCGCGCGACAACGCGCAGGCCGAGATCGATCTCGTAGCACTTTACAAAGCGCTGGGCGGAGGGTGGGAGGACCCGTCGTGAGAGAGACATGATATGCGGATGGACCTCGCGTAAAATCTATCCGTTAGCTTTCGAAGTTAGAACAAATCCTGGTTTTGCCGGCGGATTGCTGCAACTGACTTGAATAGTATCGGACGAAAATGCCGGTAGCTCGTCCGATCTCAGGTCGTTGGCCCCTACTTAACGGGTGGCCGCTTATTACCGTCGCTTGACCGAATCCAGCCTGGCCGGTAATCGGGCATCTTAACTCGCACTTCGATGGCCGGTCGGGGACGCACTGGACGTTCGCTACTGGCGAGACCCGCCGTTCGGCCCATCACCGAGTAAGGGCAGGAAAGTCCTATTTCTTTCCTTCAACTACTGTCTCGTCGACGCGCCGAGCTAAGTGTCTGATCCGAAACTAAGGTGAGTGGTATCAGTGGGTTAGCTTGACAGCTTC
>CAXTBZ010000142.1:0-3463 GCA_964242855.1 uncultured Sphingomonadaceae bacterium
GATCGAGGAGCTGCTCAACGCCGCGCTGCTGTTCGAGGAGAGCGGCGCGCCGTCGCTGCAGCTGTTCCTCGACTGGTTCGATCGCGGCGAGGTGCAGATCAAGCGCGACCCCTCGGCTCCGCTCGATGCGGTGCGGGTGATGACCGCGCACGGCTCCAAGGGGCTGCAGGCGCCGCTGGTGGTGCTGGCGGATGCGACCGGCGATCCCGATCGCTCGCCCGGCGGCGGCCTCGGCTGGCCGGCGGAGGCGGGGGCGGACCCGGTGCCGATCATCCGTCCGCGCAGCCACGAGCGCTTCCCGCCGTTCGCGGACTCAATCGCGCAGGGGGAGCGAAGCGATCTGGAGGAGCATTGGCGGCTGCTCTACGTCGCCGCGACGCGCGCCGAGGAGTGGCTGGCGATCGGCGGCGCGCTCGGCCCCGCGATGCGTGGCGTGGTGCCGCAGAAGAGCTGGTACACGGCGCTGTCGGCGGCGCTGGATGGGCTCGAGACGGTGGCGCAGCCGGATGAGATGTGGGGCGAGGTCCGCACCCATGGTGTGGAGGGGCAGGCGGGCAAGCCGAGGGCTGTTCGGGCACCCATCGCGGCATCTCCCTTGCCGACATGGCTGCACGCGCGGGCGCCTGCCGAGAGTCGTCCGCCACGCCCGCTGGCGCCCTCCTCGATCGGCTCCGACACTACTGCCAATCCGCCACCCGGCGCGGCTCTGCGCGAGGCGGCGGAACGCGGGCGCTTGCTCCATGCCTTGTTCGAGCGGCTTCCCGATACGCCGGCTGCAAGCCGCGCGGCCGCCGCCGATCGCTGGCTCGCGCAATCCGCCGGCGTGTACGACCGGGCTACCCGCACGGGCTTGATCAACGCCGCATTGTCCGTGATCGAGGACCCTCGCTTCGCCGCGATCTTCTCCGGCGAGGCGCTCGCCGAGGCGCCGATCGCCGCAGTGGTGGCGGGCCAGGTGATCGCCGGCACGGTCGACCGGTTGCTCGTCACGTCGGGGCGGATCACGGTGGTGGACTTCAAGACCGGTCGGCGCGTGCCGGCCGGCCTCCATCAGGTGCCGGTGCATCATCTGGAGCAGATGAGCGCCTACGCCGCCGCGCTGGCCGTGATCTTCCCCGATCGCGTTGTTGATGCGGCCTTGCTCTACACCGCCGGTCCGACGCTGATCGCGCTCCCGGCCGACATCCTTGCCGCGCACAAGCCCGGCTTCCACGAGACGGAGCAAAGCTTGGGCTTTGCCGGTTGAGGTCGCACGCGCCGCCGCCTACATTCGTGATCAAGACATTCAGGAGTTATTCGCATGGCCACCAAGACGATCACCGACGCCAGCTTCGAGAGCGACGTCCTTTCTGCCGACGGCCCTGTGCTGGTCGATTTCTGGGCGGAATGGTGCGGGCCGTGCAAGATGATCGGGCCGGCGCTCGAGGAATTGTCAGACGAGCTCGGCGGCAAGGTAACGATCGCCAAGCTCAACATCGATGACAATCCCGATGCACCCGGCCGCTACGGCGTCCGCGGCATTCCGACGATGATCCTGTTCAAGGACGGCGCACCAGCAGCGACCCAGGTCGGCGCAGCGCCCAAGAGCAAGCTGAAGGCGTTCATCGAGGATTCGATCTAACCGAACAGCAGGCGCGCCGCCTCGTCCCACAGGCGGGGCGAGGCGGCGGCCAGGAGCCCAGTCCGCTCGTCGCCGAGGCAATAAGGTGAGCCATCCAGCCGCGCGAGGCGGCCGCCGGCCTCGTTCACGAACAAGGCGCCGGGGGCATGGTCCCACGGCATCGATCGCCAGAACAGCGCGAGATCGTTGGTGCCGAGCACGATGCGCGGATATTGCTCGCCCGCGCAGTGCGGCACATCCGCCATGGTGATGCGCCCTTCCGCCCTGCGCTCGACGTCGATGCGGATATCGGGGGGAAGGTAGCGAGTTGCGAGCGCGCCTATCGGCAGAGCAGCGCCGCTCTCTCTCGCCTCAACCCGTTTGCCGTCGATAAAGGCGCCTTCGCCGAGCGCCGCGTGGCACATCCGCCAGGTCGCGGGATCGAGGATCCAGCCGGCCTGCACGATGCCCCTCTCGGCGAGCGCGACCATGATCGCGAACGGCGTGCGGCTGGCGGCGTAGTTGCCGGTGCCGTCGATCGGATCGACGATCCAGGCATGGCCCCGCGTGATCCCATCGAGGACGGAAGCCTCGGCGGCCACCGCCTCTTCGCCGATCACGTGACTGCCCGGCAGGATCGTAGTCAGTCCCTCGGTCAGCCGTGCCTCGGCTTCCTTGTCGGCGACGGTGACATAGTCGTCCGCCGCTTTCTCCTCGATATCGGCGGCGGAGAGGTTGCGGAAGCGCGCCATGACGACATCGCGCCCGATCGTGCGCATCAGCTTTTCCACGGCGGCATGGTGGGGGCTCATGCTGGACGTTCCCAAGGAGTGAGCGCCATTCCGATCAGCTCCGATAATCCGCGTTGATCGAGATGTAGCCGTGGGTGAGATCGCAGGTCCACACCGTGGCACGGCCTTCGCCTAGCCCCAGATCCACCCCGATCCGCACCTCCTGGCCCTTGAGGTGAGCCGCGACCGGTGCCTCGTCATAGCCCTCGACTGCGAGGCCGTGCGCGGCGACCTGGGTGTCGCCGAAGCGGATCGCGAGGAGGTCGCGCTCGGCCGGCTCGCCCGCCTTGCCGACCGCCATGACGACACGGCCCCAGTTCGCGTCCTCACCGGCGATCGCGGTCTTGACCAGCGGCGAGTTGGCGACCGACATCGCGACACGCTGCGCGCTGGTGTTGCTCTCGGCCCCCGTCACAGCGATCTCGATGAACTTGGATGCGCCTTCGCCGTCGCGTACCACCAGCTGCGCGAGTTGCAGGCAGACGTCACCCAGCGCAGCGGCAAAGGCGTCGGCGCCGTTATCATCGAACGAGGCGAGCGGCGCGTTGCCCGCCTTGCCGGTGGCAAAGGCGAGCACCGTGTCGGAGGTGGAGGTGTCGCCGTCCACGGTGATGCAGGAGAAGCTCCGCGCGTTGGCATCGACCAGCAGCTTCTGGAGGAACACGGGATCGATTGCGGCGTCGGTGAACAGGAAGCCGAGCATCGTCGCCATGTCGGGCGCGATCATCCCCGATCCCTTGATGACGCCGGCGATGGTGACAGTCCGCCCGTCCACCACGGCGCGCGCCACTGCGCCCTTGGGGAAGGTATCGGTCGTCGAGATCGCCGCCGCGACCTGCTGCCAATCGCTCTCCGGCTCCACCAGCGCCGCGTCGATCCCGGCCTCGGCGACAGGGATGGGGAGCGGCACGCCGATCACGCCGGTCGACGCCACGAACACGTCGGAAGGCTGGCAGCCGACATGCCCCGCCACCCGCGCCGCAATCGCCTCCACCGCCGCCCGACCGCGCGCGCCGGTGAAGGCGTTGGAATTGCCCGCATTCACCACCAGCGCCCGCGCCCGGCCGAGCGG
>CAXTBZ010000142.1:3473-5014 GCA_964242855.1 uncultured Sphingomonadaceae bacterium
GCCGAGCGGCAGGGCGGCGCGGCACCATTCGACCTCGGGCGAAGGGCATTTCGATTGCGTGGTGACGCCCGCCACCGCCGTCCCCTCGTCGAGCAGCGCCAGCGTCAGGTCGGCACGGTCCCAAGCCTTGTACCCGGCGCGGGCGGTGACGGTGCGAACACCGGCGACGGGCGGCATCGCGGGAAAGGGCATGGCGAGGGGGGAGATGCTAGACATCGAACAGGCTTCTTGCGAGGGCGGAACAGTGCGCTAGGCTGGGTAGCGAGAGAAGGACGAGGTGCCCATGCTTTTATTGCTAGCGCTGCTCTCGACGGCCGTATCTAGGATCTCGGGCGAAGTCCGGCCTTTCCCTAAGCCCATGGGCAATCCTAGTGAGTGGATCAAAGGCGAAGGTTACCCCAAGTCGGCGTTCAGGATAGGAGCCTCTGGGCGCACCAACTATCGGCTTAAGGTGGATGCCCTAGGTGTAGTCAGCGGTTGCACCGTCCTCCAAAGCAGCGGGAATGATTCACTTGATGCTGCTGCATGTGCCCTCTTGAAGGAACAAGCGCGCTTCATACCCGCCACCGACAATGAAGGCAGGCCGATTTCCGGCATCTACATTAGCTCGATCGCATGGGAGTTGCCCCAATTGCCCTTTCCGCTGATTCCGTCAGCGCAGACCGTCACGTTCGATGTCGATGCACAAGGAACTGTCATTGAATGCAAGGCCGAGGGCGCTGCTTTGCCGGGTAGGCCAACCCCGGAGCAACTTTGCGACTTCATGGTCGAACAGTCCGCCTTCTCCTGGGCAGAGGGGCAGAAGCCTTCGCCCAAGCACGTCGTGATTCGATCGAGCGTGCAGGTGACCGATCAGCCTCCCCGAATTGACACCCTAGCACCCCGTCCCTAGATCAGCCGCCTGTTCGCGCGGGGGTTCCGGGCGCGGTTTGCCGTGTCCATGCATCCGCGTCATTCACGATTGGGAACGCGCATGTTCGGCGGCCTCGCCAAGTCCATTTTCGGGTCGTCCAACGACCGCTATGTCAAGTCGCTGCGCGGCACGGTCGCCCGAATCGCCGAGCTGGAGCCGCAGATATCGGCGCTCGACGATGCCGCGCTGGCGAACCAGACGGCCCTGTTCAAGGCGCGGATCGAGCAGGGCGAGACGCTCGACGATCTGCTGCCCGAAGCGTTCGCGACGGTGCGTGAGGCGGCCAAGCGCGTGCTCGGCCAGCGCCATTACGACGTCCAGATGGTCGGCGGCATGGTGCTCCACCGCGGCGAGATCGCCGAGATGCGGACCGGCGAGGGCAAGACGCTGGTGGCGACGCTCGCCACCTACCTGAACGCGCTCTCCGGCAAGGGCGTCCACGTCGTCACCGTCAATGATTATCTCGCCAGCCGCGACGCCGCGTGGATGGGGCAGGTGTATAATTTCATGGGGCTGAGCGTCGGCGTGATCGTGCCGAACGTGCCCGATCACGAGCGCCGTGCGGCCTACCATGCCGACATCACCTACGGCACCAACAACGAGTTCGGCTTCGATTACCTGCGCGACA
>CAXTBZ010000143.1:0-4977 GCA_964242855.1 uncultured Sphingomonadaceae bacterium
GGTTAAAGGTGAGGGTCTCGCCGTCGGGGCCGGGGCGCTCGAAGGTCATCACGCGCGACGTCACCGAGATACCGCGTTGCTGTTCGATCTTCATCCAGTCCGATCGCGCCCGGCGATTGTTGCCCCGGGCGCGCACCTCTCCCGCTTGGTGGATCGCGCCGCCTGCAAGCAGCAGCTTCTCGGTCAGCGTGGTCTTGCCCGCATCCGGATGGGAGATGATCGCGAAGGTGCGGCGGCTCTCGGAAGGATTCATGGCCGGCGATGTAGCGTGTCGCGCAGGGAAAGCGAGGGGGTGAGCTTACGGTGCGGCGCAGACCAGCCCGATCTGCTCTGTCCGCCGATAGACGCTGATCTGCGAGCATCGATCGAGCAGGTCGCGTCCGATGGTGATCGCCGCCCAACGGAATTGCGGCGGTGCAGGCTTGTGCCTGACGACGATCTCGTCGGGGCTCGGCACGGATGAAAGGTCAGGCTGCGGCAGATCGGTGTCGCCAGCATAATCGCCGATCCTGACGCCAATATGATCGAGCCGGAACCCCAGCAGCATCGCGGGCCTGCCGAGCGTCATGTTGCGGACCGGGCGGGTGATGCCGTAGGCGACAGGCACCTCGTGGGCTTCATCGCCAAGCCGAGCGCCAAAGGCTCTGGCGAGGATAGCTGCCGCAGACGCGGTGGCGATTGTCTCCGACGCTTCCGGCGCGACCACGATATGGATCGTCTCGCGACCTACCCGCCATGGGATACTGAGGCCGCTCTGCTCGGTCGTCGTGAACGGGAAGCGCTGTTCCGGCTCTGCTCCGGCAACACCGATCCGGATGATGCTCCATGGAAGATCGGAAACGCCGATCGCACCATCCCGCCCGCCGCAACATTGCGCGTCCTGCGTTTGAAGCGTCGTCGGCATGGTGATGCCCGCGATGGTGACGGTGCTTTCTGCCTCGCGGTGGCGGACGCGCATTCGGCCGACATATTCAATGCCACCCGGCCGCCAAAGCAACGGCAGCCGTGCCGCAAGCGGGGCGGCGAGATCGAGGCCCGGGTTTATGGAGACAGACAGCCGCATCGGTAGCCCTGCAACGACCGCGTCGGCCGCCGGATCGACACGCGTCAGTCGCACCTCGCCGAGGTCGGTGTCATTGGCCGGCCGAGCCTCCGCCGTGGTCATCAGCAACAGCAAGCCAAGGGCTGTGCCGGCTAGCGCGGATCGTCGATGGGAGACGATCAATGCGGCCCTTTTGCGATGTCACGCGCCAAGTCGTTGAGCGGCCTCGGCTTGTATACGTGGATCATCGAATTGGCCGGCTGCACCAGCGGACCCGGTGCGGTAGGAGCGCTCGCAGCCTTATCCCCCATACGACGGCCGACCCGCGTCGCGCCGTTGCCGCCGTTGGAGGCTGAATGCTGATCGAAGAGGTCGCGTGGGTCGTCCTGCGCCGAAGCTGCGGATGACAGCACGGTGAGGGCCAAGAAGCACCAGCCGCGCATCCGCACCCTCACTCGCCCCGCCATGGTGACGCGCCTGCCTATGAGGCTCTACTGCCCAGGCAGAAGACAATCGCCTGGATCGCGCGCTTGGTTTCACCGATCGAGCCGACCGGGATCGTATCGACGCCAGCTTTTGCTGGAACCGGATTGTCGTTTCCGCCCGGGTACGTCGCATCGCCCATGAAGATCATCTCGGCAGTCGTGATGCCGGAATGATCAACCAGCTTCGCAATACCGTATGCCTTGTCGACGCCCTTGCGGGTGATGTCGATCGAGGTCGACCCGCCGATGTTCACCGAAAGGCCGGGCAGCTCGGCCTGCGCCGCCTTTTGCATCGCCTCGCGCTTCGAGCGATCAGGGTCCCAAGCTGTCTTGGCATCTAGCGGGGCCTCCTGGCCGAGGCCCGAGAAGGTGATCTGGCTGCCTCGATCCTCGATCTGCGGCCCCCAAGTCTTCTCACCGCGAAAGCCTGCCGCATCAACGGCCTTGTCGACCGCGGCGAGTATATGCTGCCGCTCGTCGTCCGAGAAATCCTCCTTGTAGACCGGGCTCCACTGGCCGGCCGTGCAGCGGAACAGCTTGGTGCCGGTCGTTGGCATGATCCAGAAGTTCTCAAGTGCCGCGTCGGCGGGCAGCTTGCCGATCACCTGCTTCTCGAACTGCGGCCAGTCGCCGCCGGAAATAACGCAGACCTGCGCGATTTCGGACAGCTTGGCGAGGAGACCTGCCATCTCGCCGTCGATCGCCGCCTTGCTCTCGGCAAGTGTGCCGTCGAGATCGAATGCCACCAGCTTCTTCATGAACGTCTTACTCGCGAAATGAGGGATCGAGACGATCGAGCTTACGCAACAAAGCCGGCCAAGCCAGCATGTCGGCGCCTGCGCGCGTGATATTGGGGTGGGTCTGCACCGCCACCTTCTCGGGCGTGCCCTGCGGCGGTGTATTGAGGTTCTCACGGCCGGCGCTCAGCATATGCACCTGTGCCTCGCACGCGCGCTCAAGGAAGTACATGCGCAGAAAAGCGTGGCCCACACTTTCGCCGACCGTCAGCGTGCCATGATTGCGAAGCAGCATGATGTTCTTGGTACCGAGATCAGCAACCAGCCGTTCGCGCTCCTCCATCTCAGTCGCAATGCCTTCATAGTCATGATAGGCGAGCTCGTGAGCGGCGATCATCGCAGTCTGCGTGTGTGGCAACAGCCCGAAGTCCATTGCGGACACCGCTTGACCATACGGCGTGTGGAGGTGCAGCACCGCTTGCGCATCCTCGCGGCCCATGTGGATCGCCGAGTGGATCACGAAGCCTGCGGCGTTGACCATGGCCGGCGCCAGCACCGGCTTTCCCGCGGAGTCGATCTTCACCAGCGACGAGGCGGTGATTTCCTCGAACATCAGGTGATACGGGTTGATCAGGAAATGATGTTCGGGCCCCGGCACGCGCGCTGACAGATGGGTGAAGATCAGATCGTCCCAACCGTATAGCGCCACCAGCCGGTAAGCCGCGGCGAGATCGACGCGGATCGCCCATTCCTCGCTCGAGACCTGCTCGCGGATCGTAGGCTCTCTGATTGCGGTGGCCATCATGCTCTCTCCTCTTGCAGCGAAGATAAACCCGATGCGTTGATCGGCCAAGCACCCACTGCTTGCATCGAACCGACACATCGTGTTGAGGGCATTGTAACAAATCTGTCATGGAGCCGAGCCCGATCCGCCAGGTCGCCGCCTTTCCGTACCGTATAGAGTCCGATGGCAGTATGCGGGTCATGCTGATCACCAGCCGCGAGACACAGCGCTGGGTGATACCCAAGGGCAATCTGATAAAAGGACTGAGTCCGCACGAGGCGGCTGCCCAGGAGGCCTTCGAGGAGGCGGGGCTCGAGGGTATCGCCTGCCCAACCCTGATCGGCTCCTACACCTATCACAAACGCCGCAAGAATGGGCTGGAACGGGCGATCGTCGTCGATGTCTTCCCGCTCGCCGTCACAGGGCAGGCCGACGAGTGGCCCGAGCAAGATGAGCGCTCACAGACATGGTTCTCGCTCGCCAATGCTGCCGCAGCGGTCGACGAGCCCGAATTGAAGAGCATCATCGCCGGCTTCCGCGCGCCGCCGGCGCCGCGCGGCCTCGCCGATCGCGTGCCCGCAGCGGGCCAGGAACTCGGAAGGAGAATGCCCGTGCTTCGCTGGTTTCAGTCGCTGATGCCATCGGGCGGGCGCTTCTTCGAGCTGTTCGAGGCGCATTCGGCGACACTGGTAGCCGGCGCCGACTCGCTTGCTCGTCTCTTGCAGGGCGGACCCGATCTCGGCCGGCACATCCGAGAGATCGTGACGCGGGAGCAGAATGCCGACGATATCGCACGCGAGGTCCTGCAGGACGTACGCCGCACCTACGTCACGCCGTTCGATCGATCCGCCATCACCGGCCTGATCGGCGTCATGGATGACGCGATCGACCAGATGAACCAGACCGCCAAGGCCGTTCAATTGTTCGAGGTGCAGGAGTTCGCGCCCGAGATGCGCGACATGGCGGGCATCATCGTCGAGGCGGCGCGGGTGACCGAGGAAGCGATCCCGCTGCTCCGCTCGCTCGCGAACAATGCCGGACGGCTTCACACGTTGACCGCGCGGCTGGTCGAGCTCGAAGGCCATGCCGACGAGATCCACGATGCCGGATTGAAGGCGCTGTTCAAGGCCAACCAGAGCAGCCCGATGGCATTCGTTGTCGGCCAGGAAATCTACGCGCATCTGGAGAAGGTCACCGATCGCTTCGAGGATGTCGCGAACGAAATCCAGGGGCTCGTCATCGATCATGCGTGACAGCTTAGAGAGGAGCCGATCCTCTCCCGTTCGTGTCGAGTGCAGTCGCAACACATGCCTCGCGCGTTTTGCTTGCAGCACGTCCCTCGACTTCGCTCGGGACGAACGGCGTGCTTTGGCACCCCTCACACGTTTCGTATGACCCACCTAGCCTTTCCGCTGCTCATCGCGCTGATCGGCGTGGCATTGCTGTTCGACCTGCTCAACGGCCTGCACGACGCTGCCAACTCGATCGCGACCGTCGTCTCCACCCGCGTGCTCAAGCCCCATTACGCCGTCGTCTGGGCAGCCTTCTTCAACTTCATCGCCTTTCTCGTGTTCGGGACCAACGTCGCTTCAACCATCGGCAAGGGGATCGTCGATGCGCATGTGATCGATGCTGGCGTGATCTTCGGCGCGCTGATGGGCGCGATCGTGTGGAACGTGGCGACATGGGTGCTGGGTATCCCCTCCTCCTCCTCGCACGCGCTGGTCGGCGGGCTGATCGGTGCGGGTACGGCCAAGGCGGGGCTGTCGGCTGTGGTCTGGAGCGGCGTGATCAAGACCGCGCTGGCGATCGTACTGTCGCCCACGCTCGGCCTGCTGCTGGCATTGCTGCTGGTGCTGATCGTCGCATGGAGTTCGATCCGCTCGACCCCGCTGCAGGTCGACCGCCGCTTCCGCAAGCTCCAGCTCG
>CAXTBZ010000144.1:0-4950 GCA_964242855.1 uncultured Sphingomonadaceae bacterium
GCTGTGGTCGGTCTATGAGGAGAATCGCGATCTCATCCTGATGGGCGCGTACAAGGCCGGCTCCGATCCCACCATCGACGAGGCGATCGCGCGCCATCACGAGATCCTCGCCTTCCTAAAGCAGAAGCCCAAGGATCGCATCGACCTGCCGCTCGCGTCGGCCGAGCTGATCGAGCGGTTCGGGCGATGAGCACGGTAGTCAAGCGGCGCGAGCGGATCGCGCGGGTCCGCCGCGTCGAGCATGTGCTTGCCGCCGGTGCCGCAGCAGCCGCCGAGGCGCAGCTTGAGTCGCTCGAGAGCAGTGCCGCGCGCGTGCTCGAATTGCGCCTGAGCCTCACTACCGGCCTGGGATCAATGCTGTCCGAATCGCTCGCTGCGCGCGGAGAGCTGGCCCACCGCCTCGATGTCGCGCGCTTCGGCCTGGCCGATGCCATCGCCGGCGCGCGCGCGGTGGTCGCGACCAGATCGGCCGAGCGGGTGGAAGCGCGCATCCGGCAGGAGAGCGCCGATCGCCTGGTCTCGCGGGCGGAGGATCAGGCCGATGCGATCGCCGAGCGTCGGGCGGCCGCCAATGTGCGACCACGCGGCCCGCTTGGGTTCCAGGGGGAGGCATGAGCATGTCCGGCATATCCTTTTCGTCGAGCGCGGCTGCGCCATCGGACGCGAGCGCAAACACGTCGTCGTTGGCTAACAGCCACGCTGCTTTCGCCGACGCCATGGCGGGCGCCAGCAGGCCGACTGCGCCTGCGAGGCCGAAGGCAGCGCGCGACGATGACCGGGATCAGGACAAGCCTGGGAAGGACAAGGGTGATCACGACGAATCCGACACGTCGGCCGTGCAGGCCGATCCGAGCGGAGCCGCACCAGCGCAGCCGGTCGCGGCTGCCGCTTCAGCCGTCCCCGTCAAGGACGCTTCCAACGGCAAGGCTGCGCCCGCGAAGAGCGAGGGTGCCGCATGCGTGTCCACCGACAAGGCTGCGCAGGTTGCCGACGCCACCGCTGGCCCTGTCGCTGTAGCAGATCAGATCGATCCGACACTGGTCGCACCAGTGCTGGCCGCGCTCGCCGATGCCGCTGCTGCCGGCAAGGGAAACAAGGCGTTGGAGCCAGCACTCACGAACAACCTCACGGTAGCGCCTCAGCCGACGCCGCAAGCCGAAGCCGCGGCGCCGCTGCCGACTACCGCGGCAATGATGGCGGCGCGGACGATAGCGGCAGCGGAACAGCCGAAGGAGCCACGCGCCGCCCCGGCAACCCGCAAGGGCCGCGACGCCGCTGCCGCCGGCAAGACTGCCGGAATTGATACGCTGGCCGCCGCGGCTCCAGCACCGGCTGCCGAAACGCCGCAGCCGGACGCATCGGCCACGATCATCCCCGCCGCCACGCAGCAGCTCGCCGACGGAAGCGCCGACCGCCAGCTCGATCTCGCCAAGCAGGGTGCGTGGCTCGATGGTCTCTCGCGCGATATTGCGGCCACCGGCGATGTGTCGGGTACGTTCCGTTTCCAGGTCGCGCCCCAGCATCTCGGCCTAGTCCAGGTCGAGCTCGCGCGCGGCGTCGAAGGTGCGGCGGTGACGCTCACCGCGAGCAGCGAATCGGCGCGCGTGGCGCTGGCCGACGCCCGGCCGCAACTGGTCGCCGAGGCGCGCGTGCAGGGCCTCCACATCGCCAATGCGCAGGTCGACGTCTCCGCCGATGCGCGCCGGCAGGGCAATGCGCACGCCGAACAGCGCCACGATCCGCGCGGTCAACCGGGGTTCGGGGCGCAAATGGGGAGCGGCAGCACCAACAACGGCTCGCAAACCCGATCGCAACCAATTGCGGTTAACCAGAACGCTGAAGGTCGCGCGGACGCACCGGCAGGCGAGGCGGAACCCGTCTCCTCGGCCGGCCCCGCCGATGGCATGTACGCATAGGATTTGAGCGATGAGTGACGACGCCGCACCTGCGCCCAAGAAGAAGGGCAAGAAGAAGCTGATCATCATGGTCGTCGGCGGGCTGGTGCTCGTCGGTGGCGGGATCGCGGGTGGCATGGTCGCCGCGGGGATGGGGCTGGGCGGGGCGCACGCCGGCCCGCACGTCGATCCCAACGCGCCCCAGTTGGTGCTGCGCGCCGGCCAGAGTGCCGACCCCAACACCGTCGGCAAGGATGTCGGAAGCTTCCAGCCCGATCCTCGGCGCTACAAGGCGTCCTACTACACGATGGACCAGCCGTTCACGTCTAACCTGCGCGATACCGATGGGATCGCGCAGATCGCGCTCGGCGTATCTACCTTCTACGATGCCAAGGTGCTGGATGGCTTCAAGGACAACGAGATGCCGATCCGCTCTGCGGTGCTAGAGGTGCTCGCCAACCAGGATGCGTTCGTACTCGGTACGCCAGAGGGCAAGATCGCGCTCCAGAACAAGCTCCGCGATGCGATGAACAAGGTACTCGTTTCGAAAACGGGTTACGGCGGCGTCGATGATGTCTATTTCACCAGTTTCATCATCCAGTAAGGTGATGGCGGGTGACATGAGGGGCGAGCGTGGCGAAGGAGCCGAACGGTAGCGGCGAACATCCCGGTCTGAGCAAGGAGGCGCAGCCCTTCGCGCTCGGCAGTGAGGCGCTGCGTCCGGGAGCCAGGCTGGCCGGGCTCGACCGCGTTGGCGAACGGCTCGCGCGGCGGCTGCGCGATGTCATGGAGCCCTTCGTCCGGGTGAAGCCCAAGGTCGAAGCCGAAGCCGCGCTCACCTCGCGTTTCGAGACGTGGCGCGATGCGCTGCCCGAGTTCACATCTTTGAGCCTCTACCGCCTTCGCCCGATGAAGGGCGGCATGCTGATCGCGATCGCGCCCGATTACGTCAGCCGGCTGGTCGATGCCTTCTATGGCGGCACCGGCGCGGCGACGCCTGCCGCCAATCGCAAGCGCGAATTTACCGCCGCGGAGGAGCGCCTGCTGGCGCGGCTCACCGATGCGATTACCGGCGCAGTAGTGGAGATGTGGCAGGAGATCGTGCCGCTGGAGCCCAGCCTCGCCTCACGCGAGATCAATTCGGGCTATGCGAGCCTGGTGCGCGGTGACGAGGCGGTTGTGGTCCAGCGCTTCTCGATCGCCGGCGGCGGCCCGGGGGCAACGACGATCGACCTCGTCTTCCCGCTGACCGCGATGCGCGCCCACGAAGCGCAGCTTGCCGCCAAGATCCACGCTGAGGCGGGCCCGGTCGATAGCGAGTTCCGCTTCCGGATGGCGCGCGCGCTGGAGAATGTGTCCTTTCCCGTCCGATCGGTGGTCGCCCGGCCGACACTCTCGGTGCAGGAGCTGATGGCGCTGAAGGTCGGCGACGTGATCCCGATCACGCTATCGCCGCGCGTTCCGCTGATCGTCGGCAACAGACGGCTTGCGGAAGGGACGATCGGCGAGCAGGAAGGGCGCGCGGCGTTCCAGATCGAGACGATCGGCTCCGCTGACCGGACGGGCCTCAAGGGGATAGAACGACATGAGTGAGGCGCCCTTTCCGGGCATCGACGATCCGAACAGCCCGGCCGGTCGCAATTTCCGGCTGCTGGCGGATATCCCTCTCAGGCTGTCGGTGGAGGTCGGTTCGACCTCGCTCAAGCTCTCCGAACTGCTCGATCTGAACGAAGGTTCGGTGGTCGAGCTCGATCGCCAGGCCAACGAGTTGCTCGACATCCTGGTCAACGGCACGCTGGTCGCCAAGGGCGAGGTGGTGACCGTCAACGGCCGCTTCGGCATCCGCGTGGTCGACGTGATCGCGGCGGAAGCGCGGCTCGCGGGGCTCGAACGCCGGGCATGACCTGGACCTACCTGCTCAACGTGGTCGTGATGCTGGCGCTGGTCGCGGGCATGGCGGTCGGCACCTTGTGGCTGCTGCGCAAGTTCCAGCCTGGCCTGTCGATGGCCGGGCAGCGCGACAAGCTGGTGCGGATCGTCGATGCGGTGCCGATGGGCGCGACGGGCGGACGCATCGCTGTGGTGGAGTTCGAAGGCAAGCGCATCCTCGTCGGTGTCTCGCGCGGGCGGATGGACGTGCTGGCGGAAGCGCCGATAACCGGCTTTCAGCAGTATATCGATGACGGGGACGCGTAGGTGACGGAGATGACGGTCCGGCGCCACTGGGGTATGTCGGTGCTGCTGCTCGTTGCCGGATTGCTCGTCGCGCTCCTGCTTTCGCATCCCGCCTTGGCTCAGGCTGCCGCCGCACCGGGCACCGGCGCGGTGAACCCGTCCGGCCCCGGTGCGGTGCAGGCCTCGGCTTTGAACAAGGCGCTCGGCCAAGTGTCGGGCGACGGCAAGCCGCTGTCGCTCTCGCTCCAGATCCTCGTGCTGATGAGCCTGCTGACGGTGCTGCCGTCGCTGCTGCTGATGATGACGAGCTTCACCCGCATCATCATCGTGCTCTCGATCCTGCGCCAGGCGCTCGGCCTCCAGCAGACACCGCCCAATCAGGTGCTGGTCGGCCTCTCCCTGTTCCTGACCCTCTTCATCATGCGCCCGGTGATCGATCAGGTGAACCAGACTGCGATCACGCCATACGGCAGCGGCCAGATCCCGCTCGAACAGGCGATCGCAAAGTCAGCCGACGCGCTGCATGTCTTCATGGTGCATCAGGTCCGCAAAACCGATGTCGAGCTGTTTACCGGCATCGCGCATGCGCCCAAGGTGCAGAGTGCGGCCGACATACCCTTCACCATCCTGCTGCCGGCGTTCGTCACTTCCGAGCTCAAGACCGCGTTCGAGATCGGCTTCCTGATCTTCCTGCCCTTCCTGGTGATCGATCTGGTGGTGGCGACGACCTTGATGTCGCTCGGCATGATGATGCTGTCGCCGACGATCATCTCGATGCCGTTCAAGCTGCTGCTGTTCGTGCTGGTCGACGGCTGGGCGCTGACGATGGGCAGCCTCGCGCAGAGTTTCGGCTAGCTATGTGCGCTGCTCCAAACCCGTT
>CAXTBZ010000145.1:0-4794 GCA_964242855.1 uncultured Sphingomonadaceae bacterium
GCCCCGAACTTCTCGGTCGCATCGACGACGCGGCCGAGAAGTTCGGGGCCGACCTCTGCGGTACCGCCGCGCGAATCGGGCTCGACACGCCCGCCGCTCGAATGCGGGGCCTCGCCATCGAGCGCCATCATCAGCGAGCGATCGCCCTTGAAGCCGACCACCTCGGCACGGGTGGCGTGGCCATCGGCATCGATCACCCGCACCGATGCGCCGACCGGCAGCGACAGGCCGGTCGCTTCCAGCATCTGGCCGTTGAACGAGAGGAGTTTGCCGATGCGGCGCGGGCCGGCATCGGGGATGGTCAGGCTGTTGAGCAGGTCCGCGGCGCGGTCTTCGAGCAACGTCATCGTGCCGCTGCGATCCTGTCCAGCGCCACACGCAGCCGCTCCAGGCGCAGCCCGGGGCTGTCCTCGATCGATCCGTTGGCGGTTTCCAGCCGCAGTTCGCCGGGCGCCAGCGTCGCGTCGGCCTCGGCCGCGACCGGCAGCTCAGCCCCGTCCAGTCGCGCGAGGTCGCCCGGGTTGAGCCGGAGCACCGCCGGGCGGGTCTCCTCGCCGATCAGCGCGGCGGCGGCCTGGGCGCGATCCATCAGCGTCTCGCGGCACACATCCACTTCGCCGACGACCTGGTGGAGCAACCGCTCGACGGTCGCCGCGATCATCACGCCGAGGCCGAGCGTCGGTTCCGCCTTCAGCGATGCCAGATTAGCGGCAAGCGTCTGGAGCGCAGTACGCTCGCCGTCCGCCTCGCACCGGCCGGCCTCGATACCGGCGGCAAAGCCCTGCGCCGTCGCCTCAGCGCGCATCATCTCGATATCGAGCGGCGGCGGTTCGGGGATCGACATCTCGGGTTCGGGCGCCTCGAACGCCTGGCGCAGCGCCTGCCCCCACGCCACGAACGGCGGCGGGCCGGCAGCATCGGGCTGGGTCCAGACGGAGACGCGCTGCGCGCCCATAAAATTAGACATAATCTTCGCCCTTGCCGCCGAGGCTGATCGTGCCGGCCTCGGCCAGCTTGCGCGCGATCGCGAGGACCGCCTTTTGGCTTTCCTGCACCTCGGCCAGGCGCATCGGCCCGCGTTCGGCCATCTCGTCCTGGATGGATTGCGCCGCACGGCTGGACATGCAGCCGAACATCTTGTTGCGCAGCATCGGGTCGCAGCCCTTGAGCGCGACGATGAGGATCTCGTTGTCCACGCTCCGCAGCAGTGCGCCCAGATCCTTTTCGGTGAGGGCGTTCAGGTTGTCGAAGACGAACATCTCGTCCTCGATCGTGCGGGCGAGATTCTTGTCGAGCTTGGCAAGCTGGCGGATGACGCGCTGCTCGGTGGTGGTGCGCGTCGAGTTGACGATGCGCGCCGCCTCGTTGGGTCCACCGCGCTTGGGCGCCGAGCCGGAGGAACCGGCCTTGTTGACCTGGCGCAGCAGGAGCCGCTCGAGATCGTCGAGTGCTTCCGACGAGACGGTGCCGAGCGTCGCGACGCGATAGACCACGTCGGCCTGGACATCTTCGTGGAGCAGCTGGAGCACGTCGGCGGCAACGCCTGCTTCCAGATGCGCGAGCACGATCGCGGCGATCTGCGGATGCTCGGCCTCGACCAGCTGGGCGATCGTCTTGGCGTCCATCCACTTCAGCGAATCGAGCGAGGAGGATCGCGTCGGTGGGGTGATGCGCGCGAGCATATTCTCGGCACGCTCGGCGCCGAGCGCGCGCTCCATCATGGTGCGGATCTGGCCGTCGGCCGCAAAGCCGATCGTGGTGCGTTCACGCGCCCGGCCGACGAACTGATCGAGCACGTCGTCGACCTCGTCCTCGGACACGTCGGCGACCTCGAACATCGCGGTGCCGAGCTGCTGCACCTCGTCGGGATCGAGCCGGCCCAGCACCTGGGCGGCCTCGTCCTCGGCAAGCAGCATCAGCAGGATGGCGGCAGCGCTAGACCCCGAAGGGCCGGCTGTGGCGGCGGCATTGGTCAAGGCGATCTCAGGCATTGGCGGGTTCGGCCTTGGGCATGTCGGCGCGGATCAGATCACGGACGACCAGCGCGGCGCGGTCCGGGTCTTGCCGTACGAAGTTACGGATGAGCGCGGCGCGGGCGGCATAGCCCGGTGCGCTCTCGATCATATCGAGCGTCACCGCGCCGGTGCTGCCGACCGCGGCCTCGGCTTGCTGGGCGCTCAGCACGCCGGCGATCTCTCGGCCGACCTGGGCGCGCTCCTTGGACTTGTTGGCGATCTTCTGGTCGGCGAGCGCGGCGCGGCGCTTGAGCAGCGGGCGGCCGATGCCGAACACGATGATCGCGGCGACGGCGAGCGCCGTCAGGTTGCGCGCGATCAGCATCACCCAGCTCGCCTCGTACCATTTGGGGCCGGCGGCGGCGGCATCGACGACGAACGCCTGCTGCGAGACCGAGACGATGTCGCCACGACTCTGGTCGAAGCCGACGGCGCCCTTCACCAGATCCTGGATCTGCTGCTGTTGCTGCGCGGTGAGCGGCTTGCCGCCCTGCGGCTGGCGCAGCGCCACCGCCACAGTCAGACGGCGCACCGTGCCGACCGGGTTCTTGGTGACCGACACCTGGTGGCCGAGCTCATAGCTGCGATTATAGGTCTCGTTGGTCTTGGATTGGGCGGCGGCGGTCGCCTGGCCGGGCTGAGTGCCGGGGGCCTGCGGCCCGCCGGGAGTGGGCTTGCCGTCGGGCGTGGCGGCGGGCTTAGCCGGCGCCGGCGCGGTGTTGGAGATCGCGCCCGGGATGCCGGTAGCCGGGGCGCCGGCCGCGCCGCTCGGATCGTTGGTCCACTGGCCCTGCTCGGTCGACACCATCGCGCCGTCCTTGGGATAGCTCTCGGTAGTCGACGCGGCCTCAGTGAAATCGAGATCGGCGTGGACTTCGGCGGTGAAGTTGCCGTCGCCGAGGATCGGAGTGAGCAACGAGCCGAGCGACTGGCGGTAGCGATCTTCGACCTTGGTCTGGAGCTGGACCTGCTTGTCGCTGGCGTCCTGCCCATCGGCGTTCTGCGCGCTCAGCAGGTGACCCGACTGATCGACCACCGACACGTCGTCGGGCGAGAGCCCCGAGACAGACGAGGCGACGAGATGGAGGATCGCCTGCACCTGGCTGTCGGAGAGCGTCCGGCCCTGGTTGAGCGTCAGCATTACCGAGGCCTGCGCCTTCTGGTCGTCACGGAGGAACACGCTCGGCTGGTCGCCTGCGATATGCACCTTGGCGGATTGCACCGCGTCGATCGCCTCGATCGTGCGGGCGAGGTCCATCTCCTGCGCCTGCTGGAGGCGCGCGCCCTCGACCGCGCGACTGGCGCCCATCGGCAGGCTGGAGATCAACGTGTCGCCGTCAGGGGCCGCCTTGGGCAGGCCCTGGCTCGCGAGCAGCATCTTCGCCTTGTAGTAGCTGTCTTCGGGCACGGTCAGCGCGCCACTGTCGGCATCGAGGCTGTACTTGATGCCCGCGGTTTCGAGCGACTGGACGACCGCGGACTTGTCGGCATCGCCGAGGCCGGAGAACAGGTTGCGTTGCGGCCCGGTGTGGAGCGTCGCCCAGGCGAGCGCAGCCGCCACCAGCACGCCAAGGATGCCAAGCATCGGCATCGCCTTGGCGATCGCCGGCTGACGGGCCATGTCGCTGATCCGGGCAAATGCATCGGACTTGCCAAGCGCGGAGAGCGGCGCCGGCAGGCTGCGGACGAGTTCGTTCGGGGTTGCTGCGATCTCGGCCATGTTATACCTGCATGCTCATGATGTCCTTGTATGCGGACAGAAGTTTGTTGCGGACCTGCAGCGTCGCCTGGAAGCCGACCGAGGCCTTTTCGCGGGCGAGCATCACCGATGCGATATCGGTGGTCTCGCCGCGCTCGTAGGAAACCGACGCGTCCTCCGCCTGGCTCTGGAGGCCGTTGACCTGCTGGAGCACGCCCTTCAGCGTCGCGCCGAAATCAGTGGCCGGGCTCGCTGTCGCCGCACCCTTCGTCGGGTCGGTGACCGAGGCGGGCGTGATCGCGGCGGGGCCGCTCGCCGCCGCCTTCTGCAGCGTCGCGTTCTGCTGGAGGATCTGGTTCCTCAGCGCCATCAGGCTGGTGGGGGTGATCGTGGTCATCGTGCCTGTCCTCAAGCCGCCTGCCGCTCACGCATCTCTGCGAGGCGGTAGCGAAGCGTGCGCTCCGAGATGCCGAGCCTGGCCGCGGCGAGTAGACGCTTGCCGCCGCTCTCCTCGAGCGCGATGCGGATCGCCTCCGCCTCGGACGTGCGGGCGACCTCGGCGAGCTTGCCGACGGGGGTTGCGCCGACGACCGAGAGCTGCGGCACTACGTGCGCCATCACCTCGATGGCGAGATCGTCGGCTTCAATGCGGTCGCCCAGGCGCAGCAGCAGCGCGCGCTGGACCACATTGTCGAGCTCGCGGACATTGCCCGGCCATTCGTGTGCCATCAGCCGATCGAGCGCGTTGGCGGTCGGCCAGGCGACGCTTTCGCCCGAACGGGTGTGGCGCAGGATGAGCGCGGCGGTGATCGCGCGGATGTCGAGACGGCGGGCCTTCAGCGGCTTGAGCGCCAGCGGCATGACGTTCAGGCGCCAGTAGAGATCGGCGCGGAACCGCCCTTCGGCCACTTCGGTGGCGAGCTCGCGGTTGGCCGCCGCGATGATGCGGACGTCGATCTTCACGGCTTGCGTGGCGCCGACGGGAAGCACCTCGCGCTCTTGGATGGCGCGGAGCAGCTTGGCTTGAAGCGCGATCGGCATCTCGGCGATCTCGTCGAGCAGCAGCGTGCCGCCCTCGGC
>CAXTBZ010000146.1:0-4779 GCA_964242855.1 uncultured Sphingomonadaceae bacterium
CCACCGGCGTCATCGCCACCGACAATGTCGAAGAACTGCTCGCGCTCAAGGCGGACTGCCTGGTCTACCAGGGCAATTATTCGCACCGCGAAGCCGAATGCGTGCAGGAGGTAATCCCCTTCCTCAAAGCCGGCACCAACGTCGTCGGCCCGGCGATGATGGACCTGATCGCGCCGGCGCGTGGCCGGCAGGAGTTCGTCATGCCGATCGCCGAGGCGTGCGAGAAGGGTCAGTCGAGCATTTTCTGCGGCGGCACCGATCCCGGCTATATGACGACCGGCCACCTGTTTAGCCTGCTTTCCGGCGCCGGGCGGATCGACTGCGTCAACGTCTGCGAGATCTGCAACCTCAACGGCTACGGCAGTTTCCTGTCGATCGTGAACTGGGGCTTCAACGAGCCGCTCGATTTCAGGGCGCCGATGTTTTACGATGATATCGGCCGCGGCTGGCACGAGAGCACCGTCTGGGGCATCGCCGACTATCTTGGCGTCGAGCTCGACGAGATCACGCACAGCTACGAGACGCGCGCGCTCGATCATGATTATGAGGCTGCCTGGGGCAAGGGGCTGGCTAACACGATCGCCGCAGTGCGCTGGACGATGACTGGCATGTACAAAGGCGAGCCGCTCATCATCTATCGCAAGATCGAGCGCACGCACGAGGATGCCGGCCGCGATTTCGAGCAGCCGCTGCACGGCAGCGAGGCGGGATATCAGATCACCGTGACGGGCGAACCGAGCTATCATACCGAGATGAGCATCGGGCTGTATGACGGCTGCGCGTTCACCGCGCTGCACCCGATCAATGCGATCAATGCCGTGTGCGCGGCCAAGCCGGGCATCCTCGGCCAGCTCGATATGCCGCATTTCTATTCGAAGTTCATTCGCCGGTAGGACTTGACCGCGTTACGCACATCCGTTCGTGCTGAACGGATGTGGGACGGCGGATTTCACTCGGCGGCGATCGCGTCCGCTGACGGCTCCGGGGATCCATAGAAACTCCGGCCATCGCGCGCCATGTCACGCAGCATCGTGCCGGGGCGGAAACGCTCGCCGCACTGATCGGCCAGACGGTCGCACTGCTCCACGAACGCCTGCACGCCAAGCATGTCGATCAGCGAAATCGGCCCTCCGGTCCAGGACGGGAAGCCGAACGCCATCAGCGCGCCGAGATCGGCCTCGCGCGGGTCGGTGATGACGCCCTCTTCGATACATTTCGCGGCCTCGAGCGCCAAGCCGTAGAGCATCCGATTGCGGAGATCGCGCTGCAGCGTCGAATCGAAAGCATCGGTCACCGTCGGCTCGGCGATCGACGACAGACCCGCCCACAGGCTCTTGTCGCGGCCGTCCTCCGAATAATCGTAGAAGCCTTTGCCATTCCGGCGGCCGAGCCGGCCATGCGCGACCAGCGCGCCCAGTATCTCATCCGCCTTGGACGGAACGAAGGCGTCGCCAAGATCGGCCTTGGTCTGGCTGCGGACGTGGATCGGCAATTCCAGCCCGATCGCATCGGCCAGCGCGAACGGCGCCATCGGCATACCGGTGCTCTTGCCGATATTCTCGATGATGGCGGGTGCGATTCCCTCGGCTAGCATCTCACAGGGTTCATCGAGATATTTCGTAATTGTCCGCGAAGTGTAAAAACCACGCGCATCCTTAGCCACGATCGGTGTCTTGCCGATCGCCGCAACATAATCGAATGCCGCCGCCAGCGTGGCGTCGCTGGTCTTATCGCCCCGGATGATCTCGACCAGCCCCATCCGCTCGACGGGCGAGAAGAAGTGCAGCCCGATATAGTTTTCGGGCCGCTCCGACGCTGTCGCTAGACTGGTGATCGGCAGGGTCGAGGTATTAGTCGCCATGATCGCGTGCGCGTCGATCTGCGCCTCCGCGAGTTGCGTGACCTCGGCCTTGACCGCGCGGTCCTCGAACACCGCCTCTACGACCAGCCGCGATCCCTTGACCTGCGCGTAATCGGTGGTTGCGGTGATCCGCGCCAGCAGCGCATCGGCCTTGTCTTGCGACATCTGGCCGCGCTCCACCGCCTTGGCGGTCACCTTGCGGGCATAGTCCTTGCCCTTGTCGGCGGCTTCCTGCGTGCGATCGATCAGCACGCTATCGATCCCGGCTGCGGCCTGCACATAAGCAATGCCCGCGCCCATCAGCCCCGCGCCGAGCACGGTAACCTTGTCGAACGTTGCCTGCGGAACGCCGGCAGGGCGGTTGGCGCCCCCGGCCAGCTGCTTGGGTGAGGTGAACAGCGATCGGATCATCGCCTTGGCCTCAGGCGAGCGCAAGGTCTTGACGAAATAGCGCGTCTCGATGCGCAGCGCAGCGTCAAACGGCGCCAGCGTGCCTTCATAAACTGCCGAGAGGATGTTCTTCTGGGCGGGATAATTGCCGAACAGCATCTTGCGCGACATGGCCGTCGCCACCGCGATTCCATCCGAAACGCCGGGCTGATGCGGTGCGCCGCCGGGGATCTTGGCGCCCTTCTTATCCCAAGGCTGCACGGCATCGCCGCCCCCAACGATCCAGCTGCGCGCGGCGGCGATCGCCTCGCCGGCGGGGACAAGCGCATTGACCAGCCCGATCTTGTGAGCCTCCGCCGCGGTGATCGGTCGCGGATCGAGCAGCATCTTCAGCGCCGCCTGTACGCCCACAAGCTGCGGCAGGCGCTGGGTGCCGCCGCCGCCCTGCATCAGCCCGATGCTGACCTCGGGAAAGCCGAGCTTGGCTTTCTCTCCGCCGACGACGCGGTAATGGCACGCCATCGCCAGCTCGACGCCGCCGCCGAGCGCCAGCCCCTCGATCGCGCAGGCCACGGGCTTGCCGCTCGTCTCCAGCGCGCGAAACATCGCATGACCGCGCGAGAAGCGATCGAAATCGGCGGCGAGGATTTGCTGCGCTCGCGCCGGATCGGGCGGGCCGGCAAGCTGATCAAGATCGGGAAGATCGCCGCCCGCACAAAAATTGCCGGGCTTGCCGGATGCGATGACCAGCCCCTTGATCGCCGCATCGTCGCGGACTCGCGCGACGATCTCGCCGAGCTCGGCGATCGATTCGTTGCTAAGCGTATTGGCGCGGCTTCCCGCCATATCGAACAGCGCCAGCGCGATGCCGTCGGCGTCGATCTCGATCGTCCAATGCTTCATCGTCTTTCCTCGTTCAAATTTTCGTCCGCGTCAGACCCGCTCGATCATCGCCGCAGTGCCCATGCCGCCGCCGACGCAGAGCACCACGACCGCGCGCTCCTTGTCTGTGCGCTCGAGCTCGTCGAGGGCCGTGCCGAGCAGCATCGCGCCGGTCGCGCCCAGCGGGTGCCCCATCGCGATCGCGCCGCCGTTGACGTTCATCTTGTCGTGGGGGATGTTCAGCGCCTTCATCATCCGCAGCACAACGGCCGCGAACGCCTCGTTCAGCTCGAACAGATCGATATCGGCAGGCGTCATGCCTTCGCGCCGGAGCAGTTTCTCGACGACCAGTGCAGGACCGGTCAGCATGATCGAAGGATCGGAGCCGGTAGAGGCCATCGCCCGCACGCGGGCGCGCGGCTTCAGCCCGGACGCTTCCCCCGCCTCACGCGAGCCGAGCAGCACCGCAGCGGCACCATCGACGATGCCGGCGGAGTTGCCGGCATGATGCACATGCGTGATCCGCTCGACCTGAGGATAACGTTGCGACGCCACCGCGTCGAAGATCATTTCACCCATCTGGGTAAAGGCCGGCGACAGCGCCGCCAGCGATTGCACCGTGGTGTCGCTGCGAACATGCTCGTCCCGATCGAGCCGCCGCAGACCGAGCTGATCCTTGACGGTAATGATCGATCGGGCGAAACGCCCTTCCGCCCACGCAGCCGATGCGCGCTGCTGGCTCGCCGCCGCATAGGCATCGACATCGGCCCGTGAAAAGCCGTCAAGCGTCGCAACAAGATCTGCGGCGACACCCTGGGGTAACGTGTAAGTCGGGAACATCACGCCCGGATCGCTGCCAAGCGCCGATCCTTCGGAGCCCATCGTAACGCGGCTCATGCTGGCGACGCCGCCACCGATCGCCATATCTACTTCGCCTGCGATGATCTTGGCCGCCGCGATATTGCACGCCTCCAGCCCCGAGCCGCAGAAGCGGTTGACCTGCACTCCTGACGTGCCGATCGCGAAGCCGGCCTGCAGCACAGCGGCGCGGGCGATATTGCCGCCCTGTTCACCAACCGCATCAACGCATCCCAGCACGACATCCTCGACCCGCGCCGTATCGAGCGCGTTGCGGTCGCGGATAGCCTCCAGCGCCTGCGTCGCGAGCGACAACGCCGTGATCTCGCGCAGTGCGCCATCCTGCTTGCCGCGCCCCCGCGGCGTGCGGACCGCATCGTATATTAGCGCTTCACGCATCATCGTAACCTCTGCATCTGTCGTTCTGGTCAAGCCGCGATCGCAAACCTGTGAGGTTGCGCCGATTGGCCGCTCCTGGGCTCATACTGCAATGAACATCCCGCCGTTCACGCCGAGATGCTGCCCGGTGATGAACGAGGCAGCATCGGACAGCAGGAAACAGACCGGCTTGGCGACCTCCGTGGGGGTCGAGAAACGGCCTAATGGGATGCGCGCTAGATAGGTGTCACGGAATTTCTCGCCGCGCACCGTCTCGGTCATTGGTGTTTCGACCATGCCGAAATAGACGCTGTTGACGCGGATGTTATGCTTTCCCCATTCCCGCGCGGCAGACATGGTTTCCCCCAACACGCCGGCCTTCGATGCGGCATAATTGATCTGGCCGATCG
>CAXTBZ010000147.1:0-4770 GCA_964242855.1 uncultured Sphingomonadaceae bacterium
GCACGCCGAGCCGCCGCCCGCATGTCCCTTCATCCAACCAACAATGAGAATGAACGCCGACGCCTCTCCTGCCCCCGATTCTTATCTCGAGGGGATCGTTGCCGATCCGAAGATTTGCCGAGCGGAAACCCCGTAGGTAACCGCCTCTCACCAAAAGAGCAAGCCATTAGATCGCTCACGCGATCCGGGGCCGTGCAGCGATCCGTCCTTCAAGGCCGGTCCGCCGCGGTGAAGGGCCCTCTAACCAGGTCGCCCCAGGCCGTCAACGATTCGATCGCGGAAAGTTTCGTGGAATTGCAACATTCGTCGCCGCTACTCTCCCGCAGCCCCACGCGAAGGGTAGCAAATCGCCACGTTTCCCCGCATGTCGGCAGCCGACCCGATCGACCAGGACCAAGGATAACCGCCTCATGCGCTTTACCGGCACCGACGCCTATGTCGCGACCGACGATCTGAAGGTGGCGGTGAACGCCGCGGTCACGCTGCGCCGGCCGCTGCTGGTGAAGGGCGAGCCCGGCACCGGCAAGACCGTGCTCGCCTACGAGATCGCGCAGGCCGCCGGCGCGCCGCTGATCGAATGGCACGTCAAGTCGACCACCAAGGCGCACCAGGGGCTCTACGAATATGACGCGGTCGCCCGCCTGCGCGACGGCCAGCTCGGCGATGCGCGCGTCCACGACATCGCCAACTACATCCGCAAGGGCAAGCTGTGGGAGGCGTTCACCGCGCCCGAACTGCCCGTGCTGCTGATCGACGAGATCGACAAGGCCGACATCGAGTTCCCCAACGATCTTCTCCAGGAGCTCGATCGGATGAGCTTCGACGTCTACGAGACCGGCGAGCGGATCACCGCGCGCGAGCGGCCGATCGTGGTGATCACGTCGAACAACGAGAAGGAGCTGCCAGACGCCTTCCTGCGCCGCTGCTTCTTCCACTACATCCGCTTCCCCGACCGCGCCACGATGCAGGCGATCGTCGGGGTTCACTTCCCGGACATCGAGAAGCGCCTCGTCGCCCGCGCGCTCGACATCTTCTACGAGGTGCGTGAGGTCCCCGGCCTCAAGAAGAAGCCCTCGACCAGCGAGCTGATCGACTGGCTGAAGCTGCTCCTCCACGAGGACATGCCGCTCGACGTGCTGCAATCGAAGGACATCCGCCAGGCGATCCCCCCGCTCCACGGCGCGCTGCTCAAGAACGAGGCCGACGTGATGCTGTTCGAGCGCCTTGCCTTCCTCGCGCGGCGGCAGGGGGCTTGAGGACGGGTAACTAGAAGGCTGCGAATTTGCTAAACCGTTCGTGTCGAGCGAAGTCGAGACATCGGCTGCTGCGCCTGCTGCACATCCCTCGACTACGCTCGGGACGAACGGAGGGTTGGCTAGGCGCAGACGGATGCACCGAACAAACATGCCCCTCACCGCCCCGCAGGGTGGAAGGGGTGTTCGGGGGCGGGGCAGGCGGCGACCGGGGTGGTCCGCGTCGTCCACAGATCGCCGATCCAGCACTCGTCGAGCACCGAGCAATAGCAGGCGCGGAAGGTGACGTGGCTGATCTCGGCGGTGAGGCGGCGCATCACCTGCGGGTCGGCCGCGCCTCTCATCGCCGCGCCTTTGGCCGGCAACGAACCTGCCGCCGCAGCACCCTGGTGGAAGGTGAGCACGTCGTCGCTCTCGCCCGCGCGCAGCACCGTCTCGTCGGCGACCGAATAGCCGAAGCCGCCGGGCAGCTGGCGGCGGATCGTAGGCACGTCGGCGGCGAGGCCACAGCAGCGCTGGAGCAGATCGATCCCCGATCGCAGCGGCTGGCCCTTGTAGAACAGTTCGAAGCTCTTGAGCTTGGCCGGCCCCACCCCGCTGTTGGCGAGGCCGATGACGATATCGTCCTTGCCGCCATCGCCATTGCTTACCAGCGCGCCGAGGAACGGCCAGCTGCTCGCGGCGAGCAGCTTGTGCTGGACGCGCGCATTGTCGATCCCGGTGTAGAGCGACACCGCCGAGATGACGATCGCCGCGATCGAGATCGCGACATCGAAGCGCGGCACCCCGGTGCGCCTGGCGGCAGGCTGCGCGCCGTCAGTGGCGGTATCGACGGGGATGTCGGTCATGGGGTCACAGGTCGAGGATTGATTGCTTGGCCTCGTCGCCGAGCGCTTGTGCCGCCTTCACCGCATCGATGCGCGCCATCGGCAGATCGAGCCGCTTGCCCGGCACGCCGGGCCGATCGAACAATTCGGCCACGGTCACCACCTGCAGGCGATCGTCCTCCCGCTGGAGCAGCGGGTTCTTGTACTTGCCAGCGGCCGCGATCTCGTCGCGCATCGGCTTGGTCGGCAGCGACGTGCAGATCAGAAAGCCGAACTCGGCCTTTTCGCGCAGCCGGTCGCTGTTCAGCGTCGCCAGATCGGCGCGGTTGCCGGGGCGGGATTTCACCTGGAAGATCGCCTTGCCGTTCTCGCCCCGGTCCTTGAGGAAGTACGCGATGCCATCGATCCCGCCATCGGCGCCCTTCTTCTCGTTGATCCGCGCCTGGTTGCGCGAGAAGGTGAGCACCGCCCACTTCTCGAACTCCTTGCGCGTCTTGTCGTCCTTGCGGTTGGCGAGCGCCATCGCGGATTCGAGATCGCGCGGCACGCCGTCTAGCAGAATGTTGGCCTCGACCTCGGGCCAGGTGCCGTTCTTCTCGTAGGTGTCCTGGAAGCGCTTGAGGATCAGCGCGATCGATTGGTAGGTAATGTCGATCCCGATCCACTTGCGATTGAGCCGCTGCGAAACCGCGACAGTGGTACCGCAGCCGCAATAAGCGTCGAGGATCGTGTCGCCTTCGTTCGAGGACGTCCTCAGAATACGCTCCAACAACGCTTCCGGCTTTTGAGTGGGATAGCCGAGCCCTTCTTTTGAGCGATTATTGATGACAGGAATGTCTGTCCAAATATTTTGGAGAGGCACGCCAGGCATCTCATCTAAGAAGCGCTTATACTGAGGAACCGCTCCAGGTCGGGTCTGGATAATCCTTCCGTCTTCTATCAGCTTATTCATGCGCTCCCGTGAGTATCGCCAGTGGCGAGAAACTCCCAGAATTTCGTAGAAGGGATTGCCCTTCGCTTCTCCGCCTGGTCCTTGAATATTGTCGAGCCGATATCTGCGGCCATCAACATCCACTCTTCGGTAATCGCGATCAACGTAAGACTGATCGTAGGGCGTATATTGTTCGTTCCAAAGGCGCCTTAGAGATTTCGAATAGAACAAGATGGTATCGCTGACCCGCCCGTAATGTGCTGAGCCCTGCGCCCCATCGCTGTGAGCGTGCGACCGTTTCCAAATGATCTCGTTTACGAACTCTCCTCCCTGCCCGCAAAACACGGCATCCAGCACCAGCTTGAGGTAGTGCGAGGCGGTCGGGTCGCAGTGGAGATAGAAGCTGCCGGTGGGTTTCAGCACGCGGTGAATTTCCACGATCCTGAGCGTCATGTGGACAAGGTAGGCGAGCAGCGATCCGCGCCCCAGCACCTGCTCCAGCCCGCGGATCAGCGCCACCGTCTGCTCGGTCCAGCGCACGCCGTCTGCGTTGCCTTGCAGGCGGTCGATGTCGAGGATGTAGTCCAATCCTTCGACCGCCTCGTCGCCCCAGTTCCAGGTATCGACGAACGCCTGCGCCTGCGCGCGATCCTCGCTGCCCTGGTTGTTGTAGATCTGGAAATAGTTGCGCTTCGAGTTGAACGGCGGATCGATGTAGCACAGATCGACACTGCCGCTGGCGATCTTGCGCCGCAGGACATCGAGATTGTCGCCGTAGTAAAGCTTGTTCAAACACCCCTCCCGTCCGCCGGAACGCATGGGGAACGCGGGGACGCTTCGCACGTTAGGGGCAAGTCGTTCGCGTTTCCATAGGGAGCCTGCATCATGACCGACAAGAAGACCTCGCCCAAGGCCGCCAAGGCCGCTTCGAAGACGCTGCGAGACGGGCGCACCGCCAAGGCCAGCAAGACGGCGGCCGGCTCGGCGTTGAGCCAGCGCCAGAAATAGCAGACCGCCCCGCCCTCGAAGCGCGCTGGCTCGCCCTCACGCGCGAGACGTTGCCGGGGCTGGCGCGGGCGCGCAGGTGGCCGATCAGCGCGGATCATTGCTTCCAGCGTATCCTGCTCGACAATGCGTGCGGCGGGCGCTGGTATGATCATATCGCCGGGCGCCCGGCCTACGCCCACGCCAGCGAGGAGCAACTCACCCGCGCGGTCGAACTCGGCGAAGCGGCGGTGTCGGGGGACGCGGACGTGGCGGCGATGAACCGGTGTTCGCTCGGCTGGCGGGGGAAGCGGTAGTCCACGGGTTCAAGGAAGACGTGCCCTCACCCTCCCCGCCGCTCGGGCGGCGGGTCCCCTCCCTCTCCCGCGAACGGGAGAGGGCTCTTACGTGCTCGCTGGTTAGGGCAACAGCATAGCACCCCCAACTTGCCACCATCTCTCCCCGCCCCCATTTCCGCTGCGCCGCTTGCTCCCCCCGAACAAATCTGGAACAGACCTCCCCATGCTGACTCATATTTCCGTTCGTGGCGCGCGCGAGCATAACCTCAAGGACGTGTCGCTCGATCTGCCGCGCGACAAGCTGATCGTGATCACGGGCTTGTCCGGCTCGGGCAAGTCCAGCCTCGCCTTCGATACCATCTATGCCGAGGGGCAGCGGCGCTATGTCGAGAGCCTGTCGGCCTATGCGCGCCAGTTCCTGGAGCTGATGCAGAAGCCCGACGTCGATCATATCGAGGGGCTCTCGCCCGCGATCT
>CAXTBZ010000148.1:0-4687 GCA_964242855.1 uncultured Sphingomonadaceae bacterium
TCGTCGCCCTTCAGCGCCTTCTCGCGCTGCTTCAGTGCGATCGCGTCCATCGTCGGCAGGCGGCGCTTGTTGCCGTCCTTGTCGCGGTAGTGCGCAGCCAGCGCTGCTGCGCGCTTATAGGCGGTGCTGATGCTGATCGCGCCCTTCGGGCGGCCCGGGCGGCGGCGGCCATCGTCTGCAGCAAACCGTGTTGGCTTCGATCCCTCGGCATGACCGCGGCCATCCAGCGTGCCGTCGGTCTTGAGCTTGACCTCGATCGGCGGCGGGGGTGTGTCGTCGTCGATCATAGCGCTTCCCCGCCGGCCAGGCGCTCGGCCGCGACTTCCGCAAAGGTCTGGCCGGTCGCGGCGAGGCTCGCTGGCTCGCCGCCGAGCGCGTCGTAACGCTCGAGGGTTACGTCGACGTAGCCCGGCGACAGTTCGCAGAGGCAAGCCACGCGATCGATCTTCTCAGCGGCGATCAGCGTCGTGCCGCTACCGCCGAAGCTGTCGAGAACTGCCTCGCCCGGCGCGGTGGCGTCGAGGATCAGATCCGCGATCATTGCGATGTTCTTCACCGACGGATGCATGGCGAGTGCCCTCGCGCCGCCGCCAGCCTTGCCGCGAACACCGGGGTAGGAGAGCACGTTCGATCGATTGCGACCGAAGCTGCCAAGCTGAATGTTGTTGCGGATCGCGCCGTCGCCATGCCGAAACAGGCCGACCAGCTCGTGACCTGACCGGTAGTGGCTACCCTGGCCGGCCTGACCCTTCACCCAGACCAGCAGGTTCACATACGATAGATCGACCTTGGCTGCCGCCGCGAGAAGTTCGCCGATATGTCGGTGATCCATGAAGGCGTAGATCAGCGCACCGTCGACCAGCGTCGGTGCAGCGGCCGCCAGGAAGCGCGCCAGGAAGCTGGCGAAATCGCTGGACGACATCTCGCCTGCCGCCATTTCAAAATCTGAAAAGCGGCCGGTGGACGAAAACGCTTTGGTCGGTAGGTTGTAGGGTGGGTCGGTGAGAAGCTGCCGGATCTTCGTGTCGCCGGTGAGCTCCGCGATCGTCGCCGGATCGGTGCTGTCGCCGCACAGCAATCGGTGGCGTCCGCAAAGCCACAGATCGCCTGGTCGCGTGATCGACTGCATCTTCTGAGCCGGTTCGGGGATGCGGTCGAGATCCGAAAGCGCCGCGGTGCGCGCACGCCCGGCCATGGCATCGATTTCACCAACCTCGAAACCGCTGTCGCTAAGGTCGAGTTCGGGCTCGATGAGCTGAAGCTCGTTGAACTCGAGCACCAACGCTTCCTCGTCCCATTCGCTGTCCTCAGCGATCTTGTTGTCGAATATGCGAACGATGCGGAGCTGCTCATCGCTGAGGTGATCGACGCGAACGACAGGGACGCTCTCGAGGTTAAGCAACTCGGCGGCGGCAAGCCGGGCATGACCCGAGATTAGTCCAAGCTCTTCGTCGACGATGAGGGGGACGAGGAAGCCGTGCCGGTCAATACCGTCCGCAAGCTTTCGGATCTGAGCCGCGCCATGCTTCTTGAGCTGGCGGTGCCTCGCCCACACGCGACGGGTCGCGACATACTCGATCTCTAGACGGATCGCGTCAAAGTTAATTCTGGAACGTGTGGATCGCTGTTGTCTGGTCATGGCGGCCTACTGCTGAGGGGAGGGGTGTGTGGCCCTGGCTTCGCCAGCACCGACTTGATCGCCGCACCCTCGGTCCGCAGACCGTAGTTAGCGCTGCGTTGGCCCTGAAGGCCGCCTCGTCTTCTCAGCACCCGTACGCCCAAGCGATCGGATCACCATCGTTAGATAGCAGATACAAGGTAAGCAGGACTGCCGCGAAAGTCAATCCATGCGGAAGCAACGAAAGTAAACCGGAGTGATATCGAGATTTATCGCCAAAACCTGGCGTGGAGCTAATGTCAATGAGGCGGGAATACCCAATTTCATTCCGCGGGAAACCTCGCCGTTTGCGGTGTAATATATCCGCTATCAGCCGAGCCAGACCATTCCGACGGGCTTTCAGGCGCCGAATCCCCAATTATTCCCATTAAACGTGGGAATGACGTCAGAGACCGGTTCGCTCCTGACTGCGTCGCGCACCACCGTTTTTATCGTCCGATAATAATGAGTTAGTCTTCGGGGCACTGCCGAAACAGCCCCGAATGTGGGGCGTTATTCGAGGCGCCCGACGTCCAGTGGAGCCGGGAGACCGGCAGTAGTGGTCTTCAGGCACAAAAATAGGCCCCGGTCTCCCGAGGCCCATTTCCAAACTCCACTTATCTCACGGCGGGCTGCGTCAGGGCATTCCGAGCATCGTCCGTTGCTGCGTCCAGCACGCCGGGATGTCGGCCGCGAGCAGCCTGGACGGTGTGAGCCGCGGTGGGTGACGCCCCTTGCTGATGGCTTCGACGATCTCGGGCGCGAGCCAGGCGATGCGCATCAGCCGGGTCGCACGCGTCGTGCATTTGCCCATCTGTGTGGCAATCGCCTTCATCGACAGGTCGGGCGCGGTCAGTACAGCATCTTTGACGACCCGTGCTTCGGCGAGCAGCGCGACCAGGGATTGGTCACGGGCTGTCGCGATACCGTCGTCGCCGGCGAGGACCAGCTTCACATCCTTGCCGTGCCGTACGCGCACCGCCGGCGCTGTGATCACCATCGGCGCGTTATCGCCCGACTGCTCGAGCCCAAGGATCCGGTGCAGCGCCGCGCGATCGATATCCACGACGATACGATCATTTTCGACACGAACCTGTGTCGCCAGCGTCCTGACCAGCGTCTTGCGGCCATGATGCGTGTCCAGCTTCGCGGCGGTCGCAGCGGCAATGGTGAAGGTCGATGCGATGGCCGCCGCGTCGTTCTCAACCAACTGGCGGAGCGCACGCCGATCGAGGAGCAGCGCCTCCAGTCGCAGGACGACCGCCGCCTCAAGGTCATGGGCAGGCATCCGCCACGCCGCGGGTGCACCGTCGCGAAGCTCGGACGCATGCGTGATGTAATAGCGATACCGTTTGCCCGACTTGACCGCATGGCTCGGTGACATCCGACGGCCCTCGCCGTCGCGCAAGATGCCAGCCAGCAGGCTCGGCTCGCGCAGATTGACCCCGGTCTTCCGTTCGACCTTGTTCGCCGTGATCGTACGCTGGACGGCGTCCCAGAGCTCGGGGAGAATGATCGCTTCATGCTCGCCAGGCCGGGCATCACCCTTGTGGACGATGTCGCCGCGGTAGATGCGGTTGGACAGCATCGCGAACAGCATCCCGCGTTCGAAGGGAACGCCGCCAATCGGTGGGCTGCCATCGGACCTGGGGCGGACCTTGGTGCGGTAGCCGCCGGTTCGCAGCTCTTCGATCAATGGCCTTGCCGATCCAAGTGCCACATACCGGTTGAAGATATGGCGCACCGTCTCGGCGTCGGCTTCGTCGATCAGCAGCTTGCGGTCGACGACACGGTAGCCGAGCGGGACGTTGCCACCCATCCACATGCCCTTCTTCTTAGAGGCGGCAATCTTGTCGCGGATACGCTCGCCGGTCACTTCACGTTCGAACTGCGCGAAGGAGAGGAGTACGTTGAGTGTGAGGCGTCCCATGCTGGTGGTGGTGTTGAAGGCTTGCGTCACCGAGACGAACGAGGCGCCGCGTGCATCGAGCACATCGACGATCTTGGCGAAGTCCGACAGCGCGCGCGTGAGCCGATCGACCTTATAGACGACGATGACATCGACAAGGCCAGCCTGGACATCGGCGAGCAGCCGCTTGAGCCCAGGCCGTTCCATCGTGCCGCCCGAGAAGCCGCCGTCGTCATAGGCGGCTTTGACCAACGTCCAGCCCTCGTGGCGCTGGCTTAGGATATAAGCCTCGCATGCCTCGCGTTGTGCGTCGAGGCTGTTGAACGCCTGTTCGAGACCCTCTTCGGTCGATTTGCGCGTATAGACCGCGCAGCGGATCGTGCCGCCGGCTTTAGCCACGACCGGTCAGCCCGAAGAAGCGCGGTCCCGACCAGCCGGCACCGGTGACCTCGCGTGCGATCGCGGTGAGCGAGCGATAGACCCGGTCCTCGAACAGATAGCCATCGTCGGTAACGAGCACGGTGACACTCCGACCGTTCCAGCTTCGCACGAACTGGGTGCCGGCTTTGGTCGGCGGGGCTGACGACGGCGACTGCAGCGCACGCGCCACCCGCGCCGGCAGTTTGCCCAGCGCCTTCTCCTGCGCCCGGTATGCGAGGCCCAGCCGCAGCAGGTCGGGCGACAGGCGAGGGGCGGGCGCCTTCCACAGTTTCACCCATTCGTCGGCGAGGGCGGCTGGCGGCAAAGCCGCCAGCCGGTCGAGTTGCTTCGCGAGCGGCGTCATCCCGGTCACGCTGCGGTAACGGTGTAGCGTGATGCGCCGGTTTCGCCGGTGCGCGTGATCGCATGCCCCTTCTTGCGAAGGCCGGTCAGCGCGGCGCGCGTGGTATGTGGCAGCCACCCGGTTGCCTCGACCATGTCGGTAAGCGTAGCGCCGCCGTCCCGGCGGAGCATTTTGAGCACGGTCGCGATCTTGCTTGCAGGCTTACCGGGGATATCGTCTGCCACCGCAGGAGCGGCCGGCGCCCCGGTCCCGGCGTCGTCCGGCTCCTCAACGGCGATGATAGCGCGACCGGCGGCGGTGATCGCGAGGCCGATCCGGGCATCGCCGTCCTGGCGCC
>CAXTBZ010000149.1:0-4637 GCA_964242855.1 uncultured Sphingomonadaceae bacterium
CGATCTCGTCAACGACCATCTCGGCGGCAAGGAGATGGAGATCGGCCGCTTCTACGAGCGCCGCTCGCAGTGGCTGGCCGCGGTGATCCGCTTCCGCGTCGTCGTCGACAAGTACCAGTCGACCACGCACATCCCCGAGGCGCTCGAGCGGCTGACCGAATCCTATCTGGCGCTCGGCGTGCCGGCCGAGGCGCAGAAGGCCGCCGCCGTGCTCGGCAACAACTATCCCGGCTCCAAATGGTACGGGCGCGCCTTCAACCTGATGAACAAGAAGGCGCCGACGGCCGGCGAAGTGCGCGAAAAGAAGCACAAGATCGATCAGGCCGAGAAGAAGCACAAGAAGGGGTGATCCCGCCGAAGCGTTCGCGCGCTGTTCTCTTGGGCGCGATGATCGGCTAGAGGTCCCGCGATGCTGACCCGGCTGGCCATTCGCGACGTGGTGCTAATCGAGGCCCTCGATCTCGATTTCTCCGCCGGGCTGGGCGCGCTGACCGGCGAGACCGGTGCCGGCAAATCGATTCTGCTCGATGCGCTCGGGCTGGCGCTCGGCACGCGGGCCGACAGCGGCTTGGTACGCCACGGCGCCGAACGCGCGGTCGTCACCGCCAGCTTCGACTGCGGCGACGATGCGGTCGTGACTGCGCTGCTCGCCGACAACGGGCTGGACGGCGAACCCGGCGAACCACTGATCGTACGTCGCATCGTCAAGGCAGATGGCGGATCGCGCGCCTCTATCAACGATCAGCCCGTATCCGCCGCGCTGCTGCGCGATGTCGGCGCCCGGCTGGTCGAGATTCACGGCCAGCACGACGATCGCGGCTTGCTGAACGCACGCGGCCACCGCGCGCTGCTCGATGCATTCGCTCGCTCCGATACCGCGCCGGTGGCAGCGGCCCACACCCGCTGGCGCTCGGCCGAAGCGGCGCTGGAAGCGGCTCGCGCCGATCTCGATACGGCAGAACGCGATCGCGAGTGGCTCGAACATGCGGTAGCCGAACTGCGCACGCTCGCTCCCGCGCCGGGTGAGGAGGAGACGCTCGCGGCGGATCGCGCTGCGATGCAGAAGGGCGCGCGGCTCGCCGAGGACCTGGAGCAGGTCTCCGGCCACCTCGACGGATCGGACGGCGCGCTCGCGGGGCTTCGCCAGGCGGCACGGCGGCTCGATCGCATCGCGCATGAACATGAAGCGCTGGGCAGCGCGCTGGCCGCCCTCGATCGCGCGGTGATCGAGGCGTCGGAAGCGGAGGATGCGCTCGCCGCCGCAGGCCGGGCGATGGCCTTCGAACCCGAGCGGCTCGACAGCATCGAGACGCGCTTGTTCGACCTGCGCGGCTTGGCGCGCAAGCACCGCGTCCAGCCTGACGAACTCGCGGCGCTTGCCGAGGAGCTGGAAGCGCGGCTTTCACGCATCGAGGCGGGCGGCGAGGGCCTGGTGGCGCTCGAACGCGCGGTGGCGACGGCGCGGGCCGGCTATGAGCAAGAGGCAGCCGCGTTGTCCGACACGCGCACCGCCGCGGCGGCGCGGCTCGACAAGGCGGTGGCGGGCGAGCTGGCGCCACTCAAACTCGACGCTGCGCGCTTCCGCACCGCGATCGAGCGGCTGCCGGAGGCGCAATGGGGCGCGGACGGCCGCGATCGGGTCGAGTTCCTGATCTCCACCAACCCGGGCGCGCCGTTCGCGCCGCTCGTGAAGATCGCATCGGGCGGGGAACTCTCCCGCTTTATCCTGGCGCTCAAGGTGGCGCTGGCGGAGGCGGGCGGTGCGCGCACGATGATCTTCGACGAGATCGATCGCGGCGTCGGCGGCGCAGTGGCGTCCGCGATCGGCGATCGGCTGGCGCGGCTTTCGGCCAAGGCGCAACTGCTGGTGGTGACGCACAGCCCTCAGGTCGCCGCGCGCGCCGACCGCCAGCTGCTGATCGCCAAGAGCCATGACGGCACCGTCACCCGTACCGGCGTCCGCCTGCTCGACGAGGGCGAGCGCCGCGAGGAGATCGCGCGCATGCTATCGGGCGCTGAGGTGACCGACGAGGCCCGTGCGCAGGCGGGCAAGCTGCTGGCGGCTTAGGCCGTCACGATCTGGCCATCGCGCACCGCCACCGGCCAGGCCGTCAGCGTCTGCCCCGCGCACGGGCCCCCGACGCACAGTCCGTCCTCCGGCCGGAACAGCGCGCCGTGCCACGAGCAGGCAATAAGCGCACCGTCGGGTGTCAGATAATGGTCGAGCGTCTGCGCGAGCGGCAGACCGGCATGAGGGCAACGGTCGACATAGCCGAACACATCCTCGCCCCGCCGCACCACGAAGCCGTGGAAGCGCCCCGCCTTCATCTGGAGCACGAAGTTGCGCGCGGCGCCGTCCGCGATCAGGTCGAGCGGGCCGAGGCGGACGCCGGCGGGTGTCGCCACCAGCCGCTCATCACTCACTGCGGATCGGCATCGGGCTGGCGATCGGGATGCGCGGCCTCGAACGCGGGCAAGGCACGGGCGGTGTTCGCCGCCTCCACCAGCCTCGGATAGCCGGCGAGATCGATTCCGAAGCGTTCGGCGGAGTAGACCTGCGGCACTAGGTTGCAGTCGGCGAGGCCCGGCGTGTCGCCGAACGCAAAGCCTCTGCCGTAACGGGCGATCATTGTCTCAATTGCGGTGAAGCCCTCGCCCATCCAACGCGCCATCCAGGCGGAGACCTGCGCATCGTCGGCGCCGAACTCGGTGCGGAGCTGACCGATCACACGCAGATTGTGGAGCGGGTGGACATCGCAGGCGATCGTCGACGCCATCGCGCGCACGATCGCTCGCGCCTCCGCGTCATGGGGCAACAGCGGAGGATCGGGATGGCGCTCGTCCAGCCACTCCAGGATGGCGAGGCTCTGCGTTAGCACTATGCCGTCGCTCTCGATCGCAGGCACCAGCTTCTGCGGGTTGAGCGCGCTATAGTCCTCCGCCGCCTGCGCGCCGGTGCGCAGATCGTGCGAGACCGCGCGATAGTCGATGCCCTTGAGATTGAGCCCGATCCGCACGCGGTAGGCCGCGCCCGACCGCCAATAGTCATGCAGGATCATCCGGGCAGCTCGGCCTTGGGGAAGCCGTTCCACACGGCGTCGTAATCGGGCTGGGCATGATCGCGCGCGTGAGCAGTGAGGCGATAGGGCCAGCAGGTCTCGACCATGAACGCCATCGTGCCTTCGATCTTGTGCGGCTTGAGATCGGCGGTGCTGGCCTTTTCCCAGCTCGCGACATCGGGGCCGTGGCCGCCCATCATGTTGTGGAGGCTCAGACCGCCGGGCGCGAACCCCTCGGCCTTGGCATCATAGGCGCCGTGGATCAGCCCCATTGCCTCGCTCATCACGTTGCGGTGAAACCAGGGCGGGCGGAACGTGCCCTCCGCCACCATCCAGCGTGGCGGGAAGATCACGAAATCGGCGTTAGCGCGGCCGGGCACGTCGCTGTCCGAGGTGAGCACCGTGAAGATCGAGGGATCGGGATGATCGAAGCTGACCGTGTTGATGGTGTTGAAGCGGGAGAGATCGTATCGCCAGGGTGCCAGATTGCCGTGCCACGCCACCACATCGAGCGGCGAATGGTCAAGCTCGGTGTGCCAGAGCGAGCCCAGATATTTCTGGATCAGCACGGTCGGCCGATCGACATCCTCGTACCAGGCGACCGGCGTCTCGAAGTCGCGAGGATTGGCCAGGCCGTTGGCGCCGATCGGGCCAAGATCGGGCAAGCGGAACAGCGCGCCGTGATTCTCGGCGACGTAACCGCGCGCCGCGCCATCGGGCAGCAACGCGCGGAAGCGAACGCCACGCGGGATCAGCGCGATCTGCCCGGGAGAGACTTCAATGCGGCCGAGTTCGGTCAGCAACTCCAGCCTGCCGGACTGGGGGATGAACAGCAGCTCGCCATCCGCATCGACGAACACGCGGTCGATCATGTCCTGGTTCGCGGCATAGGCATGCACCGCCACGCCTTCGAGCGAGGCAGGATCGCGGTTGGCGAGCATCGTCGTCATGCCGTCGATCAGGTCGGTGTCGGCGGCCGGCGCCGCGATCGGGTCCCAGCGCAGGCGATTGGGGGCGAGCGGCTCCTCGATTGTGCCCGGCGCGAACCGCTTGGCGCCATCATAGCGCGCGAACGGCGGATGCTCGGCGGACGGCCGCATCCGATAGAGCCAGCTCCGCCGGTTCTCGTGGCGCGGCGCAGTGAAGGCGGTGCCGGACAGCTGCTCGGCATAGAGGCCGAAGGGCGGCCGCTGCGGCGAGTTCTGGCCGATCGGCAACGCGCCGGGCACGGCCTCGGTGGAAAAGTGGTTGCCGAAGCCGGTGAGGTAATCGGTCATGCTCTCGCCTTCTAACCCCTCTCCCGCTTTCGCGGGAGAGGATGGGTGAGGGTCTTCTTCTTTAAGTCAGGCAAAGCGTAGCACAAGAAGGCCCTCACCTTCCCCACCGCTTTGCGGCGGGTCCCCTCCCTCTCCCGCGAGGCGGGAGAGGGTAGGCCTAGGCATCCACCGCGATCACGCCGCGCCTAATCTGATCGAGCTCGATGCTTTCGAACAGCGCCTGGAAATTGCCGTTGCCAAAGCCCTCATTGCCCTTGCGCTGGATGATCTCGAAGAAGATCGGGCCGAACAGGTTCTCGGT
>CAXTBZ010000150.1:0-4600 GCA_964242855.1 uncultured Sphingomonadaceae bacterium
GAACCGGATCATAGTTCGCTCACGAGCCGCCAGATGTCGCCAACGCACCGCTTACCGATCGCCTGACGCACCACTGCGAGATCGTCGAGACCGGCAACGAGAGCTGGCGGTTCAAGAACCGGGCCTGACCGTGCGTCCCGGCTTGCACCGGTAAACCACAGGCACCTCCCACGGTAAGACTGCATGTCCGTCTGCAGACTGGGTGGCTCGTCCCATACTGCGTTCGCGAGGGTTGCTCGCGTGGGGCGAGCCTATTCTTAGCGCAGGGGACGAGCCGTGGAGCACCGCTCGGGTCGGCGAGCAAGTCCGTGCCGGGATTGGGGGCGTAGGGCCGGGCATGCGCAACGCCGGGCTGGCGCTGGGGCTGCGGCCGATACAGGCCTATCGCTACATCCTGCTGCCCATCGGTCTGCGCGCCATCATCCCGCGGCTGAAAT
The DNA here is from genome assembly GCA_964242855.1 of uncultured Sphingomonadaceae bacterium. Lineage (GTDB taxonomy): Bacteria > Pseudomonadota > Alphaproteobacteria > Sphingomonadales > Sphingomonadaceae > Solisphingomonas. The sequence continues at coordinate 438 of CAXTBZ010000150.1, forward strand.
CGGAGACGATCAGCGTGTTGAAGAACGCCTCGCTCGCCTCGGCCATCGGCGTGTTGGAACGGACCCAGCAGGGACGCCAAATCGAGACCTACACCTTCCGCGGGGTCGAGGCGTTCGGCGCCGTAACCCTCGCCTACCTGGTAGCGTCGTCGGCTGTCGTTGCAGCCTCCCTTCTGCTCGAGCGGCAGTTGCGGCTGCCCGGCGAGTCGCAGCAGCAGGACTGAGCGATGGACGGGCTCGACTTCGCCCCCGTGCTGGACGGTGCCCCGTTCCTGCTGACGGGCTTGTTGCTGTCGCTGTGGCTGATGGCCGCTCTCGGTCGGCGGTCTGGCGGCTGGGACGGCGCTGGCGCTGCATGACGTGATGACCAACGCCGAGATCGTCGCCGGCCGCGAGGGCCGCCCGCTGGGAACTTACCTGGTCGTCGCAGCCGTCTATCTCGCCATCTGCACGACGGGATCGTTCCTGGCGAAGGCCGCGCAACGCCGGATGCGCCGATGATCGCCATCGAGGCCGTCAGCAAGTGGTATGGCAGCCAGCAGGTGCTGCGCGAGTGCTCGGCCACCGTCGCCGCCGGGGAGACGATCGTGATCCGCGGGCCGTCGGGCTCCGGCAAGAGCACGCTGATCAAATGCGTGAACGGCCTGGAGCGATGCCAGGAGGGCAGCATCACCATCCAGGGCGTCGGCGTGCAGCATCGGTCGACGGACCTGCCGCGGCTGCGCTCGCGCATCGGCATGGCGTTCCAGTCGTTCGAGTTGTTCCCGCACATGACGGCGCTGGGCAATGGGTCGTTGGGCAGATGAAGGTCTTGCGACGCAGCCGGCGCGAGGCCGACTAGCGCAGCCAAGCGCTGCTCGACCGCGTGGGCCTGGGTAGCCTCGCCGGACGCTACCCGGCGCAACTCTCGGGCGGGCAGCAGCAGCGCGTGGCTATCGCCCGGGCGCTCGCCAAGGACCCGGTGGCGATGCTGTTCGACGAGCCGACCTCGGCCCTCGAGCCGGAGATGATCAGCGAGGTGCTGGACGTGATGGTGGCGCTGGCCCAGGGCGGCATGACCATGATGGTTGTAACGCACGAGATTGGCCTTGCTCGCAAGGTCGCAGACCCGGTGGTGTTCATGGATGCGGCCGCATTGTGGAGCAGACGGAGACCGCAGACTTCTTCGACAAGCACGGCTCCGAGCGCGCCGCCACCTTTCTTTCTAAAATCCTCGAACACTAGTGGTGCGAATCTGACGCTTGGCGCCCACCCCTGGCTGCGGCGATGATTTCGTCAGGATCTTTTGTCCACTGGAAGGGCTTTGGGACCGAACCAAAGGGCCCGCTGCGGTAAGCACCGAAATACGAACAGACCCTAATCGGTGTCCGGCCAGCAACGAACACCCTCGTCTCGTCACTCGACATTTCAGGATGCGAAACCTCGGTCGCCACGCGAAGACGCGAAGCACCACGTTGTCTCGCATCCCCGGCCTATAAGGCAACCTTCCACTCTGCCCTCAGAATGCAGGAAGGTTCGGCAGCAGCTTGTCGAGGGTGATTGGGAAATCACGCACGCGAATGCCCGTGGCGTTGAAGATGGCATTGGCAATCGCCGCGCCGGCACCGCAGATGCCGACTTCCCCAATGCCCTTGGCGTGGATTGGGTTGGCGTGGATGTCGCGCTCCGGGAGGAAGACGACTTGAAGTTGCGGCACGTCCGCGTTCACCGGGACATGGTATTCGGCAAGATCGTGGATGACCAATTGACCGGTGCGGCTGTCGTGGATCATGTCCTCGGTGAGTGCGGCGCCGATGCCGAAGGCCATGCCTCCCAGGCATTGCGAACGAGCGGTCTTTTCATTGAGGATACGGCCGGCCGCAAACACGCCGAGCATGCGACGGACCCGGGTCTCGCCCGTCACGATGTTGACCGCGACTTCCGCGAAATGTGCTCCGTAAGTAGCCTGATTGACCGCCTTCGCCTGCTTGCCGGGCTTGATCGTGCCAACGGCCTCCATGCCCTCACCAACGAGTTCGGCAATGGCGACAGAGCGGTTGTCACCAATAGCCTGGCCGTCCTTGAGGGTCAGCGCCGCGGCGTCCACGCCGAGCGCCTTCGCAATCTTGCCGCGCAGGGATTCGCACGCGAGGTAGATCGCCGAACCGGACGAGCAAGCACCCCACGACCCGCCGGACCCGGCGGCGGGGACGTCGTTGGTATCGCCCAGGATCATCGTGATCCTGTCCATGGGCACGCCGAGCAGTTCGGCGGCAACCTGAGAGAGGATGGTGTAGCTGCCGGTGCCGATGTCGGTCATGGCCGAGGAAACCGTGACCGAGCCGTCCTTGGCGATGGCGACCTTGGCCGAAGTCTCCATCAAGATATTGGAGCGGGCAGCGGCGGCGACGCCCATGCCAACGAGCCACTCGCCCTCGCGGCGCTGGCCAGGCTTCTGCCGCTTGCTCCAGCCGAACATCTCGGCGCCCGTGTCGAGCGCTTCGATCAGGTGGCGAGACGAGAAGGGAATGTGCTTCTCTGGATCCTCCGGCGGCTCGTTGCGGCGGCGCAGTTCGATCGGATCGAGTCCGACCTTCTCTGCCAGTTCGTCGATCGCACCCTCGAGACCCATGAGGCCGACCGCCTCGCCAGGCGCCCGCATCGAACCGGAAAGCAGCCAGTTAACCCGCACGAGGTCGTGGGTGATCAGTCGATTCTCGCCGGCATAGAGGAAGTGGGTCGAGAGGCCGGCCGGCTCGAAATAGTCCTGCTCGGCGAGGTTGGAGGCGGTCGTCTCGTGACCGATGCCGGTGATGTTGCCGTCCGCGGTGGCGGCTAGGCGCATACGCTGGGAGGTGTTGGAGCGACGCACGGTCGCCTCGAACACCTGTTGGCGCATCATGACCGCCTTCACGGGGCGGCCCAGCTTTTTAGCGGCGAGCGCGGCTGCAACGCTCTCGGGCGCGATGCCGAGCTTGGACCCGAAACCGCCGCCGATAAAGTGCGAGATGATCCGTACCTTGGAGGCGGATAGGCCGAGCGCCTTGGCGAGTTGCTGCGCGTCCGAGGTCGGCATCTGGTAGGCCCCGTAAAGGGTCAACGCGCCGCCGTCCCACGTGGCGATGGACGCATGCGGCTCCATGGCAGCCGAGTTCTGACTTGGGGTGGTGTAGACCTCGTCAACGGTGAACGCGGCCTCGCGCATGGCCTGCTCGAGGTCGCCCTGCTCCGAATGCGCGGGGGTGTTGTTGTCAGGCAGCTTTTTGTCGTGCTTCTGCTCGATCGAGAAGTCAAACACGCCCGTCTCGCGTTCGTAGACCACAGGCAGCTGCTCGGCGGCGTCGCGGGCGGCCTCGTACGTTTCCGCGACGACGATCGCGATGATCTGGCCGAAATACTCAACGTTCTTGACACCTTGGGCCGGGGCTGCCGTCTCGCCGCCCTGTTGGGAGACGAGGGCGAAGGTGTCGAAATCGACGACCACGTCGATCACGCCCGGAAATGCGAGGGCGGCGTCCACGTCGATAGAGACGACCTTGCCCTTGCCGATCGTGGCACTGACCAGGACACCGTAGGCCATATTGTCGAGCTGGTATTCCGCCGCGTAGGTGGCAGTGCCGGAGACCTTCTGCGGCCCGTCGACGCGGCTGAGCGGCTTGCCAATGACGTCCTGGACGCCTGTATCCAGGAGGCTTTCGGCGTGCGGCCGATCCATCGTGAGGGTGACGTCGTTACTCTTGCCAAGGCCGAACATGTCTATTCTCCAGTCAGGTCGCGCAGGCTTGCGATAAGCGTGCGGCGGACCAGCGGTATTTTGAAGTCGTTCGCGCCCTGGCCCTTGGCTTCGGCGAGCAGATGGTCCGCGGCCGTCTCGAACAGCACGTCGGACGGCGCCTCGCCAATCAGGCCCTGTTCCATCTCCGTGTTGCGCCACGGCATGGGCGCAAGGCCGCCGAAAGCGAGGGCGGCAGTCGCGATCTTGCCATTCTCGACCGTCACCACGCCTGCAATGGACACCAACGCGAAGGCGTACGAGGCGCGGTCACGCACCTTGCGGTATTGCTGGCGGGCGCCCTTCGGTGACGGTGGCAACTCGACATGCGTGATGAGCTCGTCATGATCGAGCACCGTCTCGATCTCCGGCGTCTGATCCGGCAACCGATAGAACTCATGGATCGAGACCC
>CAXTBZ010000151.1:0-4535 GCA_964242855.1 uncultured Sphingomonadaceae bacterium
AGTTGCTGTAGTGGAAGCCGTAGTCGCAGCCGCTGCCGACGTAGACGACGCTGCTCGACCCGTAGCTGTATCCGCCGTAGCCGCCGCCGAAACGACGGCCGCCGAAACCACCGCCCCCGAAGCCGCCACCCTGGTGTCCACCACCGAACCCGCCGCCACCAGGGTGACCCCCGCCAAAGCCGCCCGGGTGACCGCCCCCGAAGCCTCCGCCTCCGAAGTGTCCCCCACCAAAGCCACCACCACCGAAGTGGCCGCCTCCGCCGCCGCCGCCAAAGTGACCACCGAACGCAGACGCGTCGGTCGCCGCGAATGCTCCGACCGGAACCGCGATGGCAGCGGCAGCGAGCACGGACTTGAATGTCTTGCTGATCATGACGCTCTCCAATCTATCGCCGTGCGGCCCGTCCGCTTCGGTGATTGAAGACTGGCTGATCTGTGTGAATACTGATGTGCTAGGACGCACGTGCAAATATAGCTTGAAGCTTAGCCGTAGATTGAGTCTCTGCCGCCCCGATGACTACCAAGCCAGCCAAGTCACGTGGTTGCGCGGGAACGATCAGGACCGAGAGGCCGAGGCGCCAGAGACCCTGTTGCCGGAGGTGGCGGCCGAGACGCAGCAGCCCGAGATCCCGCCCAAGGCGATCGTGCTGCCCTGGCGCCGGTGCGGCAACGTCATCGCTTCCGCTGGCACGTTCCTCGTCGAGCTGCTGGAGCGCGCATGATGCCCCGATGAATGAAGCAAAGCTCCCCCAGGCCTATGTGCGATCGTCAGGCCGCGCTTGCCTGAGCAGCCTCGACATAGAGACGTGCCTCGTGCGGCGGCAAGGGCCGGCTGAACAGAAAGCCCTGAACCAGCGTGCAGCCCTCTCGGCGCACGAGATCAAGTTGTTCGGTCGTCTCGACGCCCTCGGCCACGATGCCCATGCCGAGCCGCTCGCCGATGCTTACCACCGCCCGCACGATTGCTGCCGCGTCCGGGTCCGCGATGTCGCGGATGAACGCCCGGTCGATCTTGATCTTGTCGAAGGGAAAGCGCCGCAGATAGCTTAGGGATGAGTAGCCGGTGCCGAAATCGTCCAGCGCGACGAGCACCCCGAGGCCGCGTAACCGGTGCAGGCAAGCCAACACGAGGTCCGAGTCCTGCATCAGCACGCTCTCGGTCACCTCCAGCTTCAGCCGCACCGCCGGCAAGCCGCTCGAAGCCAGCGCGGAGAGCACCGCCGCCTCCAAGCCCTCGCGCCGCAACTGTATGGCCGAGACGTTGACCGCCACGCGGATGTGGGCAGGCCAGTTCATCGCCTCGCGGCAGGCCTCCCGTAGCGCCCAGATGCCGAGCGGCACGATCAGCCCTGTCTCCTCAGCCAGCGGGATGAAGGTGCCCGGCGAGATCTCGCCCTGCACCGGATGGCACCAGCGCATCAGCGCCTCGAAGCTGACGACCGTGCCGGTCGCGGCATCGACCACCGGTTGGTAGACCAACCGGAACTCGCCGCGCCGGATCGCCTCCTTCATGTCCAGGCCGAGCTGGCTGCGCGTGGCGACGCGAGCGCCCGCGTCTACCTCGAACTCGCGATAGGTGTTCCGGCCGGCGGCCTTGGCCTCGTACAGGGCGATATCGGCGCGCTTGAACAGCTCATCCGCGCTCGCGTCTGGCTCCGTCGCGAGCGTCACCCCGATGCTGACCCCGACCTCGACGATCTGTCCATCGAGGTCGATCGGCTCGCTCACGGCCGTGATCAGCCGCTCGGCGAGACGGGCAGCCGAGCACGGCTCGTCGAGGTAGGTGAGCACGATCGCGAATTCATCGCCGCCGAGCCGGGCGACGGTATCGTAGGGACGCAGAACCGCCTGCATGCGATCGGCGACGACGCGCAGCAGAGCATCACCGGCCTGGTGGCCGAGGCTGTCGTTGACCGCTTTGAACCGGTCGAGGTCGCAGGCGAGCACGGCAAAGGGATTGCCGGATCGGGCGGCGTGGGCGATCGCTTGGTCGAGCCGATCGCGGAACAGCGTGCGGTTCGGCAGACCGGTGAGCGCATCGTGCAGCGCCATGTGCCGGACCTGCTCCTCCGCCTCGCGGCGTGTGGTGACATCGCGCAGGGCCGCGACGTAGCCGATCACTTCGTCGCTCTCGGACTCGCGCGCGAGGCTCACCGAAGCCTCGATCCAGACGTGATGGCCAGCCTTGTGGCGATAGCGCATGCAGGCGATGAACCGGCCGTCCCGCTCGCTTTGCACCTTCGCCCAAAGGTCGGAGAAGATGTGCGCGTCGTCGGGATGGGCGAAGTCGAGCGGCGTGCTGCCGACGAGTTCCTCCGGTTCGTACCCGAGCATGGTGCGCACGGCAGGCGACACATAGAGGCGACGCATGTCGAGGTCGCCGAGCACGAAGACGTCGTTGGAGTTCTCGGCGAGCAAGCGGAAACGGCGCTCACTCTCACGCACGGCGGCCTCCGCGGCGCGGCGCTGCGTGACGTCGGTGAAGGTGCGCACCAAGCCGCCGCCCGGGAGCGGCAGGGTGCGAACGTGGAGTACGGTGCCGTCCGGGCGCGTGCGCTCGTAGTCGTCGATGCGGGCCTCTGGATCCCCGCGCTCCAGCCAGTACTTCAGGGGCTCGGGCAGGTGAGCGAACTCGCCCCCAGCCGCTTGGTAGGCCCGAACGTCGGCGAAGACAGCACCGTCGCGCAGCAGATCTCTCGGCACGCCCATCATGCTGGCGACACGCCGGTTGTAGACGCGGACGCGATCGTCAGCGTCGGTCATGACGAGCCCTTGGTCGATGTGATCCAGGATGGTGCGCAGGCGCACCTCCGAAGCTTGCAGCTCGCGTTCGGAGCGTGCGAGGTCGGTGACGTCCAACGTGATGCCCGACATCGTGGTGACGGCTCCGGTCGCATCGCGCGCCGTCCGCCCGTGCACGACAACATCGCGCACCGCGCCGTCGGATCGCAGCATCCGCCCGCGCCGGATGAAGGTGCCATCCGCGCGACTGACGGTGGCGGACGCGTCCCGGCGGATCACCGCGCGCAGCAGGGCGCGCTCGCTCGGGTGGTAACAGGCGATGTGCTGCTGGAGGCTGATCGTCCGCTCGGCCCAATCCTCGCGCCCAAGCAGGTGCGCCATGCCCATCGACCAGATGACGCTGCCCGCCGCAACGTCGATCGTCCAACGGCCGAAGCCGGCCGCTTCCTCGGCCCAGTGCTCGGCGTCGCGCGCATCCTGCAACTGCGTCTGCCGACCGGCGGCAAGCACTTCCGCCGCGGTCCTCTGCGCCGTCTCTGCGCGCAGCGTGGCATAGGCTTCTTCGGTACCCGCTCGTGCCTGCTCCGCGTCGGCCTGGGCGATGCGCCCGCGCAGTGTGGCCTCGACGAACAGGGCGAGGTCGCACAGGCGTCGCTGCTCCTCCTCGGTGAAGCTCACGCGCGGGGATGGATCAGCGATGCAGACGGTCGCGACATTAATGCCGTCCGCGAACGAGATCGGCACGCCAGCATAGAAGCGCAGGAACGGCTCGCCGGTGACGAGAGGGTTCGTAGCGAAGCGCGGGTCGTTGAGCGTGTCAAGCACGACGAGTGGCTCGTGCGGGGCACCGAGGATGGTGAGGGCGCAGAAGGCAACAGCCCGGGGCGTCGAGGAAATGGCGAGCCCTTCGCGGCCTAGGAACCACTGGCAGTCCGCATCGAGCTGCGTGACGAAGGCATACCGCGCACCGAAGAGCGCCGCGGCAGTCCGGCAGACAGCGTCGAGATGAGGATCACGCTCGTCACTGACGGGCGCGCGGACCGGATCCGGTCTTATGGACGCAAATGCGGAAGCTGCCATAGCGAAGCCCGACGCAATTCGATCGAGCACAACTCTCTACCAGCGATAATTAACGAATGAGTTATCCCATCCGGGAATGACCCCGAATGCTGAATATTTCCGCCATCATAATCGAAGGTTTTCTAGACGTGCCGGTTCGGCAACCGCTTCAAGAATGTAATTAAAAGCAGCTATCGAGTTGTGCCTATTTGCCGCATCTAACCTTGCTGTGTGGCTCGCCCCAGGACGATCGCAGCCATACTGGAGACCGAGGAGCCGCGGGCCTACGCTGCGGGCATCGAGATGCGTCCGCCTTCAATCTTCGCCGAAAGACCGCAGGGCAGAGTATCCGGAGGCAATCCGATCAGCCCCACGAGAGCTTGGACAAAACCAATCCGGCCCATTCGAGGTGACTGGCCTCCGCCCGACTGGTCGTCTCAGATCCGTAGCGGACGAACACGAAGAACCTGTCGAAGGACGTCACGATGCTCAGCGCGGGTTCCGTATCCGGGCGGTCACGGAAGACGGCCACGCGACCCATGTCGGAGGTGGTTGGCACGATCATGCTTGATGGCACCCTGTGTGCAGCATGGGGAGTGCCCATGCTGTCGACTTCGGTCCCAACGTTGACTTAACCGTGCCGCCCGGCCGACATGCCATGTCCGGCCCGAGGCGCCCTGTGGCGAGTCGTGAGCCGGCATCAGGAGAGATCAGCGCCGCGAGATAGACCCTGA
>CAXTBZ010000152.1:0-4475 GCA_964242855.1 uncultured Sphingomonadaceae bacterium
AGTCGGGATCGTGTCGGACTTCAAGGGGCGTCACTTCGAGGGTGAGATCGTGCTCTGGGCCGTCCGGTGATACTGCCGCTACGGTGTGAGCTACCGCGACCTCGAGCAGATGATGGGTGAGCGCGGCGTCTCGGTCGACCATAGCACGATCTATCGCTGGGTTCAGAGGTATGCGCCGGAGATCGAGAGACGCCTGCGCTGGCCATGGCGCCAGCCGAGATCGACGAGTTGGCGCGTCGACGAGACCTACATCAAAGTGCGCGGCCGGTGGATCTATCTCTATCGAGCCGTCGATAAGTTCGGCAACACGATCGACTTCTATCTCTCGCCGACGCGCAACACCGCGGCAGCCAAGCGCTTCCTCGGCAAGGCGCTGAACGGTTTGAAGCCCTGGGAATTGCCGCACATCGTCAACACGGACAAGGCGCCGACCTATGCCGCGGCGCTTGCCGAGTTGAAGAAGGAGGGGGAAATGCCCTGAGGAGACCGTCCATCGACAGGTCAAGTATCTGAACAACGTGGTCGAGGCCGACCATGGCAAGCTGAAGCAGCTGATCCGCCCCGTTCGTGGCTTCAAGACGCTAAAGACGGCCTACGCCACGATCAAGGGCTTCGAGGTGATGCGCGCGCTGCGCAAAGGCCAGGCCGCAGCTTTTAATATCACGCGCGACATCCGCGGCGAGGCACGGATCGTCGAGCGCGCTTTCGGGATCGGCGCCTCTGCTCTCCTTGAGATCGTGCGGTTCGTCGGCGAGCGGTTCGAACTCGAGGCAGCCTGACGGAATCGCTCACTCCCTCGCCGCCCCTCGCACGCCCTTGCCAGTAGATTGCAACAGAGTCCCCAAAGCCGCCGTCAGTTCCTGCTCCAGCAACTATGGCGGTAATCCGCCATGCCAGCAAACCCGATGCCCGCCTGGCATCGCCATGGCTGACGCAGCTGCTGGCCCGCAAGCCGCGCAAGCGCCAGTGGCGCTGGCCAACAAGACCGCCCGGATCGTCTGGGCGATGATGGCGCGAGGCAAGGCCTACCGGGCCAAGCCGCTCGTGCGCGCGGCGGCCTGACCGGCGGCACGTGCCGGTGCCAGGTGCAGGAGGGCAATGAAGGGAGATGGCGATCGGTCGATCCGACGTCCGGTATACCCAGCGGGGTCACACGGCCAGTTCAGGCCGCCATGGCATTTGGGCACCGGGCGCGAAACCCATCTGGGCCAGCGGCGGTGTGCCGCGCCAACAGGCCGGAAACACGACCGCGGTCGCACCTGTTGCCAAATTCCTTCAGAAACCCCTTGCATCAAGGGGGCCGTCCAAACACGTGTCCTCCACCGGCGCTGAAACGCCGGCATGGCTCGTTGCTACGAACCGGAGACTACGCCACCACCCGATTCCACCACCTACGCGACACCACCGGCTGCTCCCGAGGCGTCGAGAAGCTTATTGCGTTCCAGAGACGGATAGGAGAGAGTTTTCCCAAGCGCGCCCGCTTACATCGCGCAAGCACGGGGGTTACGATCACCAACGCTGGCGGAACGGTGCTCGAGGTGCGCGACGTCGTCGTCCGGTTCGGCGGGCTGACGGCTCTGGACCATGTCTCGTTCAACGTCGCACAGGGCGAGATCCGCGGGCTGATCGGGCCGAACGGGTCGGGCAAGACGACCTTGTTCAACTGCATCAGCAATATCTACCGCCCCCAGTTCGGCGAAATCGTCCTGCGCGGACACCGGACCCGCGACATGCCGCGGCATCGGATGGCCGCGATCGGTCTCGGGCGCACGTTCCAGAACGTGGCGCTGTTCGCGACCATGACGGTGCGGGACAACGTGCTGGTGGGCGCGCACCACCTCGGCCGCACCGGGTTCGTCGCCGGGTGCCTGGGCCGGTCGCGCCACGAAGAACGAGACCTGGAGGCGCGGCTCAAGCGCCTGCTCGACCTGATGGACCTGGAAAGCGAGGCGGAGACAGCTGTCGCCAACCTTCCGTTCGCAACGCAGAAGCGGGTCGAGCTGGCCCGCGCGCTGCTCGGCGAGCCGGCGCTGCTGCTGCTCGACGAGCCGGCAGGAGGCCTCAACCATGAAGAGGTGGCCCAGCTCGCCGGATTGATCCGGACCATCCGGTCGCGCTTCGAGCTCAGCATCCTGCTGGTCGAGCATCACATGAACCTGGTGATGACCGTGTCCGACCAGGTCGTCGCACTCGAGTTCGGTCGTAAGATCGCCGACGGCTTGCCGGCCGAGGTGCAGTCAAACCCCGAGGTGATCCGCGCCTATCTTGGTGCCGAGGCCGCGTGACGGCGCTGCTGGCGGTATCGGGGCTGCGCGCCGGCTATGGGCGGGCGGACGTGCTGCACGGGATCGACCTCGCGGTGGCCGAAGGCGGCATCACCGCGCTGCTGGGCGCGAACGGGGCGGGTAAGACGACCACGCTGCGCGCCATCCTCGGCATGGTGCGCACCTCGGGCGAGATCCGCTTCGCCGGCGAGCAGATCGCGGGACGGCGAACCGACAGGATTGCTCGCCGTGGCGTCGCGCTCGTACCCGACGGGCGCGGCACCTTCCGGCAAATGACGGTCGAGGAGAACCTCCGGCTCGGCGCCTACACCCGGCCATCTGCATCCGTGACGTCCGCGTTCGAGCGCGTGTTCGGCTATTTCCCGAAACTGCGCGAGCGCCTGCGCCAGCAAGCCGGCACGCTCTCGGGCGGCGAGCAGCAAATGCTGGCGATTGCCCGCGCCCTGCTGCTGCAGCCGCGGTTGCTGATCCTGGACGAACCCTCGTTCGGCCTCGCACCGCTTATCGTGCGCGAGATCTTCGCCATCATGCGGGTGCTGCGCGAGCGCGAGCGGGTCAGCATCCTGCTGGTCGAGCAGAACGCCGCGGCGGCGCTCGACCTGGCCGACGACGCCTATCTGCTCGAGACCGGGCGGGTGGTGATCGGCGGCCCCGCCGCAATGCTGCAGGCCGACGATGCCATTCGCCGCTCCTACCTTGGCTATTGAGGCGGCATCGTGAGCGAGCTGTGGCACCAAATCCTGTCTGGCCTCGCCACCGGCGGCATCTATGCCAGCGTCTCGCTCGCCTTGGTCATGATCTACCAGGCCACTCACCACGTGAACTTCGCCCAGGGCGAGATGGCGACGTTCTCGACTTTCCTGGCCTACACGCTGCTCACCGCCGGCATGCCATACTGGGCGGCGTTCGGGCTCACGGTGCTGCTCTCGTTCGTGCTCGGCATGGCGGTCGAGCGCGTGCTGTTGCGGCCTGTCGCCGGGGCGCCGGCGCTGACGCTGGTGGGCGTGTTCATCGGGCTGCTGCTGATCCTCAACGCGCTGTGCGGCTGGATTTGGAACTTCACCATCAAGCCGTTCCCATCGCCGTTTGGAGCCGAGGCGCTGTTCGGCGGCCTCGTCTCGAGCCACGAGGCCGGGTCGCTGCTGGTGATCCTGGCCATGCTGCTGCTGGTCTACCTGTTTTTCAGCCGCACCAAGCTCGGCCTCGCAATGCGGGCGGTCGCGTTCAACCCGGAATCGAGCCGTCTGGTGGGCATCAATGTCGGCTTTATGCTGGCGCTCGGCTGGGGGCTGGCGGCGGCCATCGGCGCGGTAGCCGGGATGCTAATCGCGCCGGTGGTGTTCCTCGACCCGAACATGATGTCGGGCGTGCTGCTCTACGCCTTCGCTGGCGCCTTGCTGGGCGGGCTCGATAGCCCGGCTGGCGCGGTGCTGGGTGGTTTCCTGGTCGGCATTATCGAGAACCTCGGTGGCGCCTACCTGGTCGGCACCCAGCTCAAGCTCACCCTGGCGCTCGCGGTGATCGCCGCCGTGCTGGTGCTGAAACCCTCAGGGCTGCTGGGCCGCGCGGTGACGAGCCGTGTCTGACCGCACCGTGCAGGCGCTCGCGCTGGTAGCCGGCGCCGCCTGCCTGGTGCTGCCGCTCGCGCTGATCAGCGACTACAACCTGTTCCGGCTGACGCTGGTCGCCACCTATGCGCTCGCCGTGCTCGGGCTCAACCTGGTGATGGGGTTCGGCGGCCAGATCTCGCTCGGCCACGGCGCGTTCTACGCCGTCGGCAGCTACACCACGGCGGTCCTGGTCGCATCCTACGATGTGCCGTACTGGGCGACGTTCCCGGTCTCGGCGGCGATCTGCGCGCTGCTTGGCTTCCTGGTGGGCTGGCCGGCGCTGCGCCTGGCGGGCCCTTATCTCGCGCTGGTCACACTCGCGCTTGCGACCGCAGTGCCACAGATCCTGAAACACCCGGCGCTCGAGACTTGGACCGGCGGCGTGCAGGGCGTGTTCCTGAGCAAACCCGAGGCGCCGTTCGGGTTGCCGCTCAGCCCGGACCAGTGGCTTTACCTCGTCGCTGTGCTGATCGCGGCGACCGGCTTCACGTTGATGTCGCGACTAATGCGAAGCCGGATCGGCCGCGCGATCGTTGCCGCGCGCGACCACGCGCTCGCCGCGGAAGCCATGGGCGTGGAC
>CAXTBZ010000153.1:0-4444 GCA_964242855.1 uncultured Sphingomonadaceae bacterium
CGTGAGCTCAGCCGAGGCACCCTGGGCGTAGGTGAGGTGGGTCTTGCCGATCTTCTCGCCCACCGTGACGACGATGCGCTTCCAGCCTACCATGGTGCCGAGGCCCAGCGCGAACGCCACTGCGACCTTTACCCACGTCGGGATGAAGCGCGTCGCCTTGTCGAGCGAGCCTTTGTAGTCGGTCAGCGCCTTCGCATCGCCACCCGAGAAGCCGCTGCTCTTGTCGGTGGTGAGCCGCTTGATCGTCTCGGACGCGACATACATGTCGTTGCGGATGTTCTTGGTCGCGCTGGCCGGCACCTGCGCCAGCGAGCCGTAGCCGGTGACCTGCTTGTCGACCTCGCCGACCAGTGCAACAAGCGCGGGGACGGTCGCGGGGGAGGATTGCTTCGTCGACAGATACTCGGTCAACGAGCCGCGGGGATCGGCCGGCGCGGCGGTGCTTCCGCCGTGCTGCGCCAGAACCTTCTGCGCAGCCTGCGATTGGGTGTGGAACTGCGCCACATATTGCGCGGGAACGGCGCGGTTCAGCGCGTAGGCGGTGGGCACCGTGCCGATCAGGATCAGCATGATCAGGCCCATGCCCTTCTGCCCGTCGTTCGATCCGTGCGAGAAGCTGACGCCGGTGCAGGTCAGGATCAGCAGGCTGCGGATCCACAGCGGCGGCGGATTGCCTGCTTCGGGCTCCTGGTACAGCGCCGGGATGCGGACGAGCTTGCGCATCAACCAGAACAGCAGCATCGACAGGAAGAAGCCGAGCAGCGGCGAGATCAGCAGCGACAGGCCGATGTTCTTGGCCTGGCTCCAGTCGACGCCCGCGGTGCCCGATCGACCATGCAGCAGCGCGTTGGCGACGCCGACACCGATGATCGATCCGATCAGCGTGTGCGACGAGGAATTGGGGATGCCGAACGCCCAGGTCGCCAGGTTCCAGACGATCGCGGCGATCAGCAGCGCGAACACCATCGCGAAGCCGGCGTCCGATCCCACCTGCAGGATCAGTTCGACCGGCAGCAGCGAGACGATCGTGAACGCCACCGCTCCGGTCGACACCAGAACGCCCAGGAAGTTGAAGAAGCCGGACCAGACGACCGCGATGCGCGGCGCCATGCTGTTGGTGTAGATCACCGTCGCGACCGCGTTGGCGGTATCGTGGAAGCCGTTCACGAATTCGAAGCCGAGCGCGATCAGCAGCGCGACGAAAAGCAGCACGAACGGGAGCACTGCGCGAGCATGGACGCCGGCCGCGGCCGAGTCGTCGTATATGCTGTAGGCGACGAACAGGATCGCAGCGATGATCGCGGCACCGAAACCGATCATGCCCGGCTTTCCGAGGCCATGGTCCAGGTCCGTCCTGGATGAGGATGATCCCCGGATATTACCTGCCACCGTCGCCACGACATCATTCTCCCGCTGCTGACCATGAGGCTAGAGCGAGGATGTGACAGTTATGGGTCGAGCGGCACGAGCATCAAGGTGTTGCAAGCGCCGGCTGGCTGACCCCGCCGAGCGCACGGACCGTGTCGACGGAGGTGGTCAGCCGACGGGTACGCAGATCCAGCAGCGAACGCTCCGTGTCGAGCGCAGCCGTTTGCGCGGTCACGACCTCGAGGTAATCCGAGGCACCGTCGCGGTAGCGGGTGAGCGCAAGGTCGAGCGTCGTCTCGGCTGCACCGGCCGCGTCACGCTGATCGCGCTCCTCGGTGACGAGGTCGCGGCCGGTGGCAAGATCGTCCTCGACCTCCTTGAAGGCGGTGAGCACCGTCTGGCGATAATTCGCGGCCGCCTCGTTGAACTCGCCGCGCGCGATCCGCACCCGGGCTGCACGCGCACCGCCATCGAAGATCGAGAGTGCAAGGCTTGCCGGCCCGAGCGCCCAGAAGCTGCTCGCGGCGCTGAGCAGGTTTGGCCCGGTGCTCTCATACCCGCCCCCGCCGCCGAGCGAGAGCGACGGGAACAGCGCCGCGCGTGCCACCCCGATGCGCGCGTTGGCGGCATAGACCCGCCGCTCGGCCGCATCGACGTCGGGCCGGCGCTGGAGCAATGTCGATGGCGTACCGGTCGGAAACGACGGCGGGGTGATCTGGCGGGGATCGGCCAAAATCGCGAAGGTCGTCGCCGGCTCGCCGACCAGAACTGCGATCGCGTGCTCGTAGGCGGCACGCTGGGCATGGATGTCATCCAGCTCCGACTTGGCCGATGCCAGTTGGGTCCGCGCCCGCGAAGTGTCGAGCCCCGAGGCGATGCCGCCCTGGTGGCGCACATCGGTGAGGTTGTAAGCCTTCTGGTACGCATCGACCGTTGCGCGGAGCAGGCGCTCGCGCGCATCGAAGCCGCGCAGCTGGAAATAGTCGCCGGCAAGCTCGGTCTGCAGGCCGAGGCGGACGCCCGCGACGTCCGCTGCGCTCGCCTGCGCCTCACCCTTGTTGGCGCGGATCGAGTTGCGGACGCGGCCGAACAAATCGATCTCCCAGGAGAGCGAGCCACCGATCTGATAGTCATTGAAGGTGGCCCCCCGCCCGGTGGCGGTCGGCGAGTTCCCCGAAACACGCTGGCGGGTAGCGCTGCCGGTGGCGTCGACCTGCGGGAACAGATCGGCACGCGCTTCGCGCACCGCGGCCACCGCCTGATCGTAGCGCGCCACTGAAGCCGCGAGAGACTGGTTGCCCGCCTCCACCCGGCTTTCCAGCCCGTCGAGTGTCAAATCGCCGAACGCCTGCCACCATGCCGCAGGCGGTGCGTCCGCCGCCGGCGCCGCGATCGTCCAGCCGCTCGGCACTTCCTTGTAGGCTTCGGCGGCGGGAACTGCCGGCGGATGATAGTCGGGCGCGAGCGAGCAGCCGCCGAGCAGGACCAGCACCAGCGCAGCGAGCGCCGGCTTACTTCTTGGCATTGGCGGCCTCAGGCTTGGCGACCTTCACCGGATCGCCGTTGTTAAGCGAATCCGGCGGGCTGTCTATCAGATGGTCGGTCTTCGACAGGCCCGAGGTGACCTCGAGGCGATCGCCCATGTCGCGCCCGATCTTGATCTGGTGCAACGTCGCCTTGTTGCCCGGCCCGACGGTCGCCACCAGCGTACCATCGCTGCGATACAGCACCGCGCTCGCCGGGATCGTCACCGAACTGGTGGCGCCGGCAACGGGGAAGCGCACCTGAGCGTATTCGCCCGGCTTCAGCGCTCCGTCGCCATTCGCCGCCTGCAATTCGACGAGCACGGTGCCCGATTGCTGATCGACCGCACCCGCAGTCCGCATCAGCACCGCATCGAAGGCGCGGCCGGGATATTCCGGCGCGGTCAGCGTCACGTGCAGGCCGGGATGGATCTCGGCGGAGTAACTCTGCGGCACGCGCACATAGATCCGCATGCGGCTGACGTCGGAAACGGTGAACAGCGGATCGGCAGACGCGCTTCCGGCGCTGACGAGTTGGCCGATCTGGGTCGAGCGGCTGGTCACGAGACCGGCGAACGGCGCGGTGATCCGCGCGAAGCCCTGGGTCGCCACCAGCCGACTCACATTGGCGGCCGCGGCGTTGGTGAGCGCGTGCTTGGCAGCAAAGTCTCCGGTCTTTTCGTCCGACTCCTGCTTGGAGACGGCATCCTTCTTGAGCAGCGTCGTCCAGCGCGTCGCCGTGGTCGAGGCGAGCGATTCATTGGCCTTGGCGGTCTGCAGGTCGGCGCGCGCGGCGGCGAGCTGCTGGTCGATCTCGGGCGCGTCGATCGCGGCGAGCAGCTGCCCCGCTTTCACCGGCGACCCAATGTCGACGAACCACTTGCGCAGATAACCGTCGGTGCGCGCATACAGCGCCGCCGAGTTGTAAGCCTGAACATTGCCCGGCAGCACGAGCGCATCGCCGGTGGCGCTGCCCTGCGGGGTCACCACGCTGACAGTCGGCGTCGCCTGATCCTGCGTCCAGGTCGCAAGCTGGCTGCTCGAGCGATGCCGCGAGAACAGGCCCCACGCGACCAGCAGCACCGCCACTATGATGGCGATGATGCCGATGATCTTCAGCGTCCGGTTGCCGACCTCGGGTCTGCCCCGGTCGTGCGTGACGTCATGCATTGGCTTCCTCCAGGCGATCGACCTTCGCCGGCCTGCCCTTGCGATGGGCGACCGAGAAGACGACGGGGACGAACATCAGTGTGGCGAAGGTGGCGACGAGCAGCCCGCCGATCACGGCGCGGCCGAGCGGCGCGTTCTGCTCGCCGCCCTCGCCCAGGCCCAGCGCCATCGGCAGCATGCCGATGATCATGGCCAGCGCGGTCATCAGCACCGGGCGGAAGCGGGTCAACCCCGCTTCCAGCGCCGCCTTGGTGGAGTCGCCGAGCTCTTCCAGCTTCTCGCGTGCGAAGCTGACGACCAGGATCGAGTTGGCAGTGGCGACGCCCATGCACATGATCGCTCCGATCAGGGCCGGCACCGAAAGCTGCGTGCCGGTGACGAAC
>CAXTBZ010000154.1:0-4404 GCA_964242855.1 uncultured Sphingomonadaceae bacterium
CCCGTCGCCTTGGCGATCGACTTGCCGAGCGAGGTCTTGCCGACACCGGGCGGGCCGACGAGGCACAGGATCGGGCCCTTCAGCTTGTTGGTGCGCGCCTGCACCGCGAGATACTCGAGGATGCGCTCCTTGACCTTCTCCAGCGCATAATGATCCTCGTTGAGGACCGCTTCGGCCGCCGGGATGTCGCGCTTGATCTTGCTCTTCTTGCCCCACGGCAGGCCGAGCAGCACGTCGAGATAATTGCGCACCACCGTGGCCTCGGCCGACATCGGCGCCATCGTCTTCAGCTTCTTGAGCTCGGCAGTCGCCTTGGTGCGGGCTTCCTTGGAGAGCTTCAGCGTCGCGATCTTCTGGGTGAGTTCGGCGACCTCGTTGCCGTCCTCCTCGCCCTCAGCACCCAATTCGCGCTGGATCGCCTTCAGCTGCTCGTTCAGATAATATTCGCGCTGGGTCTTCTCCATCTGACGCTTGACGCGCGAGCGGATCTTCTTCTCGACCTTCAGCACGCCAAGCTCGCCTTCCATGAAGGCGAAGGCCATCTCGAGGCGCTTCAAGGGATCGGCCTCGGTCAGCATCGCCTGCTTGTCGGCGACCTTCACGGCGATATTGGCGGCCACCATATCGGAAAGCTTGCCCGCCTCCTCGACCTGGCCGAGCTGGGTGGATGTCTCGGCCGGGAGCTTCTTGTTGAGCTTGGCATAATTGTCGAACTGATCGATCACCGATCGCATCAGGCCCTGCGATTCAGCGCTGGTCACCTCTTCGGGATCGTCGATCAGCGTGACGGTCGCGGAGAGCGACTTGCCGTCCGCCTCCAGCGTCTCCATCGTCGCGCGCTGCTTGCCCTCGACCAGCACGCGCACGGTGCCGTCGGGCAATTTCAACAGCTGCAACACGGTCGCGATCACACCGAGATCGTACAGCGCCGAGCGATCGGGATCGTCCTCGGCCGGATCGAGCTGCGCCACCAGGAAGATGTTCTTGTCGGCGGCCATCGCCGTCTCAAGCGCGGCCACCGATTTCTCACGGCCGACGAAGAGCGGCACGATCATGTGGGGGAACACCACGATATCGCGCAGCGGCAGGACGGGAAGTGTTTCGGTCAAGTCTGTCTCCACGGAGCGGGCAAGCGGCCCACCCCTGTTCGAGGTTCAATATGGCGACGCTTCCCTTCCGCATCAATAAGGCGGCTGGGGCCTCCAAACCTATCCTTCCTTTACGAAGCCATGCTAGTCGGCCTGGCGCACTAGGGGGCTCGGTGCAGACGTGCAGCTTTGAAACAGGGGGAATAATGAAACTGCTTACGCAGGCCGGTTTGGCCGTTCCGTTGCTGCTGCTTGCAGCTGGCGCCGCGCAGGCGGACGATCTTCGCCAGCTCTGCCCCGATCGGCCGGGGCTCGGCACCCCGCCCTGCACGATCGACAAGGGTCATGTCCTCGCCGAGCTCGGCGGCGTCGACTGGACGACCGAGCATGACGCGACATCGCGCACGGACACCACGGTCGCCGGCGATCTGCTGGTTCGCTACGGGCTGACCGACTCGCTCGAGGCACAGGTCGGCTACACCGCGTTCGGCACGGTCCGCACGCGTGACAAGCTGACCGGCAAGGTGAGCCACGACAGCGGCACCGGCGACGCTACCGTGGCGCTGCGCAAGAACCTGCACAATCCCGACGGATCGGGCTTCTCGATCGCGGCGATGGGCTATGCGACGCTGCCGACCGGCGGCCAGGCGATCGGCGCGGGCGATTGGAGCGCCGGCTTCCTCATGCCGATCAGCTACGGGCTGACCGACAAGCTGTCGCTCGCGCTGACCCCGCAGATCTCGGCCGAGGTCGACGGCGACCGCAACGGCCGCCACCTCGCCTACAGCAACGTCTTCGGGCTCGCCGATGCGATCACCCAGAAGCTGAGCGGCACGCTGGAGTTCCAGGCGGTGCGCGATCATGATCCCGATGGCCACTCGACCCAGCTGCTCGCCAGCCTGTCGTTCGGCTGGCAACCGCAGGATGATCTCCAGCTCGATGCCGGCGCCGTTGCGGGGCTCAACCGCGAAAGCCCCGATGCCGAGGTTTATGTCGGCGTGTCACGACGGTTCTGACGTGGCTTGAGGCGATCGGCTCGGTTCCACGGCCGATCGCCTCAGCGTTCAGGCGACGCTGGTGGTCATCAGGATCACGATCCGGTCGTCTTCGGCGTAGGTGAGCGTTTCGGACTTGGTCGGGTTGATCACCACGCCGCCCAGGTTTCGCGCGTCGGCGCCGACCACGCTGCGGCGGTGGCCGATCGCGACCTCGCCGCGCGCGCGCGCCGCCAGCACGACATCGGCGAAGCGCACCGGTCGCCCCGTCTCGATGTAGGCGAACGCCGGACGCAGGCAGATCTCGGCGCCCTCATCGTCGAGCAGATCAGCGAAGATCGCCTCGAGATACTCGTTCTCCGATGCTTGGGCGAGCATCAGGCTGACGAGCTTATTGCTGACCACGAAATCGTTGACGCGGGTGACCTGCGCCAGCGCGCGATTGCGCACATCGATCATCTCGCTGACGATGCCAAGCGTGCGACCCGCCTGCTCGGCGAGCCGGCGCAAGTGGAGCAACGTCACCAGCGTGCGCGTGTCGGCAGACTGTGCCGCCATGTCGTCGCTGTACCCAAGCACGATGATGCTGTCGTACGAAGCCGGGTGAAGCGCGGCGATCTCCGCCGCCTGGCTGGTGTCGATCCGCTGAAGGTCGATCGTCAGGTCGGTACCGGGCAGCACGATGCCGGCGACATCGTCGGCGAGCGATGGCGTGTCGGCGGCGACGGTCAGCGTCGACCCCGGGGCGACGTAGCGCGAAAGTTCATGCGCCACGATCGGGCCGCGCCGGTTCCAGCCGAGCAGCAGGACCCGTTCTGCGCGCGCCGGCGGCAGGTCCGCGCCACGCACCGCGTTGTCTCCGGTGCCGAGATCGGCCGACGTCAGCGCGATCTTGTCGTCGTCCTCGGCGATCAGGATCGCCTTGGCGCCGGCCACGATCGGCGTGTCCATCGGCGGGTTGAGCGTCACCACACCGGCGGGATCACACAAACCGATCAACGTGCTGTCGTCGAACGCCAGCATCGCATCGCCGAAGCTCTTGCCGACGAGCGCCGCCTGTTCGGTGGTGTAGATCTCGCAACCATCGAAATCGAGCAGCTCGGTGAAGACCGCGCTCAGCCCCGGCTGGCGAGTCGATTGCACCATGATCCGCGATATCAGATCGTCGGCGAGCACCAGCTGGACCTCGCTGCCGCCGACGACACGTGCAATGTCGGCATTGCGCTGCTCGCGCAGTTCGGCAGCGATGCGATAGGGTTCTGCACGCCGCGCGGGATCATTGACCAGCGCCAGGATCGTCTTGACGACGCGCGAGTCCGCATCCTCCTCTTCGGGCGAGACGATGATGATCGATCGCGCGGTCTGCGGATTGACGATGCCGATGTCATGAAGGTCGGTCGGGTCGCCGCTGCGGCAGATGATCCGGGTGTTCTTGGTGTTCGGCACCTTGGCGGCGATCTCGTCCTCCATCTCCACCTTGTCCTTGTCGGACATGATAACGATGCGCGGTCGCTTGCGGCTCTCATTGGCGATGACGAGTTCGGAGATGATGTCGAAGATCGACGGCGACCAGTTGAAGATCACGGTATGCTCCTGCTCGAGCACCACCGAGCGGCCCTTGCGCAGTTCGTCGAGCCGGCCTTCGAGGCCGGTGCTCAGCACGCCGATCAGCGCGGAGACCACGAACAGGCCGGCAAGCGTCACGATCAGCATCACGGCCCGGAACGGCCAGCCCGAATCGCCGCCGAGCGTGCCTGCGTCCATCGCCCGCATCAGCGATTCCCAGGTCGCCTCGGCAAAGCCCAGCGGCTGGCCCTCGGCCGGCGCGATGTGGGTGAAGGTGAGGAAGATACCGGCGATGATGATGATAAGCAGCGAAACGACGCCAAGCCACCCGATGAGCGCGAGCGTTCCCGCCGCCATGCTCTTGTCGAACTGGTACCGCAGCCGCTCGCGCAGCCGAATCTGTGACATGTGTGCCCCTCCCAGGCCGCCCCCTTGCGACCTTCTGGCCGCGGGGCTTGCCCCGTCTGGCTGCACAATGCACGCCTAATTGTAGTGGCTTGCGCACGCGTCAGCGGATCATCGCAGGACAGACGAGCCTTGGCAGCGTCGCGTGCTGCGGACGAAGAGAAGGGCGCCCGGATCGCTCCGGACGCCCTCCTCTATTCAACGCGAAAAGGCTCAGGCGGCGCCGGGCGCTTCCTTCACCTTCTTGGCGAAGACGCGGATCGGCTCCTTCGAACCCAGGATCACGTCCTTGTCGATCATCACCTCGTCGACGCCTTCCATCGAGGGCAGTTCGAACATCGTGTCGAGCA
>CAXTBZ010000155.1:0-4334 GCA_964242855.1 uncultured Sphingomonadaceae bacterium
GCGCAGATCAGCCCGCCGGTGCAGCGGATGTCGACCTCGCCCTCCTCGCGCACCGCCTCCGATCCGCAGATCGGGCAGTGATCGGGATAGACAAACGCCGGGCGTGCCTCTCCGGGACTGAGGTTCTCGACGATCTGCGGGATCACGTCGCCGGCGCGCTGGAGGAGAACGCGGTCGCCAGGCCGCACCCCCAGCCGCGCGATCTCGTCGGCATTGTGCAGCGTCGCATTGGCGACGACGACGCCGCCCACGGTCACCGGATCGAGACGCGCGACCGGAGTCAGCTTGCCGGTGCGGCCGACCTGGATGTCGATCGCGAGCAGCGTCGTCTGCGCGCGCTCGGCCGGGAACTTGTGCGCCAACGCCCACCGCGGCGCACGCGCCACCTGCCCCAGCCGCTGCTGCCAATCGAGCCGATCGACCTTGTAGACGACACCGTCGATATCGAACGGCAGATCGGCGCGCGACGCTTCTATGCTGCGGTAATGCTGCAGCGCTTCGTCGAGCGTCGCGCAGCGCAGCAGCTGCTCCGACACAGGCAGGCCGAAGCCTTGAATGGCTTGCATGACTTCCAGCTGGCTCTCGCCCGGCACGCGCGATGCCTCACCCCAGCCATGCGCCAGGAAGCGCAGCGGACGCGAGCGCGTGACCTCGGGGTCCTTCTGGCGGAGCGACCCGGCGGCCGCGTTCCGGGGATTGGCGAACACCCGCTCGCCCGCCAGCCTGGCGTTCAGGTCGGCGAACTCGGCCTTGGCCATGTAGACCTCGCCCCGCACCTCGAACACGTCGGGGGCATCACCGCGCAGCGTCTGCGGGATCTCACCGATGGTGCGGACGTTCGCCGTCACATCCTCGCCGATCGCGCCGTCGCCGCGCGTCGCCGCCTGGACCAGCCGCCCCTGCTCGTAGCGCAGCGAGCAGGACAGGCCATCGATCTTGGGCTCGGCGGTGAGCGCCACCTCGGCATCGGCCGGCAGCGCCAGGAAGCGGCGGATGCGCGCCACGAACTCGGTTACGTCGGCGCCGGCAAAGGCATTGTCGAGGCTCAGCATCGGCCGCGCATGGGCCACCTTGGCGAGGTGACCGCCCGGCGCCGCGCCCACCAGCTTCGAAGGCGTATCCGCGCGGACCAGCTGGGGGAACTGCTCCTCCAGCGCCTTGTTCTCAAGGATCAGCGCATCGTAATCGGCGTCGCTGATCTCGGGCGCGTCCTGATCGTGGTACAGCCGGTTATGCCGCCCGATCTCGGCCGCGAGGACGGCGAGACGTGTCGCCGCCGCGGCTTCGGTCAGCGGGGTCATGGCAAGCCTCCAGATCAGCGCGGCCTTCCATGCGGCATTTGCGCGCCCGCTCCAAGTGCATGATCCACGATGCCAGTCTCAGGAGGCCGCACCAGCCGCCGGCAAAGTCAGCGCCACCAGCAGCCCGCCGCCGGGTGCATCGCGCATCGCGATCGCGCCGCCGTAGAGCGCAGCGAGCTCGGCGACTATCGCGAGGCCGAAGCCGTGGCCGTCGCCGCGCTCGTCCAGTCGCGCGCCGGCCTGGGTGGCGCGGGCGCGTTCGTGCTCGGCGATACCAGAGCCGTCATCGGCGATCTCGATGGCGATCCAGCGCCGATCGCCTGCATCGCGATGCGCCGAGATGATGATCCGCGATCTTGCGTGGCGCGCGGCATTGTCGAGGATGTTGCCGATCAGTTCGTCGAGGTCTTGCGGATCGACGGCGACGCCGATGCCATCCTCGACATCGACCGCGATCGACAATACCCGATCCGGATAGAGCCCGCGGATCGCGGTAACCAGACCATCCACTGCGTGGGCCAGCGCGGTGGAAGCGCGGCGGTTGACGATCTGGGCACGGGCGCGGCCGAGATGATGGCGGATCGTCGCATCGATACGCGCGACCTGTGCTGCGCCGTCGGGATAGTCGCGCAGCTGCAGGGCGAGCGCCGAGACCGGCGTCTTCAGCGCGTGCGCGAGGTTGGCGGACGATTGCCGTGCCGAAGCGAGCGCCGATCGGTTGTCGCTCGCCAGCTCGTTGAGCTCGATCGCCAGCGGGCGCAGCTCGGTCGGCTGATCCTCGTCGACGCTGGCGGTATCGCCCGATCGGATCGCCGCCACCTGATCGCGCAGCCGGCGGATCGGTCGCAATCCGAAGCGCAACTGGAGGATCGCCGCCCCGCCGAGCAGCACACCCAGCACGCCAAGCGCACTCAGCAGCGGCACCAGCGCGGCTCGGATCGGCCGGCTGACCACCGCGCGCGGTGCCGCCGCCGTCAGCGTCACCGCGCCCCGCCGCGTCCGGATCGTCAGTTCGCGCGCATGGACGTGAACCCCGCCCTCGCTAGTGCCTTCGAGCGGATGAAGCCGATCCGCATCTGGGTCGGGACGCTCGCGCTCTTCGACCCGGGGTCCGCCTGGCGGATGTGGCGGCGCCGGATCGAGCACGGGGAAATCGGTCGATCCAAGCGTCCCCTCGGGCGTCACGATCCGCCAGCGCCATCCCCGCCCAGCCTCCAGCGCGCCGAGATGCTGCTGCAGCCGCGGGCGATCGATATGCCCGTCGGCGTCGACAACCGAGGCGAGCAGCGCTATCTCGGCATCGAGCCGGCGATCCAGCCCCTCGATCACGAAGCGTTCGAGCACGCCGCCGATCGCCCAGCCGGCGAGCGCGAGCGCGATCAGCGTCGCCACGGCCGACTGCGCCAGCATCCGCGCGTGCATCGATCGGAACATGCCATGTACGGTCATTGCCCGCAGGTCAGCCGATAGCCGCGGCCGCGGATCGTCTCGATCAGCTGCGCCCCGATCTTCTTGCGCAGCCGCCCGACGATCACCTCGAGACTGTTCGAGTCGACATCGGCATCGCCCTCATAGACGCGCTCGAGCAGATCGAGCCGTTCGATCACCGCCTCCTTGCTCAGCATGAGCTGCGAGAGGATGCGCCATTCGAAGGCGGTGAGCCGGAGCGGCAGGCCATCGACCTCGAACTGGCCGGTCTGCGTGTCGAAGCTGAGCGGGCCGCATTGCAGCAGCGGCTGGGCGTGGCCCGCGGCGCGGCGGACGAGCGCGCGCAGCCGCATCACCAGCTCCTCGACGCGGAACGGCTTGACCAGGTAGTCGTCCGCGCCCGCCTTGAACCCAGCGACCTTGTCCGACCAGGCGTCGCGCGCGGTGAGGATCAGCACCGGCAGAGCGCGATCCGCATCGCGCCACGCGCGCAGCACCGCAACGCCGTCCATGCCGGGCAGCCCAAGATCGAGTACGGCGGCATCATAATGCTCGGTCTCGCCGGCGTGCGCGGCGTCCACCCCGTGGGTCACGAGATCGACCGCGAAGTTTTCGGCACGCAGGGCTCGAGCGATCGCAGGTCCCAGATCGGCATCGTCTTCGACAAGGAGTATCCGCATGCGCTTGGGCTCTAGGCGAGGATGCTAAACCGAAACTGAACCTGCGGGTTCAGCGTGGATGGTGCTCGACTCACCCATAACCCTCTCACCAACTCCATGATGAGAGGAAATGACGATGATCAGGAACTTCATGTCACGCGGACAGCGGATCGGCCTTGGTGCCGGCGCCTTGCTGATACTGGGCGCAGCGGGTGGCGCCGGCGCCATGGCGCTGACCCGCCCGACCGTTGAGATGGCACCGACCGTGCCGACCGCGATCGCCCATCTGGGAAGCGTGCGCGGCATCGTGTCGGTGCGCGGCCGCGTCGCCGAGGTCTATGGCGATCGCTTCATCGTGCAGGACACGAGCGGCCGTACGCTCGTCGATGGCGGGCCGCATGCCGGCGACTTCGTGCACACCGCCGAGACGGTGCTGGTGCAGGGGCGGTTCGACAATGGACAGCTCCACGCGCGCTACCTGGTCGACGGGTCGGGCACCGTGCAGGAGGTCGGCTCCCCGCCGCCGCCGGAGCATCGTGGGCCGCCGCCGCCGTTCGGTGGACCGGGTGCTCCGCCACCGCCTGGTGGCCCCGGTGCGCCCCCGCCACCTCCGCCCGGTGGCATGAACCCCGACACGAACGCGCCGCCGCCCCCGACTGCGCCGATCGCGGCAGGAACCGCTGACGCTGCACCGCCTGCGCTTGCAGTCGCTCGCTGAGCATATCGGAGGGGCGGCCTGGCCGTCCCTCCGTTAATCGGGGACTTTTGGGGTTCCTCGGGGTTGGGCGCAGACTGACAGGGGTTTGTTCATGGCGACGGCACATCCAGCGAGGCACAAGCCTGCCGAGCGAAACACGCGCGACCGCAACCGCGCCACGCGAGCAATCCAGGCGCTCAACTTCTTCATGGCCGACATGCAGGCGGGGATCGGACCGTTCCTCGGCGT
>CAXTBZ010000156.1:0-4288 GCA_964242855.1 uncultured Sphingomonadaceae bacterium
TCAAGGAGCGGCGCCAGACCTATGCTGCTTCGCTCGTTGGCCTGGCACGACGCCTTCACATCGACATAGATGAGCGCAGCGCGGCCGATGTCGATAGCTCCGCACGCTGAACGATCGTTTGCCTGCTCGTGGGTGTTGGCAAGGCCCGTGGACGAACGTTACTCGAGCAAGCGCCACGAGCCGTTCCGGGCTTTATTCCAGAAGACCCAGAGAGCGACATTCCAGCTCCCCTGTCCGCTTCCCGACTCCGGTCTTTCGTTAATGTACTTCGCTTTCGCATTTGAGAGACGTGTTCGGGGGAGCTAAAGGCGCAAAGTGGTACATATCTGAGGTTCGCGAACAGCGCGGCGAACGGCATTTTCCCTAGACCGGATGTTCTGGATCTTAGCGGTCCCAACATCGTCCGCTTGTTTTAGGAGCGCGCTTCTTCCTGCGGTACGAGCGCTGCGGGAAGAAGACGCCGGCGGACCAACAGTGCTATCGTCCCCACCGCGATTGCGATCACGAGAAGATTTGCGCCGAAGAATAGGACCGGGGCCAGCATCGCCACGGCCCCGGCGTCACCATGTGCGGTAAGCTTTATCGCTGCGCCGGCCAGCGCCGTCGCGCCGAACGTGAAAGCCCAATAGGCGGCTCCGAACGGCTGCTCCGTAATCCAGCGCCACAATCGGAGTAACAAAACTGCTTGAAGCAAGGCGTAGCCGATCATCGCGTGTGCGAGGATGTCCGGGGCGCCGCTGCCGACCGAGAGGTAACATACCGCGCCGACTGCCGGTGGGGCCAGCTGGATGCCCAATGTCGGCCGCAACGGCGGCGGGAGCGTGTCAGCGGTGTAAAGCCTGTGGAGCAATACCGACTCGATGGCCAGCCACGAGAAGAAAGCCGCCCCGAACGCGAGTTGGCCCCAGTCGGCCCAGCCAAGCGCCGCCGCGGTCGTTCCTGCAACGAAGCCACCGGCTACAGTTGGAAGATAGAGAACGGGCGTGCTCGCTGCGGCCGCCCGCGCACCACGCCAGAGCAGTCCGGTGCGCCACAATGCGAAGCCGAGCGTGAACGCCGCGCCAATGGCAAATAGCGTGACGGCAGCAGAACGCGAGTAGGGCAACACACCTTGCGCGATCAACAATGTCGCGACCCCGCCGAGCCCGATGAAGCAGCACTGCACCGGATGCTCGGCTTCGGCATGCGCCTCGTCCGGCAGGATGATCCACTTCAGGGCGTAGAGTATCGCGACTGTCAGCCAGACGATCGCCGAGATCGCGAACAGAGCTTCACCGATCATACTTGGCAAGCCCCACTCGATGTGAGCCGCGCGCCAGACGTTCGCGAGACCTGCGAGACCGAGGACGATCCCGAAGAAAGCTGCAGGGATCAACGGTATTCGGGCGTTCGAACCGGTGGCGATCATCATGCACTTCCTGCAAAAGGATTATGTCGTCGATCGTCGTGCGCCTCTCGACGTCGTCGTAGCATCGCCAGCAGCAGAGTCTGTTTCGGCAGCGACTCGGTCTTCTCGGGATCAAGTTATCGACGCTAACTGATCTGCTCGAAGGATGCATTGGGTGGGCTGTCGCGGAGATCGGCAGTAATGAAGTCGACGAAGGACCGGGCAGCGATGCGGGTCGCCCTTCCCATCGGGAAGTAAGCGTGGACGGGAAGCTCGGCCGTCTTCCAGTCGGGTAGAAGGCGCACCAGCGCGCCACTCTCCAGTTCGAGCCTGCTGGCCCAAGACGTGGTCGACGTGACGCCGAGTCCGCCCGACGCAGCGGCAAGCGCACCTGCGGTATCATTCGTCATGATGATCGGCTTCACATCGACGGTTTCGCTTTGGCCGTCGCGTTGGAACGTCCATGACGATGTTTGCGCCGCCGCCGGACCGGCGACGACGCGATGACCTGCAATGTCGCTCGGCACCTTCGGGGTGCCGTGGCGCGCAAGATAGGATGGAGCCGCCACGACGACACGGCGCATCCGCCCGATCAGCTTCGATGTTCCAGCGGCATCTGGCAGTGCACCTACCCGAATCCCGACATCGACCGCCTCGCGAACCATGTCCTGCCATTTGTCGTCGAGGAGCAATTCCACATGAAGGTGGGGATGTTGCTCCACGAAACCTGAAAGACGCGGCATGATGACCCGGATCCCCATCGTCGACGGCATGCCGATGCGGAGCAGCCCACGGAGTTCTCCGGTTTCACGGACGCTGTTCTCGGCGTCCTCGAGCGCCGCCAAGATCGGCTCCATCCGCGTCAGGAACTCGGTCCCCGCCTCGGTTGGCGCTACCGCCCGCGTGGTTCGCGACAGCAGGCGCGTGCCGAGCGTCGCTTCCAGCTCCGCGATCATTCGCGAGACCTGCGATTGGGCGAGGCCTGTCTCCCGCGCGGCGGCTGAAAAGCTGCCGAGCCGCGCGACGCGGGTGTAGAGTTTGAGGGTCAGGATATCCTTCACGGAGCACTCCCTAGCGACCAGTCGGTACGGTCGCGCCAGACCTGCGCAGCGGTATCGATGCCGGCCTAGCATAAGTCCTAGCTTGATCCAGCGGCTACCGGGAATGCTCGCTTCATCCGATCTTCGATCTCGGCTCAGGAGCCGGCCAGGCATCACTGAACTCCAAGCGCGTATCGCGCTGTGGGGGTGTCTGGCCGCATCGGCTCCGGCGGCTTCGCAACGAAAGGATCGGACCATGACCACCATACTTGTAACCGGCGCTGCCGGAGATACCGGGCGCCCCACCGTCGAGCGTCTGCTCGAAAAGGGTTTCCACGTCCGTGCGCTCGTCCGCAAGGATGACGGTAGGGCCCAGAAGCTGCGCGATCTCGGCGCCGAGATCGTGATCGGCGACATGCTCAGCCTGCGTGACATTCGCTTGGCGATGATCGGCGTCCAGCGCGCCTATTTCTGCTTCCCCTTGGCTGAAGGTCTCGTCGAGGCCGGCGTGATCTTCGCGCAAGCCGCGAAGGAGGCCAATCTGGAACTGATCGTCAACATGTCGCACAAGCAGTCCCGGCCGGCGGCACGCAGCAAGGCGACGCAGAACCACTGGCTGTCCGAGCAAGTGTTCGACTGGTCGGGCGTCCCGTCTGTGCATCTGCGGGTGACGTTCTTCGCCGAATGGCTGCTCTATATCGCGCCGCTGATCCGCTACGGCCGCTACGTGATGCCCTACGACAAGGGCAGTCGCTTTGCGCCGATCGCCGGCAGCGACATCGCGCGGATCGTCGCCGGCATCATCGAGGCGCCGAAGGCCTATATCGGCCAGGCTATCGCGCTGCACGGGCCGGTCGAATACAGCCACGAAGAGCTCGCCGCCGAGGTGAGCCGCGTGCTCGGCAGGCCCATGCCCTACGAGCAGGTTACGGTATCGACCTTCCTCGACCTGTTTGGCCTGCAGGACGCGCAGGCAATGCGGCGCCATTTCGAAGCGGTCACGATCGATCAGCAAGAGGGATTGCTGGCCGGCACGGACGACATCGGAACCGCGATCATCGGGGCGCCACTTCAGACAGTCGAGCAGTTCATCGAAGCAAACCGTCCCAGCTTCGTGACCGACGACCTGCCCGCTCCGGTTCGGAGCTGAGCAAGATGCGGCCGGGCGCCGCGGGCATCTATGCGGATCCATCATAGATGTTAGCCCAAACCAATGGCTACCGAGCCGCGGCGCCTGCCGGCATTATCAGCGCATAGACAAAGAGCGTCTGAGCCTGTCGGGCTCGCCTTATTTCAGCATTCGATATGTGCGTACCCTCATTCAAAGGAAGAGTCGTCATGTCCAGGAAAGTACTTATCACAGGCGCGACCGGCGATACCGGTCGTGCGGCTGTTCGTGAATCGATCGCTCTCGGGCTTAATGTCCGTGCGATGGTCCGCGGCCACGACGCGCGATCGGAAGCACTGGCCGCGCTCGGCGCCGAGATCGTCGTCGGGGACCTGCTCGAGATCGACACGGTGGTCTCGGCAATGACCGGTGTCGATGCAGCCTACTTCGTGTGGCCGGTCCAGCCCGGCCTGATCACGGCCACCGTCAACTTCGCGCAGGCCGCGAAGGAAACGGGTGTCGGCACGATCGTCAACCTGTCGCAGCGCTCGGCCGATCGCAACTCGACGAGCAATTCC
The DNA here is from genome assembly GCA_964242855.1 of uncultured Sphingomonadaceae bacterium. Taxonomy (GTDB): domain Bacteria; phylum Pseudomonadota; class Alphaproteobacteria; order Sphingomonadales; family Sphingomonadaceae; genus Solisphingomonas. The sequence goes on from CAXTBZ010000156.1 coordinate 4,114, forward strand.
TGCCGCGACAGCTTCATTGCCGAGCAGGTCTTCAACTGGTCCGGCGTGCCGGTCATCCATCTGCGCCCGACCTATTTCCTGGAATGGCTGCTCTACCCCTGGCAGCTCCCCTATCTTCAGAAGGGCATATTGCGGATGCCGGTCGGCAAGGGCCGCCACTCCCCGATCGCAGCGG
>CAXTBZ010000157.1:0-4264 GCA_964242855.1 uncultured Sphingomonadaceae bacterium
GCTGTCGACCTTCATCGAGGAGAAGTCGAACAAGGTGATCGAGGTGCTCGCCGCGGCGGTTCCGGTCGACGCAATCTTCCTTGGCAAACTGGGCTCGATGCTCGCGATCGCGCTGACCTTCGTAGGGGTTTGGGGCGTGATCGTTGCAGGCGGGCTGGTCTTCCTGGCGCCGCAGCTGCTCCACGGCCTGCCGGTGCCGGCGGTAGGCTGGCCGGTGTTCGTGGCGCTGCTGATCGCCTACTTCATCGGCAATTACCTGCTGCTCGGCGCGGTGTTCCTCGGCATCGGTTCGCAGGCGGGATCGCCGCGCGAGATCCAGGTGATGGCGCTGCCGGTGACGATGCTCCAGCTGCTGCTCTACGGCTTCGCGAGCGCAGGGGTGTCGCATCCGGACAGCCTAGTCGCCAAGGCGGCGGCGGTCTTTCCGTGGAGCTCGCCGCTTGCCATGCTCGCGCGCGCCGCCGAGCAGCCGACGCTCTGGACCCATGGCTTGGCGCTTGCCTGGCAGTTGCTCTGGCTGGTGCTCGCGTTGCGGGTGGCAGCGGCGATGTTCCGGCGTGCGGTGCTTAAGTCCGGCGGCGGGCTGCGGCTTTGGCCGAAGCGTGCGGCACGCTGACTGTCAGGCATCCGTCGCGTTACGAGTCGCCATCGTCGAGAGCGCAGGATAATCGAGCTTGCCGGTGCCGAGCACGGGCAGCGCGCCGACCACGCGAACATCCTTGGGGATCGCGATCTCCGCCACACCATTGCTCCTGGCCCAGCCGAGCAGTTCCGAAACGGCGGCCCCTGGCTTGGTCGTGAACAGTACCAGCTGCTCGCCCTTGCGGGGATCGGGCCGGCTCACGACGGCATGGTCGAAGCCCGGCCAAAGCCCGGCGGCATAACCTTCCACCGCTGGCAGCGAGATCATCTCGCCGCCGATCTTGGCAAAGCGCTTGGCCCGGCCGCGGATCGAGACGAAGCCCTCGTCGTCGATCTTCACGATGTCGCCGCTGTCGCGCCAGCCGCCCTGCGGAGGCTGCAGCACGCCGGGCGCATCGCTCTTGTAGTAGCCGGCCATGATGTTCGGCCCGCGGATTGCCAGCCGGCCGACGCTGCCGCCCTCGTCGTCGATGCCCGGGACAGGGTCGAGCCGCGCTTCGATGGCGGGCAGCAGCCGGCCGACGCTGCCGGCGCGGAAGTGCATCGGCGTGTTGACCGCGATCACCGGCCCGGCCTCCGTAGCGCCATAGCCCTCCATGATGCGCAGGCCGAAGCGCTCGGCATAAGCGGCGCGCGTGCTGTCGCGCACCTTCTCGGCGCCCGCGAAGATGTAGCGCAGCGGATAGAAGTCGTAACTCGCCGCCATCCGCGCATAGCCGGCGAGGAAGGTATCGGTGCCGAAGAGGATCGTCGCGTTGGCGTCATAGGCCAGCGCGGGGACGATGCGGTAGTGGAGCGGGCTCGGGTACAGCACCGTCTTGATGCCGTTGAGGATCGGCAACAAGGTGCCACCGGTCAGCCCGAAGCTGTGGAAGACGGGCAGCGCGTTCAGCACGATGTCGGTCGGGTTGAAGTCGATCCGGGCGGCAAGCTGGAGGCAGTTCGCCAGCAGGTTGCGATGGCTGAGCGCGACGCCCTTGGGCAACCCCTCCGATCCCGATGTGAAGAGGATCACCGCGGGTGCGTCCGGATCGATCCTGAGCCTCTTGTGAGAGGACCGCGCGAAACGGCTGGCGATGAGCGCGCGCAGCTTGGCGCCGGTGCCGATCGTCTTCGAGACATCCTCCAGCCAGACCATGCGCTTGCCCTCGCCAAGCGCCGCGACGATGTCGCCGAGCTTTGCCTGATCCACGAACGCTCGCGCGGTGACGATCGTATCGATCTTCGCGGCCGAGCAGGCTGCTCGCAGATTGGCCAGTCCGGCGGTGTAGTTGAGCATCGCCGGTACGCGCCCGGTCGCCTGCAGCGCGAAGAAGGTCGCGACCACGGCGTTGACGTTGGGCAGCAGCACACCCACCGCCTCGCCCTTTCGAGTGCTTGTCGCCATGGCACGGCCGAGCGCCAGCGATCCGGTGATCAGCCGGCTATAGGTCAGCGGCTCGCGCTTGACGTCCTCGGCGACCGGCGATGCATGGCCGTGGATGTCCGCGGCGTCGAGCAGCGCCTCGAACAGCGTGCGCTGCGTGTTCGAGGTCGCGAAGATCATCGCCGACATCTCGTCGTAGAGCCGCCGCCCGGCGATGGCTCGGCGCGCGCGGGCCGACATCTCGCCCGCCACCCTGAAGCTGCGCGGCGGGAGCACGGTAAGCTTGATCTTGGGGAACCAGTGCGTGCGGACCTTGCCCCTGAGCCGCGAAAAGGGCGTGTACTGCGCGCCATCGATCCGCACCGGCACGATCGGCGCGTCGGCCTTGTCGGCGACCATGCCGGGGCCATCGAAGATCTTCATCAGCGCGCCGGTCACGGTGATGCGGCCCTCGGGAAAGATCACCAGGGTGCGGCCTTCCTTCACCGCCTTGACCATCGCCTTGGCCGCCATCGGATTGGTCGGATCAACCGGGAAGGCATCGAGCATGCGCAGGAACGGCTTCACCCACCACGCCCTGGCGACGCGCGTGTGGACCGCGAAGGTCGGCTTGCCCGGCAGGAAGGCGGCGAGCAGCATCCCGTCGAGAAAGGAGACGTGGTTGACCACCACGACGGCACGTTCGCCCGGCTGAGGCATGTTCTCGGCGCCTGTCAGTTCGACGCGGTAGAGCAGGCGCAAGGTGGCGCGCACGACCGCCTTGAACACCGTCTCGGGGAGGAGCGCACAGGCGACCAGCGCCACCACCAGCCCGAAGGCGCCGAGCACCACGAACAGCGTCGCGCTGCCGGCGCCGCTCCACAGGATAAATGCGACCACGGCCGAGATCAGCACCATGCCGGCGGCATTGACGATGTTATTGGCGGCGACATCGCGCGAGCGATTGCTTGGGGTCCCGAGCGTCTGGAGCAGCGCGTACAGCGGCACGATATAGATGCCGCTCGCGATCGCGATCACCAGCAGGTCAATGACGAGGTGCCAGCTTCGCGGTGCCTGCAGGAAGCCCTGGATGCCGACCGTCGCGCTCGACGGTGCCAACCCGTGGACGGTGAAGCCGAGATCGATCACAGCAAGTGCCAGGACCAATGCGGAGGCGGGTACGTAGCGGGCCGAGATCTCGCCGCCGAGCAGCTTGCTCACCACGAGCGCACCGATCGCAACGCCGACCGAGAAGAGGCCAAGGAACAGCGCGCCGACCGCCTGGGTCGCGTTCAGATGCCCGACAAGGGGTACGAACTGCTGGGTCAGTACAGCGCCCAGCGAGAAGAACCAGGTGATCCCGAGGATGGCGAGGAACAGGTTCCGGTTGCGCCTGGATTGCGTAACTATGTGGGCGGTCGACGCGATCAGGCGTCGAGGAAGAGTTCCGTGTGGGCGACGAACAGGTCTGGATACTGGTAAAACGATCCGTGATTAGCGTCAGGGTAGACGATCAACTGAGCATTCGAGATCTTTTGCTGTAGCGTGTAGGAGTTAAGCGTTGGGATAATCACGTCATTGCTGCCCTGAACTACCAAAGTTGGCTGGCGAATTGTCTCGAGGTAATCACGAGCATCTGCTTGATCGCTGTAGGCGAGATATTGGCCGATCGCTACAAGCTGAGCGCGCACCGTCTGCTCGCCGACCAGCGGATCTCGATCACGGCGTTGCAGCTTGCGGCGCAAGAACGCGTGGCCGGCGGCCTGGCTGGCTTCCGACGGCGAGAAGTGGACCTTGAGCCAGAGGTGCTCAGCCGGGTCATAAGTCGCGGCAAAGATGTCGGCGGACTGACTGGCGGACATGTCCGCGCCCCGCGGGCCGGTTCCAACCAGGATCAGCTTGCGCACCAGATTGGGCGCCTGCAGCGCGATCTCCTGGGCCACCATGCCGCCAATCGAGAAGCCAAGCACGTCCACCTGCGCCAGGCCGAGTGCACGAGTGAAGGCGATGGCGTTCGCGCCCATAGCGTGGAAACTGGACGGGGTTTCACCCGAGCTTGCGGATACGCCGGCGTTGTCGAACAAGATCACTTCGCGGCTTTTGGCGAGGCCGTCGGTGACCGCCGGATCCCAGTGATCGAGCGTCCCCTGGAAGTGCTGATTGAACAGCACTGGAACGGAGCCCGGCTTGCCGAAACGGCGGTAAGCAAAGCGGATATCATTGGCCTCGATAAACTCGGTCGGCGCGGTGAGGTGGGTATGCTCGACAGACATGAGA
>CAXTBZ010000158.1:0-4258 GCA_964242855.1 uncultured Sphingomonadaceae bacterium
GCCTTGGAGAAAGCTTCCTTGGCCGCGAAGCGCTTGGCGTAGGTACCGGCGCGGGTGAGCGTGCGCCGTTCGGACTTGGCACGCTCGATATCGGTGAAGACGCGGTTGGTGAAGCGCGCGCCGAAGCGATCGAGTGACGCCTGGATGCGCTCGATATTGCAGAGGTCGGAGCCGATGCCGATGATCAACGGGCCGCATCCATCAGCTCGCGCATCCGCCGCACGCTCGCGTCGAGGCCGGTGAAGATCGCCTCGCCGATCAGGAAGTGGCCGATGTTGAGCTCGGCGATTTGCGGGATGACGGCGACCGGCGTCACATTGTCGAAGGTGAGGCCGTGGCCGGCATGCGGCTCGATGCCGTTCCTGGCGGCTAGCGCCACGGCATCGGTGAGGCGACGCAGCTCGGCGGTCTGTGCTTCGCCTTCGGCATGCGCGTAGGCGCCGGTGTGGAACTCCACCACCGGCGCGCCGAGGCTCACGGCGGCCTCGATCTGGCGCGGATCGGGCTCGATGAACAGCGAGACGCGGATGCCCGCGTCGCCAAGCTGCGTGATCAGCGGCTTCAGGTGGTTGTGCTGGCGCGCGGCATCGAGTCCGCCCTCGGTGGTCACCTCCTCGCGCCGTTCAGGGACGATGCAGGCGGCGTGCGGCCGGTGGCGCAGTGCGATCGCGACCATCTCGTGGGTTGCCGCCATCTCGAAGTTGAGTGGCAACGCGATGCCGCCAATCAACCGTGCGATGTCCTCGTCCATGATGTGGCGACGGTCTTCGCGCAGATGCGCGGTGATCCCGTCGGCGCCGGCTTCCTGCGCGACTTGCGCTGCACGGATCGGATCGGGATGGAGGCCGCCGCGGGCATTGCGGATCGTCGCGACGTGATCGATGTTGACGCCCAACCGCAATCTTCTCGCCGTCGCTTGATCGATCATCCGCCGCAGCCCACGGCGGAAAGCGCGCGATACGAGAAGCCCTGCTGCTGCCAGACCTCCCCGAACACGAAATCGTCGCGCCGGGTGAACATGACCAGCGACTTGCCCGATTCGGGCAGGATGAAGTTGCGCACCTGGATTCCGCCGATCTCACCGCGCCGCTCGACCACCGATACCGGCGCCTTGCAGCCTGCCAGTGTCGTCTCGAACTGCCATTGGCCGAGCGCCGCGGCGCCGAACTTCGGATCGCCCGTCCACATCGTCGCGGTGGCGGCCGCGCCGAGCAGCGTGTTCGCCAGCAGGGCGCGATCGAAGGCGTAGAGCGATAGCGGCGCACCATAGACTGATCCCGCCGCACCATAGGTACCGAGATCGCCGATGTCCTCCGGCACGCCAGGCTTGGCGAAGCCGCGGACATGCGACGCCGGCGGCTTGCCCGGCACGAACATGCCGAGCTTCAGCCCAAGTGGCCGCGCGATCCGCTCCTGCAGCAGCTGCGCATAGGGCCTGCCGGTGGTCCGCTCGAGCAGCGCGCCGAGCACGATGAAGTCGCAATTGTCGTAGTGGAAGACGAGACCCGGCTTGGCGCGGGGATGCTCGGCACAATAATGCGTCGCCTCATATTGCATGGTGCCCTGGCCCGGCGGCGGACGATAGAACAGCGGCATGCCGCTCTTCTCGTTGGGTCCGTCCTCGTTCGGATCGGCGAGCCCGCTGGTATGCTGGAGCAAATTGCGGATCGTGATGGTGTCGGCATAGACCTGCGGCCAGTCTGGCCACCAGTCGGCGATCGGGCGATCGAGCGAGAGGCGACCCGCCTGGACTTCCTGCATCACGATCGTTGCGGCGAGCTGCTTCGAGACCGACGCCCAGCGCCAGGTCTGTCCGGCGGCGCCATGCACATAGGCCGGCCGGTCCTTGTCTCCGGCGATGACCACCCCGTCAAACTTCGCAGCGGTGACGATCGTATCGAGCGACGGGGCGGGCTTCGGCGCAGGCGCGGCGCCAACGAGCGCAAGCGCGACAAGTGCGCTCGCGAAGCGCCTCATGCCGCCTTCGCCCGGCTGCCCGGCTTCACCGCCGGGATGGCGGCCAGCGATTCGGGGAGCGCGTCCGGTGCGTAGGTCGGCACGTCGAGCGTCACCAGCGCGGTCAACGGCACGCCGACATCGGCCTTGCCGCCCGAACGATCGACCAGGCAGCCGGCCGCGATCACCCGACCGCCGGCCTCCTCGATCGCCTTGATCGCTTCACGCGAGGAAAGCCCGGTGGTGACGACATCCTCCATCATCAGCACCTTCTGCCCCGGTTCGAGTTGAAAGCCACGGCGAAGTTCGAAGGTGCCGGCGGGACGCTCGACGAACATCGCCTGCACACCGAGCGCGCGGGCCATTTCATAGCCGACGATCACGCCGCCCATCGCCGGCGACACCACCGCCGACACGCCGGCGTGGACGGCTGGCGTGAAGCGGGAGGCAAGCTCGGCGCACAGGCGCGCGGCACGTCTCGGGTCCATCAGCACGCGCGCGCATTGCAAATAGGTAGGGCTGCGCAGGCCCGAGGAGAGGATGAAGTGTCCGTCCAGCAGCGCGTCGGCTGCGCGGAACTCCGCCAGCACCTCTTCGTCGGTCATGGTAGCCTCTGATGTCCCGAGTCCCCCGGATCGCGCGCTGATAGGCGCGCGGACTGGGCGCAGCAATGGCCGCACGATGGTGCGCTGCAGCTTTCTCATGCTTGAGGGCGTTGCAAGCGCTTGCTATACGGCGAGGATATCGTCATTCGCACGATCACCGCCCGCGCGGCACACATCATCGCGGGAAGAGGGATGAGATGAAGACAGTGAAGTCCTTGGCGATCGCGGCAGGTCTCGCGTTCGCGGCGTTGACCGGATCGGCTTCGGCGCAGACCCAGGCGCCGGCGGCTGTGACGGCGTCCCCCACCGCGACTGCGACGACGCCCGATGCCGGGCAGGCGCCGGTCGTGGCGACTGCACCCGAGGCTGCCAAACCGGTTGTGCCGGCCGCGGCGACTCAGCCTGCCGCCGGCGCGCCCGCTGCCAAGATCCCTGAATTCTATCCCGTTCCGACGCCTGGCATCGGTCAGCCGACCGACCGCATCGGCCTCCAGCCGCAGTTCACCGACATCGGGCGCGAGGCGGTGTGGTTCCACAACTCGATCCTGATGCCGATCATCACGGTCATCACGATTTTCGTGCTGCTGCTGCTGGTGTGGGTGGTGATCCGCTACAATCGCCGGTCGAACCCGGTGCCGTCGCGGACCAGCCACAACACCGCGATCGAGATCATCTGGACTGTCGCGCCGGTGCTGATCCTGCTGTTCATCGCGGTGCCATCGATCAAGCTGCTCGCGGCCCAGTTCTCGACGCCCAAGCCCGATCTCACCGTGAAGGTGATCGGACACCAATGGTATTGGTCCTACCAATATCCCGACAATGGCGATTTCGAGGTCGTCTCCAACATCCTGACCGAGGCGCAGGACAAGGCGACGGGCCAGCCGCGCCAGCTTGGCGTTGATGCGCGCATGGTCGTGCCGGTCAATTCGGTGATCAAGATCATCACTACCTCGGACGACGTGATCCACAGCTTCGCGGTGCCCGCCTTCTGGACCAAGATGGACGCGGTCCCCGGCCGGCTGAACGAGACCTGGTTCAAGGTAACCCGCCCCGGCCTCTATTACGGCCAGTGCTCCGAGCTGTGCGGCGCCCGCCACAGCTTCATGCCGATCGCCGTCGAGGTGGTGAGCAAGGCACAGTTCGCGCAGTGGGTCGCTGCCAATGGCGGGACGATGGGCGGCAAGCCCGCATCGAGCGACGCGACCGCCAACTCGCCGGTCAGCAACCCGACCGCCACCACCGCCAAGCCCGAACCGATGGCAGGCGCGCCGAGTACCGCCACCGAGAACGTAACCGCCGCCGCGACGCCTTCGTCGCAGGGCGCCACGACTAACTGAGGCCCGGACTCATGACCGACACCACGGCCAATGCCCTGCACTTCCACAACGAGGATGCGCATGGCCATGAACATCACGCCGATCACAAGCCGGCCTTCTTCGCGCGCTGGTTCCTGTCGACCAACCACAAGGACATCGGCACGCTCTATCTGATCTTCGCGATCACGGCCGGCATCATCGGCGGCGCGATCTCCGGCCTGATGCGCGCCGAGCTGGCGCATCCGGGCATCCAGTATCTCAACACCTGGGCGCATCTCGTCGGCCAGCCGGCCGGCAACGACGCGGCGCTGCACCTGTGGAACGTGCTGATCACCGCGCACGGCCTCATCATGGTGTTCTTCATGGTGATGCCCGCGATGA
>CAXTBZ010000159.1:0-4230 GCA_964242855.1 uncultured Sphingomonadaceae bacterium
GGAGTTGGCGGGGCTGAACGAGGCGAGCGCGATCCTGATCGACCGGCATGGCGGGATCGGGCTTGCGGAGACGTAGAGGCTACGAACCTGAGTGGCGGCTGGTGCCACCCTGAGCATATTGAATATTCGGCGCGAAAGGAATGTTGGAAGGTTGTCCGCTTTGCGCCTCATTCCGGACGTACAGCTTTAGCACAGCTTATCCCGAAAGCGGTCGTACTTTGATAAAGTGCCGACAGGCTCCCCATCAGTTGTCGCGGTCGTCCACGTTACACCCGCAGAGATCAACAGAGCACGCTGACACTCACTTCAGGGCCACGATTAATTATTTGGTCGCTTGTTCAGATAACCCGCAACACGCTGAGCGCGAGGCGTGGCTCTGCAGCTTGCACCCGCGTAAAGTCACCGTCACAGGTAAGGATGTGCAGATCGCGCTCGAACCCCTGAGCGCAAATCCACAGATCGTTCTCATTGATGCCAAGCCGCCTGCCAGTGGCATGATCGATCCAATCTTCGAGATGAGCGGGCGGCTTGTTCCTGCTCGCTTTCGGCATGAACTTGCTCACCATTGCGGCCTTGAGATCGCCATAGGTGACTGCAACCTGGGTATTGATCGAAAGCAGCGTGCGAGCCTGTGCTGTAGCGAGAACCTGACTGGCATGTGTTGGCGTGCGGCCATGAATGTTCTGCACGCTTGCGACGCCCGTGCGAATTTCGCCTATGCTCACGGACGAGACATATTGGAGGTCATCGCCACTCATGGCGTCGATCGTTGCAGCGACGGTCGCGTGGAGCACATGGGCGGGATCCACAAGGGCGATCAGAACCGAGGTGTCGAGCAGATACCCAGTCATTGATCAGCCGATATAGGCGCGTAACGCGTCAGCTTCGCTTTGGGGCAAGGGCTCGAAAACGCTTCTCACCCAATTTCCGCTGAATCGTTCTCGGTTGCCATCGAGGGTCTCGACCAGCGAAAGACCGGGCGCTGCCTCCAGCCCAGGCCAACCTTTCCATGCGGGCGCGACCGGCCGCCGTGCGCCCTCGAAGAAGCGCAGCAATTCGCGCTCGAGCCGGACCGGGAGCGCATAGCTCGCGAGGACCGCACCATCGATCTCGGCAAGGATTTGCTGAAGCGCAGCATCACCATCGGAGGTAAGTACAGCTTGCGACTGCCGCTCGATATAGGTTGCGGTCATCTCAGCGATCTCGGGCAGCAGATGATTTGGGAGCGGAATGTTGCGCAGCGTTGTGAGCCGGTAGCGTTGGTCCGAGGTGAAGACCGTCGCAAAAGCATTCGCAACAGGACCATTAAGCACAGCCATCAACGCCAACAGCTGTTTGCCGCTCGCGCCTTCTTTCGGCCATGCCCCAATGAATTGCTGCGAGCAGACCAGCCCATAGGCGTCGAAGATCGCCGCCAGCCGCCAAGAATAGCGGCTGAGACGTACACCGTTGATAATGAGCTTCGTCTGCTTCCACGGCAGCTTGTACGCGCCACCGCGCGCCGATTCCGGCCGACAATCGAGCCATACGGGATGTGGAGACTGGAACTGGCGATGTCCGTTAACACCGTGCAAACCGGGTTCAAAGCCGGGCTGAGGCTCGCGGCTCCAAGCGCTCGCCTGCGGACCCGACCATTCGATGCCGCGATGCAGTTCGAGACGATCGCCGAGCCTGGGCTGATCCGAAAGATAGGCCCAAATCTCATGAAGAGCTGGCACCCATAAATCGCCACTTGGCGCGTCCGGCACCCACCGGGTCAGCGACCGGCTACGGGTGATGACGCCAGCCTTAAGGAACGGCAGACGATCGCGCAACGTGACTTCACTGGAGCGGATTGTAATCCGGGGCTCGTCCTCGACCGTCCGCGGGTCGCGGGCAATCAACAGGGAGGCCGCGGTACGTGATGCGGAAAACACGTCGTCGGGGATCTCGACGATTTCAACCGAAGTGTAGCGGCTCTCAATCAAGGCTCGCACCTTGCGATAGCGCTTTTCAATAATGAAGCTTGAGGGAAGGACGAAGCCGATGCCGGCTGGCTGCGCGGCAATGACCTCTTCCAGCACCGCGATCGGCTTGGAAACATCGTGTTGCGCGATCGCACTGCTGCGGTCTTCGGCATCGAAATCCTGGAACGGCGGATTGCATATGACAAAGGTATCGGCGGTAATCCGTGTCCGCAGCCGATCGCCGGCGAACAGGTCGGTCTGCCGAATATCCCAGCCATTGTGATTGGGATAGTCGGCAAGGATCAGCGACAGCTTGGCGACCTCACAGGCAAATTCATCAATTTCGTCGCCCGCAAGACGTGCGGTCAGGAAGCGATGCCGCTCCTCATCGTTCCACTCAAGCGGCAACGCGGCACGCAGCTGCCTGAGCGCTGCCACCAGCAGCACGCCGGCACCAGTAAATGGCTCGTAGACGCGGACACGATCGGGATCGCGCCAAAGTTCAAGGCGCCGGACGATATGTTCGGCCATCTGCCGCGGTGTGCTGTGGGTGCCGAACGCCGTGCGCGCCTCCGACGTAACGAAGGTGTTCTCGTAGACGAATGCGAGGTCATCGGCCGAAATGTTACGGAAATTGATGCCGGCTCGGATGCTTTCCCATACAGTCTGCAGCAGCGCGCGATCGAGCGGCGAGGGCGCGATGGTTCCCAGGCCATAATAAAGGTCGATGCCGCGCAGCACATCGTCAACGCTGCCACCCGCCCAATTCGCTGCGGACTCATGACCGCGATCGGTCAGAATTTTGGCGGCCAGGAACCGGAACGTCGCCTGGAACAGCAAGCGCGCATCCATGGCCGGGCGCCCTCGGACATCGACGACGCTGGCAAAGGTCTGGCGTAGTAAGGCATCGAGCTTGACGTGCACCTCGCCCTCGATCGCGATCATTAGGCCCATGTCGATGAAGTCGGACTGCCGGCCAGCCAACGGCTCAACATCGATCGCCTTGGCACGATGGATGGCGCGCGGGCTCCAATGTTCGGCGTGGCGTGCGAACAGGTCACCCAGAGCATCGATCGTAGCGTCGGCGATGCGGCTCGCCGGTTTGCTCGCGTGGACTTGCCATAATTCGACGCGCTCGCCGGCGACGGCGAAGATCATCGGTGCCCCGAGCGCCCGCAGCCCGGTCAGGTCCGATCCGACTTCGACCACGCCGAAGGCGGCCGTGCGATAGGATGGCGGGGTTTGGGTGAATGCGGCAAGTGCCACCTGGCGGGTTTCACCGGCCGGCGAAAGGACGTCGGCAAAACTGTAGTCGGATAGAAGCGCTTCGGCTCGGTAGCCGAGGCCGCCCAATCTACTGGCAATGGCGGCAATCGCGGGAGTCATAGACTTGCGCTGTCTGCTGCGCGGCGTTCGCTCACATCGACTAGCGGAAATGCTATGCTTTGCTGAGCCTCTTCAGGCGCGACTTCAAGGAGCGCGAGGCGAAGCGCGGTGACAACCGGCTCAAGCGGGAGCAGGATTGCCGGTCGCTCGAGATCACTATCCGACACTGTGTCGACGAAGATGACTTGCCCTTCGATTGGACGCACTAAGAGGTGGCCCTGGGCAAGCCGAATCCACTGAGGCGAGCCGCAGATGTCGAAGATGTCGCGCTCGGCGGCGCGTAGCGCGCCAACGGTGAGACCGAGGTCTTCGACGAGCACCCGCACTACCGCCAGGCCGAGCAATTGCCCAGGCCTGAACACGGGTGCGTGGCCTTTAAGACCGTCGAGCGAAGGCAGCGCCCGCCGCCAGTGGCGGAGCGTTTCCTGCGTGATGCCGACCAAATGCCGAACTTGGCTTGGTGTGTAGCGCATTCCCCAACCGATTTGTTGTTTACAACAAGATAGCTGGCCTTTGCGCGCCGATCCAGCGGTTTCTTCGGTTGAGGCGGGACCTGTTTGCCCCAAGACACGAGCGCCTCACCCTGAAGGCGGTGTCCGCCCCGAGAGCGTGCTCGACAAGGAAGCCAAGCAAGCTTTCGACAACCTGTTTCTCGATTGCGGTCCGCACCACGACATCATCGACGAACCCAACCGCGAGGCAGAGTTCCCGGCGGAACTGCTGCGCAGCTACCCGCCGTTCTTGCTCAGGAACTGATCGTCAACTTCGCAACTTCGGGCCGACTAACGCCCGCTTTTCCGCCTATCACGCTTTGAAGCGGACAGTCCACTTTCGGCCAAGATTCGACGCAAGACCAGCAACGGCAAAGATCGATGGTCGGTTAAAGCGAGCTGATCAT
>CAXTBZ010000160.1:0-4125 GCA_964242855.1 uncultured Sphingomonadaceae bacterium
GCGATCTCGAGCGCGGTACGCGCAACCCCACGATCAGCGTCGTCGACAAGATTGCCGTATCGCTCGGCGTGTCGGCAGGCGACTTGCTGGCATAGCATCGCCGTCCGTACGATTGGCTATTGCTACATTTTGCGATGGCTGAATTTGGGACATATCTGCCTTTCGCGAGTGATACGGCGAACGGCATGATTTCCCAACAACAGACGTTTCTGGATCTCCGCCGTCAACTCGACACCACCGGCTTATTTCACGACAGATGCTGCGGTACGAGCGCCGCAGGAAGAAGGCGCCGCCGGACGAGCAATACTAGCGTCCGTATTGCGATCGCAGCCACCAGAAGATTGGCGCCAACGAACAAGACCGGAGCCATTACCAACATCGCTCCGGCGTCGCCGTGTGCGGCAAGCTTGATCGCCGCACCGGCCAGCGCTGTCGCGCCAAACGTGAAGGCCCAATAGGCGGCTCCGAAAGGCTGCTCTGCGATCCAGCGCCACAATCGGAGCAGCAGGATCGCCTGGAGCAATGCGTAGCCGATCATCGCATGTGCGACGAGATCCGGAACGCCGCTACCGACTGCGAGGTAACATACGGCGCCGACCGCCGGGGGCGCCAGCTGGATGCCTAAGGTCGGCCGCAGTGCAGGCGCGAGCGTGTCAGCTGTGTAGAGCCTGTGGAGCAGCACGGACTCAATGGCCAGCCACGAGAAAAACGCCGCTCCGAACGCGAGCTGGCCCCAGTCGGCCCAGCCAAGCGCCGCCGCCGTCGTTCCCGCAACGAAGCCGCCGGCTACGGTTGGCAAATAGAGGACCGGCGTGCTCGCTGCGGCCGCACGCGCGCCGCGCCAGAGCAGTCCTGTACGCCACAAGGCGAACCCAAGCGTGAACGCAGCGCCGATGGCAAATAGCGCGACGGCGGCAGCATGCGCGTAGGGCAGCGCGCCCTGTGCGATCAACAATGTCGCCACCCCGCCAAGCCCGATGAAACAGCACTGGACTGGGTGCTCGGCCTCGGCGCGCGCCTCGTCCGGCAGGATTATCCACTTCAGGGCGTAGAGTATCGCTACGGTGAGCCAGACGACGGTCGAGATCGCGAACAGGGCTTCGCCGATCGCACTTGGCAGGCCCCACGCTATGTGAGCCGCGCGCCAGACGTTCGCGAGACCCGCGAGACCAAGAATGATCCCGAAGAAAGCTGCCGGGATCAGCGGAAGTCGGGCTTGCGAACCGGTGGCAACCATCATGTGCTCCTCGCAGAAGAATACGGCATCTGTCGTCATGCGCTTCTTGAATTCGCCGAAGCACTGATAGCACTAACTGTCGTTTTGGCCGCGTCTCAGTCCCGCCAGCAGCGAATGTCGACGCTAACTGATCTGCTCGAAGGACGCATTGGCTGGACGGTCCCGAAGATCGGCGGCGATGAAATCAACAAAGGACCGGGCTGCAATGCGAGTCGCTCTCCCCATCGGGAAGTAAGCGTGAACGGGAAGCTCGGCAGTCTTCCAGTCGGGGAGCAGACGTACCAAAGCGCCGCTGTCCAGCTCGAGCCTACTAGCCCACGACGTAGTCGATGTGACGCCGAGGCCGCCCGCCGCCGCGGCAAGTGCTCCGGCGGTATCGTTCGTCGAGATGATCGGCTTCACATCGACGGTTTTGCTCTGACCGTCACGTTCGAATGTCCATGACGATGATTGCGCCGCCGCCGGACCGGCGATGACGCGATGACCTCCAATGTCGCTCGGCACCTTCGGGGTGCCGTGGCGCGCGAGATAGGACGGAGCCGCCACGACGACACGGCGCATTCGCCCGATCAGCTTCGATGTGCCGGCGGCATCCGGCAGCGCACCGACCCGAATTCCGACATCGACCGCCTCGCGGACCATGTCCTGCCATTTGTCGTCGAGAAGCAACTCGACATGAAGGTGGGGGTGTCGCTCCACGAAACCCGAGAGACGCGGCATCACGATCCGGATGCCCATGGTCGACGGCATGCCGATGCGAAGCAGGCCCCGAAGTTCCCCGGTCTCACGGACACTGTTCTCGGCATCCTCGAGGGCCGCGAGGATCGGCTCCATCCGCGTCAGGAATTCGGTCCCCGCCTCAGTTGGGGCGACCGCCCGCGTGGTTCGCGACAACAGGCGAGTGCCGAGCGTAGCCTCCAGCTCCGCGATCATTCGCGAGACCTGCGATTGGGCGAGCCCTGTCTCCCGCGCCGCAGCTGAAAAGCTGCCGAGCCGCGCGACGCGGGTATAGAGCTTAAGGGTCAGGATATCCTTCACGGAGCACTCCCATCGCGACCGGCCGATACGGCCGCGCGCCAGACCGCGCGCACGTATCGATGCCGGTCTAGCATAAGTCATAGCCCGATCCAGCGGCTACCCGGATAGCTCCCCGCAACCGATCTTCGACCTCGGCTCAGGAGCCGGCCAGGCGTCACTGAACTCCAAGCGCAGATCGCGCGACGGAGGCGTGTCGATGTCGCTGGCGGCATCGGCTCCGGCGGCTTCGCAACGAAAGGATCGGATCATGACCACCATACTTGTAACCGGCGCCGCCGGAGATACCGGGCGTCCCACCGTCGAGCGCCTGATTGAGAAGGGCTTCCACGTCCGTGCGCTCGTCCGCAAGGACGACGGCAGGGCCCAGAAGCTGCGCGATCTCGGCGCCGAGATCGTGATCGGCGACATGCTCAGCCTGCGTGACATTCGCTTGGCGATGATCGGCGTCCAGCGCGCCTATTTCTGCTTCCCCTTGGCTGAAGGTCTCGTCGAGGCCGGCGTGATCTTCGCGCAGGCCGCGAAAGAGGCGAACCTCGAACTGATCGTCAACATGTCGCACAAGCAGTCGCGGCCGGCGGCACGCAGCAAGGCGACGCAGAACCACTGGTTGTCGGAGCAGGTGTTCGACTGGTCCGGCGTCCCGTCGGTGCATCTGCGGGTGACGTTCTTCGCCGAGTGGCTGCTCTATATCGCGCCGCTGATCCGCTACGGTCGCTACGTAATGCCATACGACAAGGACAGCCGCTTCGCGCCGATCGCCGGCAGCGACATCGCGCGGATCGTCGCGGGTATCATCGAGGCGCCGGAGGCCTATGTCGGCCAGGCCATCGCGTTGCACGGGCCGGTCGAATACAGCCACGAAGAGCTCGCCGCCGAGGTCAGCCGCGTGCTCGGCAGGCCGATGCCCTACGAGCAGGTCACGGTGTCGACCTTCCTCGACTCTTCGGCCTGCAGGACGCGCAGGCGATGCGGCGCCATTTCGAAGCGGTCACGATCGATCAGCAGGAGGGATTGCTGGCCGGCACGGACGACATCGGTACCGGGATCATCGGGGCGCCACTTCAGACAGTCGAGCAGTTCATCGAAGCAAACCGTCCCAGCTTCGTGACCGACGACCTGCCCGCTCCGGTTCGGAGCTGAGCAAGATGCGGCCGGGCGCCGCGGGCATCTATGCGGATCCATCATAGATGTTAGCCCAAACCAATGGCTACCGAGCCGCGACGCTCGTCTGCATTATCAGCGCATAGACAAACAGCGTCTGAGCCTGTGGGCTCTCCTAATTCAAAGTCGATGTGCGCTTACCCCTCATTTCGAAGGAATACTCGTCATGTCCAGGAAAGTCCTTATTACCGGCGCCACCGGCGATACCGGCCGCGCTGCCGTCCGCGAGTCCCTTGCACTCGGGCTTGAGGTTCGCGCGATGGTACGTCGTCATGACGCACGGTCGGAAGCGCTGGCTGCGCTCGGCGCCGAGATCGTGATTGGCGATCTGCTCGAGATCGACACGGTGGTCTCGGCAATGACCGGTGTCGATGCCGCATATTTCGTGTGGCCGGTCCAGCCCGGCCTCATCGCGGCCGTCGTCAACTTCGCGCAGGCCGCGAAGGAGGCCGGCGTCGGCACGATCGTCAATCTCTCACAGCGCTCTGCCGATCGAACCTCGACCAGCAACTCCTGCCGGGACAGCTATATCGCTGAACAGGTGTTCAATTGGTCCGGGCTGCCGGTCATCCATCTGCGGCCGACCTATTTCCTCGAATGGCTGCTCTACCCCTGGCAGCTCCCCTATCTCCAAAAGGGCATATTGCGGATGCCGGTCGGCAAGGGCCGCCACTCCCCGATCGCAGCGG
>CAXTBZ010000161.1:0-4122 GCA_964242855.1 uncultured Sphingomonadaceae bacterium
GAAGATGTTGCGGCTCTGCTCGAACAGCTCGTCCATCCCCGCCTTGCCCGCGCCAGATACCGACTGGTAGGTCGAGACCACCACGCGGGTGATCTTGGCGGCATCGTGGATCGGCTTCAGCGCGACCACCATCTGCGCGGTCGAGCAATTGGGATTGGCGATGATGTTCTTCCGGCCATAGCCGTCGATCGCCTCCGGGTTCACTTCGGGCACGATCAGCGGCACGTCCGGATCCATGCGATACAGCGACGAATTGTCGATCACCGTGCAGCCTGCACGCGCAAAGCGCGGGGCGTGGAGCTTGGTCGCTTCCGATCCGATCGCGAACAGCGCCATGTCCCACCCGGCCGGATCGAAATGCTCGATGTTCTGGATCTTGAGCATCTTGCCGGTGTCGCCGAACTCGACCTCGTTGCCCTGCGACCGCGGCGAGGCGAGCACCGCGATCTCGTCGATCGGGAATTCGCGCTCGGCCAGGATCGCCAGCATCTCGCGCCCGACATTGCCCGTCGCACCCGCAACCACGACGCGATACCCCATTGCAGTCCTTCCGATCTCAAGCAGAAACGTTGGCGCGCCCTAGCCGCTTCATGGCCCCAGTCCAAGACGTACCGGTTCCCCTCCCGTTCAGGGAGCAGAGACCTTGCCCAGCACCTTCTCGTCCAGGAACCGCTCCATCGTCTTTTGAACATGCGCCTGGCGGCCCTCTCCGGCGATGTGGTGGGTCTGGCCGACGTACAGCATCATGTCGAACGGCGTGTCGGTCTCCTGCAGCCGGTTGATCAGCGCGGCCGAGTTCTCGAAAACGACATTGTCGTCGCTGAGTCCGTGCATCAGCAGCATCGGCGTGGCGATCTTCGGGGCTTGCTCGATTGCATCGGACTTGGAGTAGGTCGCGGGATCGGTGAGCGGGTTGCCCAGGTACCGCTCGGTATAGTGCGTGTCGTAGAGCTCCCACTTCGTCACCGGGGCGCCGGCGATGCCTGCGGCGTACAGCCCCGGCGGGGCCGCTTCGAGCATCTTGAGCGTCATGTAGCCGCCATAGGACCAGCCGGAGATGGCGATCTTCGAAGGATCGACATAGGCCTGCTTCTGCAGCCAGCGCGCGGCAGTCGCCTGGTCCGTGACCTCGACGCTGCCCATCGCATGATAGATCTGGTGCTCGAACGCGGTGCCGCGGTTGGGCGAACCGCGATTGTCGATCTGGAAGTAGATCCAGCCCTTCGACACCCAGTATTGCGGCATCGGCCCCATCCAGGCGCGCTTGACCTGCTGCGCTCCCGGGCCTCCATAATGTTCGAAGAACACCGGATAGCGTCTGCCCGGCTGGAGCGGCGGCATGATCATCTCGTAGTGCAGCGCCGATCCGTCCGCCGCGGCAAGCGTACCGTAGGTGACCGGCCGGTGCGCGGCTAGATAGGGCGCGGAGGGGTGGCTCGCGTCCAGCCGGTTCTCCTCAATCCACGCGATGCGCTTGCCGGCCGCGTCCGCCAGATAGACCTGCGGCGGCTGGGTCGGGCTCGATCGGGTGACCAGTGCGCGGGTGCCGGTCTTGTCCATCACCGCCTCGATCCAGAAGCCGCGGTCAGTAAGCCGCTGCGGATCGCCCGGATGCAGATAGTCGATGCTGTAGAGCTGACTCTCCAGCACGTCGTCCCTGTTGGCCAGGAAGAACAGCCGGTGGCTGGCCTCGTCCACGCCGACGAGGCCGGTATGCGCGGACTGGCCGTTGCTCTCGACCGACCAGTCGCCGTGGGTGAGTTGGGTCCAAGCGCCAGCGGCAAAGCGATAGAGATGCAGGAAGCCGCTCCGCGACGAGCCCCAGATCAGGCTGCCGTCCTTCAGGGGCCGGAAGTCGTCGTTGAGGTCGACCCATGTGTCCGATCGCTCGGTGAAGAGCGTCTTCGCAGCCCCACTCGCCGGATCGATCGCAAGCATGTCGAGCGTCTTCTGGTCGCGGCTCTGGCGCTGGACGTAGAGCGTACGCCCGTCCGAAGACCAGTCGACGCGGCCGATATAGATGTCCGGATCGGCGCCGAGATCGACCTTCACGCGGTGCGATCCGTCGGCGGCCATGACGGACAGCGACACGGTCACGTTCGGCGTGCCGGCGGCAGGATAGCGCTGGTCGAAGGTGCTGGTGCCGTCCGCGCCGATCGCTGCCCGCGTCACCACCTTCACGCGGGCCTCGTCATAGCATTCGACCGCGACTTGGGCGTCGCGCGGCGCCCACCAGGTGCCGGTGTCGCGGTCCATCTCTTCCTGCGCCGCGAACTCGGCGGTGCCGCAGGTGACGGTGCCGCCGCCCTCGCGGGTGAGCGGCCGCTCGGCCCCGGTCGTCAGATCGACGGCGAAAAGGTTCTGGTCGCGCACAAAGCTGACGTAACGGCCGGCTTCGGAGACATGCGCATCGAGTTCGGACTGGGGCGTGTTCGTCAGCCGACGCACGGTGCCGTCGAGCGCGGCCAGATACAGGTCGCCATCGATCGGCACGAGGACTGACCGGCTATCCGGCGCCCAATCGTATTCGACGATCCCCTCGGTGCCGCCGACGCGGGCACGCTCGCGGCGCATCTTCTCGGCCTCAGACAGCGCGGCGCCCGAACCGACCTTCTTGCTGTCGACCAGCATCCGCTGCGCGCCGGTGGTGGTGTCGACTGCCCACAGGTCGTAGCGCTCACGATCGTCCGCCCGCGGCTTCAGCAGCGTCGCCAGCCGCCCGTCCGGAGACAGCCGCACATCGCGCGGTGTCGGCCCGGAGAGCGCCGGGCTCGCATAGATGCGGTCGATCGTCAGCGGCTGCTGCGGAACGGTGGCGACAGGCGCGGCGGCGGCAAGCAGCGGGATGGCGGCGAGGAGGATGTAACGCATGGCTTCTCCCTACCCGCGTATCGTCCGTTCGTCCCGAGCGAAGTCGAGGGACGTTAGTCGGGCGGGTGCACATGAGGCACGTACCTCGACTTCGCTCGGCACGAACAGGGTTGGCTGCGGCGCGATTAGGGGTAAGCTCGTCGTCAAGAAACCGAGAGGATGACGTTGGCTTATCGATTGCTCCCCGCGCTCGCCTTCACAATCCTGGCAGCGAGCGCGTCCTGCGCCAAGCCCGCCGCTGTCTCTCCCGCCGCCACGCCGTTCTCCATCGGCGCGTTCCAGGCCTATGCGCTGCGAGACATGGACAATGTCGTGCCGAACGACGGCAGCGTGCTCGGCGTTGGCCAGCCGATCTCGGCGATCACTAAGGTGCTGGCCGACGCGCACGCGCCGACCGACCAGATCGCGCTCGGCGTCGATGCGCTGCTGGTGAAGATGCCGGGTCATGTCGTGCTGCTCGACACCGGGCTCGGCCCCAAGGTCGGCGGCGTGCTCCCGCTCAGCCTGAACGAGGCGCACGTCGCGCCGGGCGAAGTGACCGACGTGCTGATCACCCACTCGCACGGGGATCATATCGGCGGGCTGGTGACCAAGGAGGGCGGCCTCGCCTTCCCGAACGCGACGATCCGCATGGCCGCGCCGGAATGGGCGTTCCTGCAATCCAAGGGCGGCGCGGTGGCGACGGCGATCGCGCCCAAGGTCCAGACCTTCGCGCCGGGCGCGGACGTGTTGCCCGGCATCCGCGCGGTGGCGCTGCCCGGCCATACGCCCGGACATTCGGGGTACGAGATCAGCTCTGGCAAGGATCGCCTGCTCGACATCGGCGACACCGCGCATTCTTCGGTCATCTCGCTCGCCAAGCCCGACTGGACGATCCAGTACGACACCGACGACGCGCAGGGCCGCGCCACCCGCCAGGCGGAACTCGCCAAGCTTGCCGCCAGCCACGAACGGGTGTTCGCTCCGCACTTCCCCTATCCGGGGGTGGGGTTCGTTGAGAGAAGTGGGGATGGTTACAAGTGGGTGCCGGCTCTTCCCTAAGCCCTCTCCCGCCTTCGCGGGAGAGGGTTGGGTGAGGGTCTTCTTCTTCGATGCCGAGCGTCTCAAGAAGAAGACCCTCATCCTCCCCACGCTGCGCGCAGGCCCCCTTCTTCTCCCGCAAAGGCGGGAGAAGGCAAAAAAGGGCGCCGGCAGTATCCTGCCGACACCCTCATAGGCTCCACGAAGGACGAAAGACTTACGCCTTGGTCT
>CAXTBZ010000162.1:0-4042 GCA_964242855.1 uncultured Sphingomonadaceae bacterium
AGACCGGCCAGATGCTCGCCGCATTGCTCGGCCGGCCGCAGGGCACCTTCGCCTCCAAGCTCGAGGTCGAGGGTGACACGATCACCGTCACCCGCGAGGTCGATGCCGGGCTCGAGACGATCAAGCTGACGATCCCGGCGATCATCACCACCGATCTTCGCCTGAACGAGCCGCGCTACGCGTCGTTGCCCAACATCATGAAGGCCAAGTCCAAGCCGATGGCGGCCAAGACCCCGGCCGATTACGGGGTCGACACCGCGCCGCGCCTGGAAACAGTGACGGTGGCCGAGCCGCCCAAGCGGGTCGCGGGCGTGAAGGTCGCCGATGTCGACGAATTGGTGACGAAACTCAAGGCTATGGGAGTCGCGGCATGAAGACGCTTGTCTGGGTCGAGCATGAGGGCGGCGCTCTCAAGGACGCCACGCTGTCCGCGGTCACCGCCGCGAGTAAACTCGGCGAGGTCCATCTTCTCGTCGCGGGCGAAGGCGTCGGCGCAGTTGGCGACGCCGCGGCCAAGATCGCCGGCGTCGGCAAGGTCCATGTCGCGGACGACGCAGCCTACGGCCATGCGTTGCCCGAGGCGGTGGCGCCGCTGGTGGTCGAGCTGATGGGCCATCATGACGCGTTCGTCGCGCCGGCCACCGCCAATGGCAAGAACATCGCGCCGCGCGTCGCCGCGCTGCTCGACGTGATGCAGATCAGCGACATTCTCTCGGTGATCGACGACAAGACTTTCACCCGGCCAATCTACGCCGGCAACGCGATCGCAACGGTCAAGTCGAACGACGCCAAGCTGGTCATCACCGTCCGCGGCACCGCGTTCGAGAAGGCGGCGACCGAGGGTGGCTCCGGCACGATCGAGGCGGTTACCGCAGCCGGTACGGGCGAAGGCTCGACCTTCGTGAGCCAGGAGCTTTCCAAGTCGGAGCGCCCGGAACTCACCTCGGCCAAGATCATCGTCTCGGGCGGGCGTGCGCTGCAGAACAGCGAGAACTTCCACTCGATCATCGAGCCGCTGGCCGACAAGCTCGGGGCGGGCGTAGGCGCAAGCCGCGCGGCGGTGGATGCGGGCTATGTACCCAACGATTATCAGGTCGGCCAGACCGGCAAGATCGTGGCGCCCGAAGTCTATATGGCAATCGGCATCTCCGGCGCGATCCAGCATCTCGCCGGCATGAAGGACAGCAAGACGATCATCGCCATCAACAAGGACGAGGACGCCCCGATCTTCCAGGTCGCGGACATCGGGCTGGTCGGCGATCTGTTCAAGATCGTGCCCGAGCTGACCGGCAAGCTGTAAGCAACCAGGCGGCGGCGGACGAATCGATCGTCCGCCGCCGCCTGGAGTCGATCAGCGATTGAAGCTGCTCGCGCGCTGGCCGAGCAACGTCACCTCGACGCGGCGGTTGAGGCGCATGCCGTCGGCGCTCGCATTGCTCGCCACCGGATCCTCCTCGCCATGGCCGCGCACGCGGAAGCGCGCTTGGGTGACGCCCATTGTGTCGAAGGCATCGCGCACGCTCTCGGCACGGCGTTCGGACAGATCCTGGTTGTGCGCGTCGGACCCGCGTGAATCGGTGTAGCCGTCGATGGCAACGCGGACGCCTTCATTGTCACGCAGATAGTCGGCGAGCGTCTGCAGCTTATCGATCGCGTGGGGCCGCAGCACGGCGCTATCGGTCTCGAACAGCACGTCCTCCTGCAGCGTCATGCGCGCGCCTTCGGGCGTGTCGCGGAAATGATAGTCGCGCATCCTTTCGCTGTACTTGGGGATCGGGTGGCTGGAGAGCACCGGCGGCGCCTCGCGGGGGTTGGCATCGACCACGGCCCAATCGAAGCGCCCGCGTCGAGGGCCGAACGATTCGTCGAAGGCGCGGTTCGCGGCGCGCGCCTCGCGCGGGGTGATGAAGCCGTCATGGTTCCAGTCGAAGTTACGCAGCACGAAGGCCCGGCCGCGCGGGCTGTCGCGCAGTTCCGGATAGAGGATGCGCAAGCCTGGGCCATCGAGGTCATAGGCGCGGCGATCATCCGCGCGGCCGCCGTTCCAATCCCAGTGGCCGGGCACCCAATGGTTCTGGGCCATGGCCGGTGTGATCGAAATGGCGGCAAGGCCGGCGGCGGCAAGCAATCGCATACGAGACATCGGGCAAACTCCTCCTGAACCCACTCACGGACGGTGTCTGGCAATCCTGCTTTGAACGGTGGGTGAGCGGGGTCGACAGCCGCCGTTCAGGCCGGGGCGACTGTGCCGCCCGCAACATGCAGACGCGTCGCCGCGCCGACGCCTTCGAACAGCGCGGCTTCGGTGCCGGTCATCCACACTTGGCCGCCGGTGTGCGCCAGCCGTTCGAACAGCGCGCCGCGGCGCAGCGGATCGAGATGCGCGGCGACCTCGTCGAGCAGCAGCAGCGGCGGCCGGCCGGCACGTTCCGCCACCAGATCGGCGTGGGCAAGGACGATGCCGAGCAGCAGCGCCTTCTGCTCGCCGGTCGACGAGCGCGCCGCCGGCTGGCCCTTGCCGAGATGGGTGACGACGAGATCGGCACGATGCGGGCCGACCAGCGTACGCCCCGCCGCCGCATCGCGCCCGCGCGAAGCCCGCAGTTCGGCGGCAAGATCGGTGCCGCGCCACCCCTCGAGCGCCAGCCCGGCCCGTGCGAACGGTCCATCGGGCTGATTGGCGAGCCGCGCCGCCAGCGCCTCCACCGTCGCCGTACGCGCCGCCGCGATCGGCGCGCCATGCTCGGCCATTCCCGCCTCCAGCGCCGCCAGCCACGACGGGTCCGCACCCTCAGGCTCGGCGAGCAGCTTGTTGCGTGCCCGCATCGCTGCCTCGTACCGCGCCGAATGGTGCGCGTGGCCGGGCTCCAGCGCCAGCACCAGGCGATCGAGGAAACGCCGCCGCCCGCCCGCCGCCTCGCTGAACAAGCGGTCCATCGCCGGGGTCAGCCACAGCACCGACAGCCATTCGGACAGCGTGTTCGCCGCCGCCGCCGCGCCGTTCACGCGCACCTGCCGCCGCTCGGGCGCCGCCGCCGTGGTGCCGGTGCCGATCTCGACATCCTCATCCAACCGCGCCGCAACCGCGAAGCCGCCCGGTCCGTCGCTCCGCGCCATCTCGGACAAGGCCACTCCGCGCAAACCCCGACCCGGCGAGAGCAGCGACAGCGCCTCCAGGATGTTGGTCTTGCCCGCGCCGTTCTCGCCGGTCAGCACCACGAAGCTTGCCGCCGCCGCGATCGGCGCGGACGCGTAGGAGCGGAAATCGGTGAGGATCAGGCGCGTGATGGACATTGCGCTCGGCTCTATGCCAGACCGGCACACAGGAACAGGGAGAGGCATATGTTCGCGGAGCTCCGAACGCTCGATCGCAGCCAGTGGAGCGCGGTAGTCGCGAGCTTCCTCGGCTGGACGCTGGATGCGTTCGACTTCTTCCTGATGGTGTTCATGATCGATGCGATCGCCACCGAATTCCATACGGATCACGAAGCGGTGTTCGTCGGCGTGACGCTGACGCTGGCGGCCCGGCCGTTCGGTGCACTGCTGTTCGGCTGGCTTGCCGACAGATTCGGCAGGCGGCCGATCCTGATGATCGACATCCTGCTGTTCTCGGTGTTCGAGTTCGCCTCCGCCTTCGCGCCGTCCTTGCTGGTGCTGCTGATCATCCGCACGCTGTTCGGCTTCGCGATGGGCGGCGAATGGGGGATCGGCGCCAGCCTGGTGATGGAATCAATTCCGGCGAAAACGCGCGGCATCATCTCGGGGCTGCTGCAGGAAGGCTATGCCTGCGGCTATCTGCTCGCATCGATCGCGTACTATTTCCTGTTCGATGCGATCGGCTGGCGCGGCATGTTCATGATCGGGATCATCCCCGCTCTGCTCGTCGTCGTCATCCGCGTCTGGGTGAAGGAGAGCCCGAGCTTCGAGGCATCACGGGGCACGCCGCGGAGCAATCCGATCGGCGTGCTGGTCAAGCATTGGCGCACCACGCTCTACGTCGTCGTGCTGATGACCGCGTTCAACTTCTTCAGCCACGGCACGC
>CAXTBZ010000163.1:0-3977 GCA_964242855.1 uncultured Sphingomonadaceae bacterium
TCTCGAAGGTGGCGGCGATGTCCGTCTTGCCGAGCTTCCGCGCCATCTGCGCGATCGTCCAGTCGTCGTACGCGTACTCGACCGTCTTGGAGGCGGCTTCGGGCTCCTTGTCGATCGGCACGTAGCCGAGCTTCATGTAATCGGCGAGATCGCCATAGGGGCCGTAGGTAGCGCTCGCGACCATGGCATTCAGCGCCTCGTTCGCGTCGAAGCCACCAATGCCCTTCAGATAGGCGTCGGCGATCACCGGCACCGCATGGTAGCCGATCATGCACCAGGTCTCGCGCCCCTGGAACTGCCAGACGGGCAGGATGCCGAACGGGCTTTCCTTCTGACTTTCGACCAGCGAGCGGACGACGTCGGTGTCGGTCTGCGCGGGCGCGATGATGGTGAGCAGGGGGTGCTCGGCGCGGAAGGTATCCCACAGCGAGAAGGTCGATCGGAAGGTAAAGCCGGTCGCGCTGTGCACCTGATTGTCCGGCCCGCGATAGCGCCCGTCGGCATCGCTCGCCACCGACGGCGCAAGCAGCGTGTGGTAGAGCGCGGTATAAAGACTCGTCTTCATTGCCCGCGGCGCTTCGATATCGAGTGCGCTCAGCGCCGTCTCCCACGTGGCCTTGGTTCGGGCGCGAACTGCTTCAAAATTGCCGGGCTCGCGATCGAGATTGGCGATCGCGCCCGCTTCGTCGACAGAGGAGATCGCCACCTTCAACTCGAGCGGTGTAGCGAGCTTGCCGAAGTCGAAGCGGGCGACGGTTGCGCGGCCCTCCAGCTCTGCCACGTCGTCGGTGCCACGCCCCGGCCCCTGGAAGCCTTGGTACGCGACCTCGGTCTCGGTGCTGACGAAGGCGTGGCTGGCCAGCGGCGCCGAGAAGCGCATCGCAAAGCACAGGATTCGGTCCGGCGCCCAGCCACGCGTCTGGCGGCAGCCGGTGACGGTGCCGTCTGGCCTTAGCCGGATCGTGGACCACAGCGTCTTGCCGGGATAATTGTACAGTGAGGTGCGCAGATCGAACACGAGGTGTGCGGCCCGGCCCGGCTGGAAGGTGTAGCGATGGACACCGATGCGTGTCCCCGCGGTCAGTTCCGCGCGGACGCCAGGGTCGCTGAGCGTGACGGCATAGTAGCCGGGATGCGCCTCCTCGGTATTGTGATCGAAGCGCGAGCGGTAGCCGGAGCCGGGCTTGGCCGGGTCGCCGGGCTCGGGCGGCACGGTGTCACCGGAGACGGGCATGACCAGGAAGTCACCGAGGTCGCTGTGCCCCGCGCCCGAAAAATGCGTGTGGCTGAAGCCGACGATGGTCGGGTCGGCATATTGGTAACCCGCCGCGTGCGCGTAGCAGGCGCGGATGACGCAGCTCGTGTCCGTATCGGGCGAAAGCTGGACCATGCCGAACGGTGCAGATGCACCCGGATAGGTATGACCGCCGCCGCTGGTGCCGATCATCGGATCGACCGCGTCATAGCCTGCAGACGCCAATACCGGAGTGGCGAGCATCAGCGCGGTGACGAAAGAGGAGACGCGGAGCATGCGCTCTTGGAGCATAAGCGCGGGCAGAGCGGAAGCGGCTGCCGCCCTCGTCCGCCGCTAAGCGGTTGACGGCACTGCCTCCAGCCGCCACCGATCGCGAGCGGGGGCAGCGAGAGGAAGACGATGGCCTACGAAGAAGTCACCATCCGCACTGCCGACGGCGACTGCCTCGCCCATGTGCTGACGCCCGAGGGTGAAGGCCCGTGGCCGGCGGTGATCATCTACATGGACGCGTTCGGCGTCCGCCCGGCGCTCGACGGCATCGCGCTCCGGCTGGCCGAGAATGGCTACGTGGCGCTGCTGCCCGATCTCTTCTACCGAGTCGGCGAACACCGTATCCCGACACCCAAGGAGGTCTTTGCCGCCGGCAACATGCGCGAGGTGATCGGCCCGTTCATGGCGAGCACCGGGCCGGCAAAGGCTGCCGAAGATACCCGCTACTTCCTCGATTATCTTGGCACGCGCCCGGATGTCGCGGGCGACAAGGTCGCGACGGTCGGCTTCTGCATGGGCGGCGGCATGGCGATTGCGGCGGCCGGCACATACCCCGATCGCGTGGCGGCGGCGGTGAGCTTCCACGGCGGCAGGCTGGCCACCGACGAGCCCGACAGCCCGCATCTGCTCGCCCCCAAGATCGCCGCCGAGGTCTATGTCGCGGGCGCCGACAAAGATGGAAGCTATCCGCCGGAAATGCACGAGCGCCTGAAGCAGGCGTTCGACGAGGCCGGCGTCAACTACCGTGCCGAGATCTACGAAGGCGCGCTGCACGGCTGGATGAAGCCCGACTTCCCGATCTACGACGAGGCGGCCGCCGAACGCGGCTGGCGCGAGATGTTGGCGTTGTTCGGGCGAGCCTTGCCTGGCTGAATAGGTAACAGATCAGGCGCGGGCGTGCGCGATGTACAGCGCGCGCAGGCGGGTGGTCACCGGTCCGGGTTTGCCGTCGCCGATCGGCTTCCCGTCGATTGCCACGACCGGCAGGATCAGCGATCCGGCGGCGGAATTGAACGCCTCCTTTGCGCGCAGTGCCTCCTCGATGGAGAAGGCGCGGAAGTCGATCGTGAAGCCGAGTTCGCCGACCAGCGCCGCCAAAGCATCGCCGGTGCAGCCCGGGAGCGTGACGTGCGAGCGGGATCGCGTGACTAGCACATCGTCCTGGGTCACAATCCAGGCGGTCGAGGAGGCGCCTTCGGTCACCATGCCGTCCGCGATCAGCCACGCGTCCTGCGCCCCGGCACGCGCGGCCTCCTGCTTGGCGAGGACCTGGGCGAGCAGCATGACGCTCTTGATGTCGCGCCGGCCCCAGCGGATGTCGGGCACCGTCGCGACGGTGATCCCGGTCCTGGCGGCGGGCGCGTCGACCAGCGCCTTGGCCTGCGTGAACAGCACCAGAGTGGGCTCGAGATCGGGCGAGGGTAGGAAGTCGCGATCCTCGGCTCCGCGCGTCGCCTGAAGATAGACCACGCCCTCGATCAAAGCGTTGCGCGCGATCAGTTCGCGCTCGATCGCCTCGATCCGTTCGGGCGTTTCGCGCAATCGTATCCCGATCTCGCCTGCGGATCGAGTAAGGCGGGCCATGTGGCGCGGCGTGTCGATCAGCCTGCCGTCCAGCACGGCAGCGACCTCGTAGATGCCGTCGGCGAACAGGAAGCCGCGATCGAGGATCGAGACAGTCGCGTCCTCGATCGGGACGAAGTTGCCGTTGACGTAAGCGATGCGTGCCATCGCCTGCCTGTGCCAGAGCGGCCGCGGCTTGGCGAGACCGGCCTAGTGCGTGCCGAAGCCGTGCATAGCGCTCGGCGCTTCGCCCTGGCCGCCCTGCGCGCTGCTGGTGACTTGGGATTGCATCGCCTGCATCGCGTTCTGGTCAGCGCCGCCATCGGTCCATGCCAGCGTGATCGACATGCGGCGGTTGCGCGGATCATAGGCGTCCGGCGCGCCCTGGTAAGGCTCGCGATCGGCCACGCCCTCGATGCGCAGGAAGCGATCATTGCCGACGCCGCCGATCGCCAGCATCTTCCGCGTCGCTTCGGCTCGCGCCGATGACAGCGTCCAGTTGTTGACGTTGCGGCCGGCGGCATAGGGTAGCCCGTCGGTGTGGCCGCGCACGATCACGCCATTGGGCACGCCGCCGAGCGTGGAAGCGACCTCGCCGATCAGCTGCTCCGCGCGCGGCACCAGCTGATCCGATCCGAGCGCGAACATCGAGAAGTCGGCGCCGTCGACGATATCGATGCGCAGGCCCTCGGGCGTCTCGGTGAAGCGGACATGCTGGGTGAGGTTGGTGGTCGACTTGCTCGCCTTCATCTGCTGCTGGAGTTTCAGCTGAAGCTGTTGGAAGCGGATGCGATCGCGCGACCGGATCGCGGCCGCGCCTTCCTTGGCCCCGCCCGACGCATCCTTGGGGATGGTCATGCTCTTCGAGCCCACGCCAGCCGCCTTGTGC
>CAXTBZ010000164.1:0-3965 GCA_964242855.1 uncultured Sphingomonadaceae bacterium
GAGGCTGGTGGTGCCGCGCACGATCGAATCGTCGATCAGGATGATGCGCTTGCCGTCGATCAACGCGCGATTGGCATTGTGCTTCAGCTTGACGCCAAGGTGGCGAATGCCGTCGCCCGGCTGGATGAAGGTCCGCCCGACATAGTGCGAGCGGATAATGCCGAGTTCGAACGGGATGCCCGAATGCTGGGCGTAGCCGATCGCCGCCGGTGTACCCGAGTCGGGAACGGGGATGACGTAGTCGGCATCGATCGGGCTCTCGCGCGATAGCTCGACGCCGATCTGTTTGCGCACCGAATAGACGCTGGTGCCGTCCACGATCGAGTCGGGTCGCGAGAAATAGACATGCTCGAAGATGCACGGGCGCGGGTTGATCGGCGCGAAGGGGCGATGCGAGCGTACGCCCTTGTCGCTGACGATCACGATCTCGCCGGGCTCGACCGAACGCAGGAAGGTCGCGCCGACCATGTCGAGCGCCACCGTTTCCGACGCGAAGACGTAGGCGTCGCCGACCCGGCCCATCATCAGCGGGCGGATGCCGAGCGGGTCGCGGCACGCGATCATGCCCTCGCTGGTCAGGCAGACGAGGCTGTAGGCGCCTTCGATCTGCTTCAGCGCGTCGATGAAGCGATCGAGCAGGGTGCGATACGACGACGTCGCGACGAGGTGGATGATGACCTCGGTATCGCTGGTCGACTGGAAGATCGATCCGCGCCGCACTAGGTCGCGCTTCAGCTTCATCGCATTGGAAATGTTGCCGTTGTGCGAGACGGCGAAGCCGCCGCTGGCGAGATCGGCATACAGCGGCTGGACGTTGCGCAACGCCGTGTCGCCGGTGGTGGCGTAGCGGACATGGCCCGCCGCCATCCGGCCAGGCAGCGCGCGGATGATCTCGTCGCGATCGAAGTTGCCGGCGACATGGCCCATCGCGCGATGTGTGTGGAACGCATGCCCGTCCCACGAAGACACGCCAGCCGCTTCCTGCCCGCGATGCTGGAGCGCGTGGAGGCCGAGCGCCACCACGGCCGCCGCGGTATCGGCGCCGAATATGCCGAAGACGCCGCACTCTTCGCGCAGCTTGTCGTCATCGAAAGGATGAGTCGTGAGCATCTGGCGTCCGTCTTTGTGGGGGTCGGCGGCCATATAGGGGCTTGTCACAGACTTGTCGCCCCCTTCGCTCCGGCGTAGCGACTGAGCATGTCCGACGATCGCGAAACCGGCACGACGCTGAACCCCAGATACGATGCCGCCGGCTTGATCACGGCGGTGGCGAGCGACGCGACGACGGGCGAACTGCTGATGCTCGCGCACATGAACGCAAAGGCTTTGGCGAAGACCATCGAGAGCGGGGAAGCCTGGTTCTGGTCCCGATCTAGGAGCCGCTTGTGGAAGAAGGGCGAGTCCTCCGGTCATGTGCTGAGCGTGCGCGAAATACGGATCGACTGTGACCAGGATGCGATCTGGCTGATCGTCGATGCGGCGGGACCCGCCTGCCACACCGGCGAGCGCAGTTGCTTCTTTCGGCGAATGGAGGGCAGCAAACTCGTGCGGGTCTGAGCTGCTTGACCTTTACGTAAACGTAAAGTAGTTTGGCGGCATGAACGGTCTGGCAAGCCTTGAAGAGTCGAGCGCCTACCAGCGGAACAGCTACTCGATCGCCGATCTCGCCGGGGAATTCGGGGTCACCGCGCGCGCCTTGCGCTTCTACGAGGACGAGGGTCTGATCGCGCCACTGCGAGTCGGCCTCGCGCGCATCTACGCCGAGCGGGATCGGGCGCGGCTCGCCTGGATTTTGCGCGGCAAGCGGGTGGGCTTCAGCCTGTCCGACATCCGCGAGATGATCGACCTCTACGATATCGACGACGGGCGGCATGAACAGCGCCGCGTCACGCTGGCGAAATGCGAAGCGCACATCGCGGCGCTCAGCCGTCAGCGCGCTGACATCGATTCGGCGATCGCCGAGCTTTCCCACTTCGTCGAGACGGTCCGCACCGCCGATCCCCTGTAAGGAGTACCAAAATGCCGACCTACACGCCGCCCGTCGCAGATACGCGCTTCGTCCTCGATCAGGTGCTCGGGCTGGAACGCTACGCCAATCTGCCGGGCTTCGAATCGGCGACGCCGGACATGGTTGAGGCGATCCTCGATTCTGGCGGCCGCTTCTGTGCCGACGTGATCTTCCCGCTCAACCAGTCGGGCGATGCCGAGGGCTGCACGCGCCACGCGGACGATTCGGTCACCACGCCGGCGGGCTTCAAGGATGCCTATGCGCAGCTGGCGGAAGGCGGCTGGATCGGCCTCGCCGCGCCCGAGGCGCATGGCGGCCAGGGGCTGCCGCACGTCGTGGCGACCGCTTTCGAGGAGTATCTGATCTCGTCCGGCATGGCGTTCGCGATGTATCCGGGGTTGAGCCAAGGCGCGATGGCGGCGATCAACGCGGTCGGGTCGGACGAGCAGAAGGCGCTTTACCTCCCCAAGATGATCGCCGGCACCTGGACCGGCACGATGAACCTGACCGAGCCGCATTGCGGCACCGATCTAGGCCTGATCAAGACCAAGGCCGAGCCGAACGCAGACGGCAGCTTCGCGGTTACCGGCACCAAGATCTTCATCTCGGCGGGCGAGCATGATCTTGCCGAGAACATCATCCACCTTGTGCTCGCCAAGCTCCCCGGCGCCCCCGAAGGATCGAAGGGCATTTCGCTGTTCGTCGTGCCCAAGTTCCTGGTCGATGCGGACGGAACGATAGGCGCGCGTAACGGCGTCGCCTGCGGATCGATCGAGGAGAAGATGGGCATCCACGGCAACTCGACGTGCGTGATGAACTATGACGGCGCCACCGGCTATCTGATCGGCGAGGAGAACAAGGGCCTGTCGGCGATGTTCATCATGATGAACGCCGCGCGCCTGGGGGTTGGCCTGCAGGGCCTCGGCATTGGCGAGGTCGCCTACCAGAATGCCGTCGCCTACGCCAAGGATCGCCGCCAGGGCCGCGCGCTGACCGGCCCGGCCGAGCCCGACAAGCCCGCCGACACGCTGTTCGTCCACCCCGACGTGCGGCGCATGCTGATGGAGTCCAAGGCCTATCTCGAAGGTGCGCGCGCGCTGATGCTGTGGGGGGCGCTCCAGAACGACCTTGCGCACCACGCCGCTGACGAGGCGGATCGCGCTGCCGCCGACGAGCTGCTCGGCCTCGTGACGCCGGTGATCAAGGGCTATTTGACCGATCTCGGCTATCAGATCGCGACCACCGCGCAGCAGGTGTTCGGCGGCCATGGCTACATCCGCGAATATGGCATGGAGCAATATGTCCGCGATGCGCGGATCGCGATGATCTACGAGGGCACCAACGGCGTCCAGGCGATGGACCTTGTCGGCCGCAAGCTGCCGCGCCACGGCGGCAAGGCGGCGATGGTGCTGTTCGGCCTGATCTCCACCGACATCACCGAAGCCAAGACCGGCCCGCAGGCGGAGCTTGCCGGGCATCTCGAAAAGGCGGTCGGCCAGCTGCAGGCGGGTGCGATGTGGCTGATGCAGAACGGGATGAAGGACCCCAACGACGCGGGCGCCGCGGCGTATCCGTTCATGACGATGATGGGCATCGTCGCGATCGGCTGGATGTGGCTCAAGATGGCGCGCGCCGCGCAGGCGCAGCTCGATGCGGGCGAAGGGGACCGGGCGTTCCTGGAAGCCAAGCTGATCACCGCTCGCTTCTATGCCGAGCGCATCCTGCCCGACGCCGGCGCACTTCGCCGCAAGCTGGAAGGCGGGGCCGAGGCGATCATGGCGCTTCCGGTAGAGGCGTTCTGAGTTGGAGCGGTGCGGGGCTCAGGCTCCGCACCGCTCAAGCACGGCACGCAGCTCCTTGATCGGCGGGAAGACTTCGTGGTTGCGGTCGCCGCCCTGCGCATCGTGCGCGGCCTGCTCCATCTCGACGATCTCCTTGTCCTCCTTGAAGATCGACT
>CAXTBZ010000165.1:0-3929 GCA_964242855.1 uncultured Sphingomonadaceae bacterium
GTCGACAAGCTGCGCACGCAGAAGCACATCACCATCCATCACGACACCATCCCGCACGCGAACCACTTCTTCGCCGACGAGATGGTGCCGCTGATGAAGTCTGTGGACGGCTATCTGGACATGCGGCTGAAGTAGCGACCGCGCAGCGGCGCATCTATAAAGGGTGCGCCGCTGCTGGGCTCAGATCAGGCCTTGCCGATCTGTTCCGTCTGGGCCCCGCTGTCCGGACGCGCCGGCCCGAGTACCGGTTCCTGGCCCAGCGGCTTGTTCTCGAACACGGTGAACTCGCCGCGTCCATCGATCGACGGACCGGACGTCCACCGGCCCTGCGGCACCGTGCCGTTGAGCGACGTGGCGTAGAAGTTGTAGTTGTTGCGCTGGTCTTCATCCGCCTGCGGGAAGCTGTTGGGGATCGGCAGCTGCTCGGTGCCGCCAAGCTCCTCGATCACCGCGAGCCACTGCTGCTGATGCATCGTGTCGCGCGCGATCATGTAGTGCAGCATGTCCTTCATGCCCTGATCGTGCGCCGCATTGTAGATGCGTGTCGCGAGCACGCGCCCGGTGCTCTCGGCCGCGACATTGGCGTACATGTCGGCGGCGATGTTGCCGCTGGCATAGATGTGCGACATGTCGAACGGCACACCGTCGGAGTCGACCGGCATGGCGGCAAGCCCGGCGGACAGCAGGTTCTTGTGGATCATGCCCTCGATCGCATGCCGAGGCCGCTCGCCACCCATCACAGCGCCGACGATGCCATCGGCGGCACCTTCTTCCTGAAGCGTGGTGGGTGCCTTGTCGAGATTGAGCGCAACCGCCGTCGCGAGCATCTCGATGTGGCCGATCTCTTCTGTCGCCGTATGCAGGAGCATATCGCGATACTTGGTTGTCGGCGCGCGATTACCCCAAGCCTGGAAGAAATACTGCATGCAGACGCGGATCTCGCCTTCGACGCCGCCGATCGCCTGCTGCATGATGCGGGCGAACTGGGGATCGGGCTTCTCGACTTTTACCGGATATTGCAGCCGCTTATCATGATAGTACATGAAGCTTCTCCTCGCTGGGGGTTGAGCGGCGTTAACGCGCGAACCAGCGGCGAGTTGGGTGCAATTACAAAAATAGCAAACGAATAGACGAGTTGATGGCCCAGCGCGCTGAACAGGATGAGGCACTTACTTAGATCAGCGTAATAAACTGATCGAGTTTAGTCCTTGGTGAGCGCAGCGAAGTTGTGCATATCGACGTTGCCGCCCGACATGACCAAGACCGAACCCTCGATCGCAATCTTTCCAGCCAAAGCAGCCGCGAGGGCCACGGCGCCGCCCGGCTCCACGACCAGCTTCAGCCGCGCGAACGCGAAGCGCATCGCATCGGCCACCTCGATTTCGCTCACCGATATGCCCGTTGCGCCGCGCTGCTTCAGGATGCCGAAGGTGAGCGGCGCAACCCGAAGGGTCTGTAGCGCATCGCAAGCGGTGTGAGGAGGGTTCGGCCCGACCGGCACGATCTCGCCGCAGCGGAGCGACGCGCCCATATCATCCCAACCGTCCGGCTCGACCACGACGATCTCCGCGCCCGGTACGGCAAGCGCGATGCCGCCCGACAGCCCGCCCCCTCCGCAACACACCACGATCCGCTCGACGGAACGACCGGTCATCTCCCGATACTGTTCGGCGATCTCAAGGCCGACCGTGCCCTGACCCTCTATGATCCAGGGATCATCGAAGCTCGGCACCAGCACCGCACTGCGCGCGTCGGCAATCTGCTGAGCGATCTGCTCGCGGCTTTCGGTCCGCCGGTCATAGAGGACGATCTCGGCGCCAGTCTCACGCGTGCCGGCCACCTTGGCGGCGGGCGCGTCGGCGGGCATCACGATCAGCGCCGGCATGCCGAGCCGCTGCGCCGCCCACGCCACTCCCTGCGCGTGGTTGCCGGATGAGAATGCCACCACGCCCGCGCTCCGTTGCTCCTGCGGGATCGAGGACAGACGCCACCACGCGCCGCGCAGCTTGAAGCTGCCGGTGCGCTGCAGGCACTCGGCCTTGATGTGAACCGTCCCGCCTAGCGTCTCTGCTGTCACAATCGGTGTCCTGACACTTACGCCGGACAAGGCGATGGCAGCAGCCTCGATCCCGGCGATGCTGGGGGACCGATCGATTAACGGCTTCGTTGATTCGTCGCTGTAAACGGCTGTTCTCCGCGGGTTTTCATGGGTCTTTACAGGGGAGCACGCGATACGTATATCGCCCCCCTCGCTGCCCCATGGGACTTCCAACCGCAAGGCAGCTTTCTACGGCTACGGCCACCTGGAGGTCCCTTGAATTGCACAAGCATCATCGCGCGCTGGGGGTAGCTACCCTCGTCAAGGCTTCCGGCCTTGAGATTGCGGCCGCACGCCCCGTGCAGCCGGTCACGCTGATCCGACCGCACGCTGCGATGCGTGCTGCCCGCTTCTTTACCGAGAAGTTTCCGGGCCAGTCGCTCTATGCCGTCAAGGCGAACCCGTCGCCTGCGCTGCTGCAGACGCTGTGGGTTGGCGGCATAACGCATTACGACGTCGCCTCGATCGCCGAGGTGCGGCTCGTCGCGCGCACGCTGCCCGATGCCACGCTTTGCTTCATGCACCCGGTGAAGGCCGAGGAGGCGATTGCCGAGGCGTATTTCAACCACGGCGTTCGCACCTTCTCGCTGGACAGCCACGAGGAGCTCGACAAGATTGTGCGCGCCACCAGGGGTGCGGCGGATCTGACCCTGTGCGTGCGCCTGCGCGTCTCCTCCGATCACTCCAAGCTCAGCCTCGCATCGAAGTTCGGGGTCGATCTCGCCGATGCCGCGCCGTTGCTGATGGCTACCCGGCAGGCCGCCGATGCGCTCGGTATCTGCTTCCATGTCGGCAGCCAGGCGATGAGCCCGCAGGCCTATTTGGATGCGATGACGCGGGTGCGTGCGGCGATCGTCTCGGCTGCAGTCACGGTCGACGTGATCGATGTCGGCGGCGGCTTCCCATCTGCCTATCCCGGCATGACGCCGCCGCCGCTGGAACAGTATTTCCGCGTCATCCATGAGGCATTCGAGAGCCTGCCGGTCTCCTACTCGGCCGAATTATGGTGCGAGCCCGGCCGTGCGCTGTCGGCGGAATATGCTTCGCTGGTCGTTCGCGTCGAGCGCCGCCGCGGCGACGAACTCTACATCAATGACGGTGCCTATGGCGCGCTGTTCGACGCTGCGCACATCGGCTGGCGTTTCCCGGTCGCGCTGCTGCGCGAGCAGGAGAGCCATGCCCGCGATATTGGCTTCAGCTTCTACGGCCCAACGTGCGACGATATGGACCACATGGTCGGCCCGTTCGAGCTGCCGGCAGACGCGAAGGTAGGCGATTTCATCGAGATCGGCATGCTTGGGGCCTATGGCTGCGCGATGCGCACCGCCTTCAACGGCTTCACCTCGGACGAGACGGTGATCGTCGGCGACGAGCCGATGGCGAGCCTCTACGTCGAGGCCGAGGCACCCGCCGAGGTGACCGGGCGCGTCATCAAGCTGTAAAGGCTTCGGCCAACAACGGACTTCATCCGGCGCGAGCCTGCTCCGCGTCGTCCTCATGCAATCCGCGGGAGCGAGACATGAATATTGAAACACCGATCAACGACACCCGCAAGGC
Source organism: uncultured Sphingomonadaceae bacterium (assembly GCA_964242855.1). GTDB lineage: Bacteria > Pseudomonadota > Alphaproteobacteria > Sphingomonadales > Sphingomonadaceae > Solisphingomonas. The sequence goes on from CAXTBZ010000165.1 coordinate 3,656, forward strand.
CGAGCTGCTCTCCACTGTAGTCGAGCATATCGACATCACCAGCTTCGATGCGCGCCCGATCGTCGACGCGATGAGGAAGATGAGCTTCACCTCGCGCGATCTCGGCCGCGCGACCGACATCTATAACCAGATGCTCGCCGACCAGGATTGCTCGGTGGTGCTGGTGATCGCCGGTTCGACCTCGGCCGGCGGCTGCATGGACCTTTACGCCGAGCTGGTGCGCAACAACATGGTCGACGCGATCGTCGCGACCGGCGCCTCGATCGTCGACATG
>CAXTBZ010000166.1:0-3806 GCA_964242855.1 uncultured Sphingomonadaceae bacterium
CAAAACGGGAGGTCGAAACCAGACCCGCTGTGCGAAGCGGCAGGATGCTCCGGCGCCCTCGCAGCAGCGGCTTCTTCAAATTGTGGGGGCCTCATAGGCCGATCGAGCGGTGCGATCAGGGCTCCCGCGCCTCCAAGCCCTATGCGGCCAGGACCTCGGTGCCGCAGGGGGTGACACGGATCCCCTGCGGGTCCTCGTAGAGGACTGCGACTAGGCCTCGGGCGCGGTGCATCCACAGATCGCGCTCGGCCCGGAGTCGATCGCATACGGCATGGATCTCGGCCATGGCGATGCGCAGCTCGTCCACGGTACCCCGAAGCTCCAACGTCCGATCGCGCTCGTCCGCCAGGGCAGCCTTCAAGATCGCTAGCGCGGCGACGCCTGCTCGGTCGGCGCTCGCGTCCTGCCGCTGGGTTCTGGTCCCAGCCTCGAGCTTAGGCCGCGCCACGTCCTCGCGTGCCTGCGGCATGTCAGGCAATTGCCGGGCGACCGCATCAGCTGGCGGGGTGGCCATGATGTTGCTCAGGGGCTCCTCCTCCAGTACGAGGTCGTGCAGCATCGTGAACACGGCGTCCGCGCTAAAGCGCGCGAGATCGAAGCTGCTCTCCGCCGCCAGCTCATTCCACAGTGCCTGACCGCGAGCTGACTGCCCGACGAAGGCCATCGACCAGTTCACGAAGCCGCGCTCCGTGATCGGGCCACCCTCCAACACCGTCACGTCGCTGTGGCGGGTATCGCGCTGGATGCGCTCGAACGTCTCCTCGACGCCCTTCTGCGGCCCTTCCAGCACCTGCGCGAAGGCGCCGCCGTTGAACATCAGCGCGCCGGTGACCCCCGCGCGCTCGTTGTTCCGCCGCGATGCCGCCAGGATTTGTTCAACGGCAGCCTCGGCCTCAGTCCCGGTCAGAAGGTTCTTGCTGGCGTAGACGAGGCGGTACAGCGCGCTCATGGTCGAGATCCGAGGCTGGTCCATCAAATAGAAGAGGTTTGGTCAACGTAGATAAAGCAACAAATTCTCAGTCAGCATGCTAGCATTAAACAGGACGAATGTGCCGTATCGGCTATCATCATGCTGTGCGGCTACCCAGCAGGCGATGAGCGGCGTGTATGGTGTTGGCACAACTTGAAGCGCGCGGCGAATTCAGCCGGTGGCATTGGGCGGCCAAACAGATAACCCTGCGCCTCTTGGCAGCCCTTCGCGAGCAGACGCCGGCGCTGCTCCTCTGTCTCGACGCCCTCGGCGATCACCTCCAGCCCGAAGCTGCGGCTGAGGTCGATCACCGCCCGCACGATGGCCGCGTCGTGCCGGTCCTCACACAGGCCGTTCACGAAGCCGCGGTCGATCTTCAATCGCGTCAACGGGAAGCGCTTGAGCAGGCTGAGCGAGGCGTAGCCCGTGCCGTAGTCGTCGAACGCGATGCCCACGTCCATGGCGCGCAGGGCCTGCAGGGCGGCGACAACCTCTGGATCGTGACGCAGGATGATGGTCTCGGTGATCTCCAATTCCAGGGCGTGCGCCGGCAGCCCGGTCTCGGCGAGCGCGGCGGCGACACGCTCGACTAAACCGCCCCCTTGGAACTGGGCCGCGCAGAGGTTCACCCCGATCCGGAACGGACGCACGCTACCGTGCCGCCAAGCCTGTGCCTGGGCGCAGGCGGTGCGCAGCACCCAGTCGCCGACCCGGGCCGCGTCCGGACCGTTGTCAAGCACCTCTAGGAACGCGGCCGGCATGAGCAGGCCGAGTTCGGGATGCCGCCACCGGATCAGGGCCTCGGCCCCCATGAGTGCCCCGTCGGACAGGCTTACCTGCGGCTGATAATGCAGCACGAACTCGCCCTGCTCGATGGCGCGGCGCAGCCCGTCGCGGCAGGCCCGCTCGCGCTGTGCGACCTCGCGCAGGCCTGGCGTGAACAGGCAGGCGCGCCCGCGTCCATCGATCTTAGCGCGGTAAAGCGCAGCATCGGCGCAGGCCAGCAGTTCGTCTTCTCGCACCCCATGGGCAGGGCTCAAGGCCACGCCGACGCTGGCGCCGAGTCGCAAGACGATCTCCTCGACGCGGTACGGCTCGGAGAGGGCGTCGATCATCGCCTGTCCCTTGGAGATCGCCGTCAATGGGTCACCGACGCCGGGCAGCACGACCGCGAACTCATCGCCGCCAAATCGAGCGGCTACGCCCATGGTGTCGACGCAGGTGCGCAGGCGACTCGCCGCCAGCCGAAGCACGGCATCGCCCACAGCATGCCCGTGCGCGTCGTTGACCTCCTTGAAGCCGTCGAGGTCGAGCATCAGCACCGCCGCCGGGCGATCCTCCATAATCGCCGCCTCAACCCGGCCGCGCAGCACGGCCCGGTTAGGCAGCTCGGTCAGGGCATCGAGATGCGCGAGACGGAACAGGCGTTCCTCGACCATGCGGCGCTGGCTGACGTCGCGCGCGATCGCCCCGAAGGCTGCGTGGCCGTTCTCAGTCCAGGTGCATAAGGACAGCTCGACCGGGAACTCGCGGCCGTCCTTGTGCCAGCCGATGAGTTCGATAGTGCGGCCGAGTAGCCGTGTCGCCGCCCCGCGCGCGATCCGGCACAGATCACCTTCGTGGCCGCCGTGCATCCGCTCGGGCACGAGGATGGCGATGGGCTGGCCCAGTGCCTCAGCAACCGTATGCCCGAACAGGCGCTCGGCGGCCGCGCTCCAGAAGCTCACTCGCCCGTGCGCGTCCGCGCAGATGATGGCGTCGGACGAGGTGTCGGCGATGTGCTCGAAACGCGACTGCGTCGCGCGCCGGGCCGCCTCGACGCGGCGCAGCTCCAGCCGGTCGAGCACGAGACGGGCGAGGTCGGTGAGGATACGCCTGTCTCGGCTTGTAAAAGCGCGTCGCGGCTTGGGACCGGCGAGGCAGAGCGTACCGATGGCATGGCCGTCCCCGGTACGTAGCGGCACGCCTGCGTAGAAGCGAATGAACGGGGCGCCGGTGACCAGTGGATTGTCGCGGAACCGCGGATCCTGGGATGCGTCGAGCACGACGAGGATGTCGGCTTGCGCGATGGTGCGGGCACAGAATGCGACGTCGCGGTCGGTCTCGCACAGGCTCAGGCCGATCTTGGCGTGGAAGACCTGCCGATCGCGATCGACGAAGGAAACGAAGGCAGCCGGCGCGCCGAGCAAGCGGGCGGCGAGTTCGACGATGTGGGCGAGCGACGAGTCTGGCTCGGCATTGAGAATGTCGTGCTCGGCCAGCGCCTGCAGCCGAGCTTCCTCGTCAGTCTGCACGGGTGAAGACGGCACAGGAGGACTCCGGATCGAACGGGTGAGCGCGGCTGAATGAACAGCTGGCATCGCCGTCATTGGCACGTGCTCCGACCTTTCGGTCAGAGTAGACGTAGGTGAGGAAAGCGCACCGCTTATCCAAGACGTCTTTACTCGCTGGTCTCGTTCAAACCGCTCAGATCACGCGACCGCGCGCGCCGCCTCACGCACTTGTCGGGTAGCCGCATCGACCTGCTCGCTCGCCCGGGCGATCGCCTCCATGCCGCCGGCGATCGTCGCTACCCCATGGGCTGCCGTGTGCATGCTGCCCGACATTTCCCGCGTCACGGCCGACTGCTCCTCAACCGCCGCGGCGATCGCCGCCGAGACCTCGTTCAGCGCCCGGATCGTACCCTGGATCGAGCCGATCGCGCCGACTGCCTCTCGCGTGGCTGCCTGAGTCGCAGTGATCTGTCCGCGGATCTGATCCGTGGCCTTGGCGGTCTGCTCGGCCAGCGCCTTCACCTCGGAGGCCACGACAGCGAAGCCCTTGCCGGCGGCACCCG
>CAXTBZ010000167.1:0-1838 GCA_964242855.1 uncultured Sphingomonadaceae bacterium
CACCTCCGCATAGAAGCTCGGGCGCTTGATCCGGTAGGTGTCGGGATCGACCTGACCGATCAGATCGAGATCGATGAAGCTGTCGTTGATCGGGGTTACCAGCGTGTCGGCACGCGTCACCGCCTTCATCGCATAGGGATCGTCGCGGCCCGGCGTGTCCACCACGACGAACTCGGCGTCTTGCGACAGCGCATCGATGCGGCCGAGGATGTTGGCGTCCCTGGCGGGATCGAACACCTCGAAGCGCGGTGTTACGAGGTCGGTCTGCTCACGCTTGGCAGTCGCCACGCGGTTCTCGAGATAGCGCACCATCGTGCGTTGGCGGGTATCGAGATCGATCACGGCGACGCGGCGCCCCTGGGCCGCAAGCGCCACCGCGACATGCACGGCGGTCGTCGATTTGCCGGTGCCGCCTTTTTCATTGGCGAAGACGATCAGATGTGCGCGGTCTGCCATAGGTCCCGAAATCTTCCCCTTCGGCCTGCGCCGCGGCCCTTGATTTAGCCCCCATGCCGCCGCAGAGCCCGTCCTCCAAGTCATATCGGAGGCTTTTCGCCCGTGCAAATCATCCGTGAACTGGGCGCAATGCGTGCTGCCGTCGCGGATCTGCGCGCGGACGGGAACAGGATCGCGCTGGTGCCGACAATGGGCGCGCTCCACGCTGGTCATCTCGCGCTGATCGAGGAGGGTAAACGGCACGCGGATGCGGTGATCGCTTCCATCTTCGTCAATCCGATGCAGTTCGCTCCCCATGAAGACCTCGCCCGCTATCCCCGCCGCGAGCGCGCCGATGCGCAGCTGCTGGAGCAGACGGGGTGCACCATATTGTGGGCGCCGGCAGCGGAGACGATGTACCCTCGCGGCTTCGCGACCAACATTTCGGTGTCCGGCATCTCGGAGGTGCTCGATGGCTTGGCGCGGCCGGGGCATTTCGATGGCGTGGCGACCGTGGTGCTCAAGCTCTTCCAGCAGATTTTGCCCGATATCGCGATCTTCGGCGAAAAGGATTGGCAACAGCTGGTAGTGATCCAGCGCATGGCCGTGGACCTTGATCTCCAGATTGAGATCGTTGGCGTGTCGACGGTGCGCGACGATCACGGCCTCGCTCTGTCCTCACGCAACGCATACCTGAGCGACGAGGACCTGGTCCGCGCACGCTCGCTCCCCCGTGCGCTGGGCGAAGCGGCGGCGGCGATCGCGCGGGGCGAAGCGGTGGACGACGCGCTTGCGACGGCGGTCTCGCGTCTCGTCGAAGCCGGCTTCGATCCGATCGACTATGTCAGCCTGCGTGACGCCGATACGTTGCTGCCGATCGACGTGCTTGATGAGCGACCTGCACGACTCCTCGCGGCGGCGAAGATCGGCGGCGCGCGGCTGATCGACAATCTGGCGGTCACCCGATCGTGACGCTCCCCCCAGGGTCGAGCAAATAACCGGACCCCTTCAACCTCCGTCATCTTGCAGCGTTTTTCGCGTTAACCATTTCTTTGATCTCTGCCGCCAAAACGATCTGCGTGGAAAAGGACCAACGCAGATGGCTAGCAGCTTCAAGACCGCCGCTTTCCTGATCGAGAGTCGTCTCGCCGAGGCGGCGTTCGATCCGGAAACCCTCTACGAGCTTGGCATCGCCTATTCGAGCGGCAGCCGCGGCGTCGAGGTCGACCTGATCGAGGCGCACAAATGGTTCAACCTGGCGTCTGCCGCCGGATCGACCGAGGCGCAGGAGATGCGGGCCGAGATCGCCGACGAGATGACCGCGCGCGAGATCGTTTCTGCACAGAAGCTCGCCCGTGCCTGGCTTGCCACGCATCAGCGCCGGGCGGCCTGATCTCCTAACC
>CAXTBZ010000167.1:1848-3804 GCA_964242855.1 uncultured Sphingomonadaceae bacterium
CCCTCACCCTTCCTTGCGGAAGGGCGCCATCTGATCGAGCATCTCTTCCTCCATCGCGCGGCGTTCCCGCACGAGGAAATCCTCCACTGCCCGGCGGAAGCCCGCATTGGGGATGTAATGCGCCGACCATGTCGGCACCGGCCGATAGCCCCGCGCAAGCTTGTGCTCGCCCTGCGCGCCTGCCTCGACGCGCTTGAGGCCACGCGCGATCGCCGCCTCGATTGCCTGATAATAACAGAGCTCGAAGTGCAGGAAGGGAATGTCCTCGCTGCAGCCCCAGTACCGGCCGTAGAGCGCGTCGCTGCCGATCAGGTTGAGGGCGCCCGCTACCGCCACGCCACCCCGGTAAGCGAGCATCAGCAGCACCTTGTCGGCCATGCGTTCGCTCAGCATCGTGAAGAAGGCGCGGGTGAGATAGGGCCGGCCCCACTTGCGGCTGCCGGTATCCTGATAGAACCGCCAGAACGCGTCCCACTCGGCCCTGCCGATCTCGGCGCCGGTAAGCGCGCGGATCTCGACCGCCGCCTGCGCCGCCTCGCGCTCCTTGCGGATCGCCTTGCGCTTGCGTGATGACAAAGCGGCGAGGAAGTCGCCGAAATCCTGGTAGCCGTCGTTCTGCCAGTGAAACTGGCTGCCGGCGCGGATCATCCAGCCCGCGGCCTCGAACAGCGACAGCTGATCCTCATCGACGAAGGTGGCATGGGCCGAGGAAAGATCATGCTCGGCCACCATCATCTCGGCTGCGGCGATCAGCGCGGGTGCCACCATAGGATCGCGCAGCAACAGCCGCGGGCCGGGCACTGGGGTGAACGGCACTGCGATCTGAAGCTTGGGATAATAGTCGCCGCCGGCGCGCTGCCACGCATCCGCCCAGGCGTGATCGAAGACATATTCGCCTTGGCTGTGGCTCTTGGCATAGGCCGGCATGATACCCGCCGGCTTGCCGTCGGCATCGTCGATCACGATCGGCACGGGCTGCCAGCCGGCGCGCGCAACCGCACTTGCCGAGTCTTCAAGCGCGGAAAGGAAGGCGTGGCTGAGGAAGGGGTTGTCGGTGCCCGCGCATGCGTCCCACTCCGCTGCCGCCAGAGACGACACGCCGGGCGCGATCCGCGCCACAACGTCGCTCATCGAGCGCAACCCATTAGTCGCCGGTCAAAGCTCGCGAAGCGCGACGATCGCATCGATTTCCACCGAGGCGCCGAGCGGCAAAGCGGGCACGCCGACTGCGGAGCGGGCGTGCTTGCCGGCCTCCCCGAACAAAGCCACCATCAATTCGGATGCGCCGTTGATCACCTTGGGCTGATCGATGAAGTCGGGGCCGCTCGCGACGAAGCCGCCGAGCTTGACGATCCGTTCGACGCGATCGAGCGATCCGCCCAGCGCCGCCTTGATCTGCGCGACCAGCATCAGCCCGCACCGCTGCGCCGCGTCCTGTCCTTTGGCGATGTCGATCGGACCTTCGAGACGACCCTTGATGAGTTCGCCCGCCTCGGTGAAGGGCAGCTGGCCGGAAATGTGCAGGAGTCCGCCGGTTTCGACCGCCGGCACATAGGCCGCAACCGGAGCCGCCGCCTGCGGCAGGGTGAGGCCGAGTTCGGCCAGCTTCGCGTCGATGTCCATGATCGTCCGCTAGGCCTCGGCCGCCGTTTCGGTCAAGGGCGCGGGCAGTCCCTCTGCAAAGCGGGCGAGAATCCAGTCCGCCGCCTTCGCCCAATCGTCGATCCGGGCGTGCGCGTCCGCGGCCTGCTCGCGATGCACCGCGACCAGCGGCTCGGCGACCATGTGGAGCCGCCAGACTTGCGGCGCCAACCTGGCTACCGAGTGATGCTGGTAAGAGAGATCGTCGACGAACACCACGACGCTCGGAATATGCTCGGCGAGGATGGCGTTCAGCGCTGCGCCCTTGCCGCCCTGGTTGGTGTAGACCTCGTGGCCGATGCCGTGGCGCGCGAG
>CAXTBZ010000168.1:0-3794 GCA_964242855.1 uncultured Sphingomonadaceae bacterium
ACGGCTGGAGCCACTGCTCAAACGGCCTGATTTTGAGCTGGCGCGTGCACCAGCGTGTCTTCGGCGAGGGTAGGAAGTGCTTGTATTGCGTCAGCCAAAAATCAAAATCTCGGTCGGGATTAAGACGCTCGATCGGCTTGCCAAGAAAGCCTTCAAGGCGGCCAAGAAATTCATAGACCTCGGGAAGTTCTTTGCCAGTGTCGGTAAAGAAGTACTCGATGCTCAAGTCTGGATGATGCTGGCGCATGAAGACTGCGAGCGCCGCGCTGTCCCGACCGCCAGAAAGTCCCAGCACATGCCGCTCGGTCACCGTGTCGGATGTCATCCGGCCCTCCGTCGCTTGAGGGATGCGGTGACTGCCAGGGACGTCGTGACCGATGGCGTTGTAACGGGCGGATGGTCGGTGAATTGGCTACCCAACTCGACAAGGGCGGCGAGGATGATGTCACGACTGGGATTGGTTTTGGCGAGAACGGCCGTGAGCGCTGTCACCAGCCGATCAACCTCGGACTGCTGATTGACGGCAATGTCAAACTCCGACGTCACCGGCGACGGCCGCGATGGATCGCCAAAGATCATCGAGATGGCATGGCGCGTGTCGCCCCGGCCTTTGACATGGGCAAGGCCCTCGGCCCGTGCGAACTCTTGCGCGAGTGAGGCGATCTCGATCCGGGCCTGATCAATATCGCGGTCGACCCAATCCCGCGGCGGCTTATTGGCAGCGAGGCTCGCGATGCCCTCGATCTCCTCCTCGGCCCCCACATAGCTCACCAGCCGGGTCGCAAAAGCATCCAGCCGGTAGTTGCCGGTCAACCCTCGAACGGTCTCGGCACGGCGGTGGAGTTCGGTGAGGTCGTGCGTGGTGCCGTCCGGGATGCGCAGCTCGTGCAGCATGGTCGCCGCCAGTTCACGCAGCATGGTGGGATAAGCGCCGACCAGCTCGTCAAGACCCGATCGTACGGCCGAAATGATCGGCACGGCATCGACGGCCTGGGTGGCGACACCCATTGTCGGATCGCCGAACACAGCCGGAATATCGTCGAGCAGAAACTTGTTGGGATCGTTCGCCAGCCTGGCGAGGTTGCGAACTTGCACGGCCGTCGGCGACAGCCGGCCCGTCTTGAGAGTCCAGGGTTTGAGGTTCGTGATGACCCCAACAAGGCCGCGCGCGATCTCGAGCGGCTCGGCCACGGTGTGACCGTCCGGCAATCCGCCATGCGAGGCGATAACTTCGGCAACACCGGACAAGATGCGCCGATGGAAATCGGTGACCGTGCTCCATCGCACGCGGATACAGGTCGGGTCCTGGGCGAGGCGGTCAGTAAGAAGTGAACTCAGGCGCGGCTGGAACGCCTCGTCGAGATAGATGGCAAGCGTATCGGCCCGGCTCAGGATGTAGGCGATGGCAAACACAGGGAACAGTCCGTCGCGCAAGCCGTAAGGAGGCGCCTGCCACAGCTCGAACAGGTGGCGCAGGTTCGCTCCGGCCGTGCCGGCAGACCGGAAAAGGTCGTCGGCTGCCTGCCACAACGGCCCCAATTTGGTCGCGTAATCGGGGCGTGGATCAGCGAACCGATGCCCGCCGGGCGCGTCGGGCGCTACCCGATAGAGGCCCGTCGCTTCGAGAAGGGAAGCATAGAGCCCGCCATGAGCCGGATAGCCGACGATGCCGAGACGCGCCTGCCCGAGCCCGTCGACCATGGCCTTGAGCAACGCCTTCTGGGCAGCAATCGCGTTGCTCGACGGCTTGATCCGGTTGAGCAGTTCGTTATGTAGCCGCGGACTGTGCGGATAGCGGCTGTCGGCAAGACTGGAAGCGACCGAATTCAGTCCGGCAAGACCGGCATCCTGAGGGATCGTCAGCGCCGCGTCCGATCCGCTGCTCGAGGCGGCTTTCCATTCGGCGAACAGGAAGGCCTGGCGCACACGCTCCTCAAGGTCGGCAGCCGCGCGTGCGATGCGTGCATTGACCTCGCGCCGCGCGACGGCATCACCGTTCAGTTCGGCACGCTCGGCGCGAACCGTCTCCAGCGCCAAAAGCTCCTGCGCCAGTTCGCGGATTGTATAACCGTCCCGCGACCAGCCGACGGCAACGGGCACATCCCGTGTCGCCGTCGCAGCGTGTTCCCAAAGCTTCCGGGCTTTCGGCGGCGTTTCGGTCTGGGTTGCAATGAGCAACAGAAAGAGACCAGTTGCGCCGTTTTGGGGCTGATAGCGGCGCACGCGATCAGCACCATCCGTCAGTGGCGCGATGTCGATGTCAAACCAGCGAAGCGCGCCTGTCGCATGGTAATGCCGCTTTGCGAGGATCGGCTGAAGCATCGCAAGATGGCGCAGACGGGCAAAGTCGATGCCGGTCATGCGTGCGTGCGCCTGTCCCACGGCAACATCGATATCGAAATCGCTGCCGGCATAAATCGCGTAGGCACCGAGGAATTTCTTGAAGATGACGATCGACCAGGCCGCGAGCTGATCCAGCATAACTTTGAGTCGCGTCGCCGGCAGCGAAGGCCACGCATGCGCCAGCACATCCTCCGAGGGGAGAAGGCCCGACCGCTCCTTGAACAGGTCGATCAACGCAATCGTCTTGACGAGCTGAACGTGGTCGAGATCGCCGCCCCGTGCTTCGCAGCGCTCGACGGCTTCGACGGCGAGAGACCAGCGATGACCGTCGGGCGAGGCCAGAATGGAAGGCTCAAGATTGGCGCGTAAATAATCCCATAGCATGGCTGCCTGATAGGTCTGGCCGTCGTCGACCGACGTTGTGCGCAGGAAATCCTGAAACCCGTGCGGCTCTGCAGAATTCAGAAAGCCGAACACACTGCGTTGGTTCTGGCCGAAGCGGCGGCGCGACAACGGCCCGAGCAGACAAGCGACAACGGGATGCAAAGGCCAGCAATCCACAAGCTCCTGATCGAGATGCGATCCGGTGCCGGGGCGGTTGTGCTGAATGGCCGCCGCGATACCGCGGGCAACAGGGCGGATCGAGAGCGGGGCGTCGGCCTCGATGGCGTGCCCGATGAGCGCGATTTGCTCTTCGCCCGCGACATTGATCGGCACATCGGCGAAGCGGCCTTGTATCTTAAGCCACTCGTCGCGTACCTCACGGGCGAGCCGGTGAGCGTAATCGTCGAACGCCTGATGCAGAATGCCGATGACGATGAGCCGGCGGTTGCTGCGCGATGCGGCTTCCGCGAGCTGCTGAAAGAAATAGACGTCCGCATCGCCCGAAGCAGCATGTTCGAGAAACTTGCCCATTTCATCGATGATCACGATAAGCCCGGCGCCCGGCGCTTCATCGGCGGCTGTCCTGAGCTTCTCGATCACCTCCGTGCCAGCAATGCTCATTCGCTTTCGGCCCCGTCGCGGACCGTCAAGTGCAGCCGAGATCGCCAGCGCTGCATCCGTACGGTTGCCGACGACCGGCAGGGTTATCCACCCCTTGCGGGATGCCTTGAGAAGAGACAACAACTCACCGGCGGCCTGCGGACCAATCGCCGCACGAGCTTGCGCACGCGAACGGCCGTCGGCACCAAGCAGTGCGGCCAGCGCCACAGCCAGGCTTGATTTGCCGCTGCCATAGGGACCGGTCCAAGTGAAGGCACCCTGTCCGGTCTCGACCACTTGGCGGGCCATCGACAACAGGGCCTGCGCAGTCGAGGAAGAGCAGACGAAGCCTTCGAGCGCGGATGGTTTGTCAATGTCGGTATCGACGCGGATCGAGCGCTGAAAGCGGCGATTGACGCGAACTTTGTCCGCGAGGGTGCTCATGCCGCGCGTGCCGTGAGGGTGCG
>CAXTBZ010000169.1:0-3751 GCA_964242855.1 uncultured Sphingomonadaceae bacterium
CGACGACGCGATCGTGGAGATCGAGAACATCGTCCGCCACATGCGCATGGGCAAGACCGCCTACCAGGCATCGATCGACGCCGCCGACGAGATCGGCCTGGCCGTGGTCGGCACCACCTTCTCGATCGTCGCGGTGTTCCTGCCGGTCAGCCTGATGCCGGGCGTCGCCGGGCAGTTCTTCAAGAACTTCGGCATGACCGTGGTCGTCGCGGTGCTGATGAGCCTTGCGGTCGCGCGCCTCATCACGCCGATGATCGCCGCCTACTTTCTGAAGTCGCACGGCACTCAGGAGCATGGCGGCGGCCGGTTCGCGGACTGGTACCAGTCGGTGCTGCGCTGGACGCTCGACAACAGCAAGGCACGTGCGCGCAAGCTCGCCGGGCATCGCTACACCGCCTGGGCCTGGGATCACCGCACCTGGACGATGGGCGTCGCGGTCGCTGCTTTCGCGCTCACCGCAGTAGCGTTCGCCACCCTGCCGTTCACCTTCCAGCCCGAGCAGGATTCGGACACCAGCCACGTCGAGATCGAGATGGTGCCCGGCACCACCTTCGCGCAATCCGAGGCGCTGACCGACCGGGTTGCCGATATCCTGCGCAAGCAGCCCGAGGTGCAGGTCGCGGTCGAGTTCATCAACGTCGGCAGTGGCGAGATCGCGATGACGCTGAAGAAGGATCGCAAGCGCACCAGCATCCAGTTCGAGCGTGCGTTAGCGCCGGTGCTCAACAAGATCGCCGATGCGCGGGTCACTTTTGCCTCGCAGAACGGCGGCGGCGATGGCGGCAGTTCGCGCGACATATCGATGATGCTGGCTGGCGACGATCCGGCGAAGCTCCAGCAGGCAGCCGAAGCGGTGGTCGCGCAGATGAAGTCGCTGCCCAAGATCGTCGCGCCGCGTGTCGAGGGTCAGATCCCGCGCCCCGAGATCGTGATCAAGCCGAACCTCGATCTTGCCGCCCAGATGGGCGTCACCACCGATGCGCTGAGTCAGACGATCCGTATCGCGACGATCGGCGAGATCGATCAGAACGCCGCCAAGTTCTCGCTTTCCGATCGCCAGATCCCGATCCGCGTCGCGCTCGACGAGAACAGCCGATCGGATATCTCGACGATCAGCAACCTGCCGGTGCCGACATCGACCGGAAGCTCGGTGCCGCTCCACGTCGTCGCCGACGTCAGCTTCGGGGCCGGCCCGTCCGAGATCAAGCGCTACAACCAGGAACGGCGCGTGATCCTGAGTGCCGATCTCGCACCCGGCGCGATCGTCGGCCAGGAGCGCACCAACATCCTTAATTTGCCGATGATGAAGAACCTGCCCGCCGGCGTGCACTACGAGGCCTCGGGCCAAGCCAAGTGGCAGGCCGAGATGGTGACCAACTTCATCATCGCGCTGATCTCGGGCATCCTGCTGGTGTTCGCGGTGCTGGTGCTGCTCTACCGCCGCGTCGTGCCGCCGCTGGTCAATCTCTGCTCGCTGCTGCTAGCGCCGCTCGGCGGCGTGCTCGCGTTGCACATCGCGCGGATGCCGATCTCGCTGCCGGTGCTGATCGGGCTGCTGATGCTGATCGGCATCGTCGCCAAGAACTCGATCCTGCTGATCGACTTCGCGATCGAGGAGATGCGCCACGGCGTGCCGCCCTACGAAGCGATTCTTGATGCCGGGCACAAGCGATCTCAGCCGATCGTGATGACCACGGTCGCGATGGTCGCCGGGATGACACCGACGGCGCTCTCGATCGGCGGCGACGGATCGTTCAACCAGCCGATGGCGGTGATGGTGATCGGCGGGCTGATCTTGTCGACCCTGCTCACCCTGCTGATCGTGCCCGCAGGCTTCAGCCTGGCCGACGGCTTCGAGCGCAAGATCGGGCCGCGACTCGGCCGTATCTTCACCAATGGCGGCGAGTACGGGCACCGCGGCATGCCGCAGGCGGCGGAATGAACCTTCCGCCGTCTCGCGCCTTGATGGCGGGATGGATACGCCACTGCAACGGCCACGCCCGCTAGTCGGCGGCAGACAAGGCCTGAACCTCACCGACGGTGGCGCAGCGGGCATGCGCCGGGTCGCTACCGGGCTGCTCGTCGCGATGGCGGCGCTTTACGTCGTCGTCCGCATCTACGAGCCACGATTGCCGGCGCTGGGTTATGTCCGCGCCTTTGCCGAGGCGGCGATGGTCGGCGGCCTGGCCGATTGGTTCGCGGTGACCGCGCTGTTCCGCCACCCCCTCGGGCTCCCGATCCCGCACACCGCGATTATCCCGCGCAACAAGGATCGGATCGGCGATGCGCTCGCCGCCTTCCTCCGCCAGAACTTCCTGACGCCATCGGTAGTAGCGCGGCGGATGCGCCGGCTGGATCTTGCGGGAGCCACCGGACGCTTTCTCGCAGCCCCTGACCCTGCTGCGGACAAAGCCAGCCGCTTACGCCAGGGCGCCTCGCGGCTGATCGCCGATATCGTCGGTGCGCTCGATGCCGAGCGGCTGGGCGGCATGGTTCGCGCGGCAGTCTCGCAGCGGCTCTCCGCGCTCGATATCGCGCCGATCCTGGGCCAAGCGATGGACGCCGCGATCGATCGCGATCGGCACGTCCCCATCCTCGACAACGCGATCGAGTGGGTCGGCAAGACGCTCGTCGCCAACGAGGAGACGATCCGCACGATGATCTCGGAAAAGGCGGGATCGGTGATGCGCTGGACCGGGCTCGACGAAAAGCTCTCCAACAAGATCCTGGACGGGCTCTACCGGCTGATCGAGGAGGTGGGCAACGATCCGGACCACCCGCTGCGCGACAAGGCGGAAGAAGGCCTGATCGATCTCGCCCGGCGGATGCGTGAGGATCGCGCGCTGCAAGCCAAGGTCAACGCGTTCAAGGATGAACTCATAGCCAGCCCTGCCGTCGCCGCCTGGCTCGATGGGCTGTGGGGGCAGGCGCGCGTGGCGCTGCTGAAGGGCGCGCGCGATCCGCAGGCGGCGATGGCGGGGCGCCTAGGGGAGACGCTGCGCCAACTCGGCACCACGCTCCAGTCCGAACCGCGCCTCGCCCGCACCATCAACCTGTTCGCGCGGCGTGCGGTGGTCGGCACCGCGGCTGCTTACGGGGACGGCATCGTTCGCCTGGTGTCGGACACGGTGCGCGGCTGGGACGCGCAGACGGTGACCGGGCGGCTTGAGCAGGCGGTCGGCCGCGATCTGCAATATATCCGCGTCAACGGAACGCTGGTCGGCGGGCTAGTCGGCCTCGCCATCCATGTCGCGGATGTCTGGTTCTAGCTCTCGGCGCGCGGGGCCTGCGCGCGCTCGAACAGCCATACGCGGATCGCACTGGCGAGATTCGGCGGCGCCGCACTCTCCACGCGCTCGGCATCGATTCGCGCGACCAGCGCCGAGAGCGGCAGCGCCTGTTCTGCCGCCGCGGCAGCAAGGGCCTGCCAGAATACCGGCTCGAGGCTGATCGAGGTCGAGTGACCGGCGATCATCACCGATCGCTTTACCGGGCCGGCCATGCCCCTATGCTCGTGCCGCTCGGCCTCAATACATGTGCTGGCCGCCGTTGATCGAAAGGGTCGATCCGGTGACGAAGCCGCCATCTTCCGCCACGAGGAAGCACACGCCGCGTGCGATCTCCGATGCGTTGCCCAGCCGTCCCACCGGGATCCGGGCGACGATCTTCTCCAGCACGTCTTCAGGCACCGCGGCGACCATGTCGGTATCGATATAGCCCGGCGCGATCGCGTTGACGGTGACGCCGAACT
>CAXTBZ010000170.1:0-3738 GCA_964242855.1 uncultured Sphingomonadaceae bacterium
CGCGGCCCTTGCGGACCAGCTGGTTGATCGTCGGCATTGAAGCCTTCACCTTTCACATGGTTACTTTGCCGAGGCCCGGGCGCTGCGGATCGCAACCGTGCGGAAATGCACGAAGGCTCAGGCGGTCACGTGACCCACCCGAGCCTTACCAGACACCGGCAATGTTCAAGCGCACCCCACGAGCCAGACCCGTGCGAGCGAGCGCGGCCTATAGCGGCCGACTCACGCGCGGTCAACCAGGGCGACATGACGTTCGCACCCTCTCATTATTGGCCTCTACCCGCCGCCTTGAGGTCGATGATTGCATCCCGGTCGTAAGCCAGTATTCCAGGAATGGACGGCAGCCGGTCGATCAAGATACCAAAGAAGTTGGGTATCTTGTCCGCGGCGTGCAAATCTGCAGCCACGATCGGCAAGCCCGCAAGGCGACCCGCAGGTTTTAAACCCGGTGACGACGGAATAAGGACGGGCGGCAGGTTGCCCGCCTTGTTAGCCTCCACTTTGGGGTACTCGGCTCCCGATTTCACTACCGCTGGTTCGTCCGGCAGGCGGAGTTCGCCCATGTCCGTCACCTTGCCGGCAGCGGCTTCAAATTTGACGCTGCCCATGCACAGGCAAGTGCCAATAGCCGCCCCGTTCCCGCCCAAAAATGCTCCATACAGGGTATAGGTCCCGGGTTGTACCGCGACGAGATAGGTGAAGGTATTGGCGCCTTTGTCGAACTGGGGTCCGGTGCCGACCGAAACGAGATTGCCAAACTCGGCGGCGGGATAGGCGAAATCCGCCTCGCTCGGCTCGACAGGCCTGATCGGCTCCAGCGCGCCATTCAGCTTGTGGGCCTTGGCCATGTTGCGCCAGATCGCATCCTTGTCCTGCCATTCGGCGAGGTCGGTTTCGTACGATCTGTGCACCCTCCCGAAGGCGATAGAGCGCTTTTTCTCGTAGATGGCACGATCGTCGGGAGTGACAGCCCTTATGAAGTGCAACTGCGCCTTCATGCGGGTGCGATAAGTGAGATAGGCTGTCGAAGAATCGATCTGAACCGCAGCATCGCTGCCAAACTGCTTCATCGGCGAATCGTTGGCCTCGGCAGGCGCGATCGAGAGCATCAGAGCGACTATAGCCGCGGCGAGGTGGCGAAGTCGTGCCATCAGTTCAGCTCCGGCTTGGCAGGGTGGGGACCGACGGCGATCTTCGCCTGCTGCTGAAGGAAAAGTTGTCGCGCGTTCTCAGTCGGAGCGGAGTTGCCTTCCTCGAAATTGAATTGCTTCCAGATGTCGCGTGGGAGACCATATCGCTGGTAGCCCTTGTATCCCATGCAAACTCGCATGTTCGTGCGCCGCTGCACGCGTCGTTGCGCAGAGCCGAACACGGCATCCGCGACCGCAGTTCCGATCGCCCCGCCGACTGCGTTGCCCAATGCACCGGCAGATGGTGAATAAACCGAGTTGTGCGTGGTACCGGAGGTAAGACCTCGCGCAAATCCATCACACTCCCGAACGTCCGCATAAGCGGTCTCGAACGTGGTTCCGTCGCGGTGGAAGTAAAAATATTTGTCGTACGTCTGTGTTGTTTCAGGGGTTTCGCTGAAGGCCAGTTCCGGCACCGTGACCATGGTTGGATCGATCAGAGGCGCAGCCCCCGGCAACGTCTTTTCTGCTCGACTTTGGATCGGAACGGCAAGCAAAGCGACAGCGAGGACAACCGTCCGCGCCCGAACGTAAAGCAGAAACAAGCACCCCTCCCCCCAATGGCAGCGTCGATTAAGCGACGCCACGACGTGGCTATTCAAGTCTGGTGGGAGCTGCAATCCACCATCAAGCGACGAGCAAGAAATCTTGCCTGATTAAAGCGCGCCAGACAGCGCCTGAATGAGCGCGACCTGGAAGCGCGCCGGATCCTCCACTTGCGGGACGTGGCCAAGGCCGGGCAACGGCACGAAGCGTGCGTTCTTCATTCGCGCCGCCGCCTTATCCCCGAGTGTCGAAGCTTCCGGCAACTGGTTGGCGATCTCGGGGGGCGCCCAGCTCTTGCCGAAGACGTTGTGGTCGAGGGTGCCGATCATCAGCGTCGTCGGCGTGGTGATGCGCGAGAACTCGTACACCACCGGCTGCGACTCGATCATCTCGGTGGTGCGCGCCTGCGCGTCGATCGCCGCGTCTCGTCCCGGGCCGGCATAGAGCCCGGCCTGCATGTCGATCCAACGATCATAGTCCCGCCGCCAGACGCCGTGATAGTAAGCGGTGAGTTGATACGCCTTCATCGAGGCAGGCGTCTTCTTGCGCTCCAAATCCGCCGCCTTGTCGACACCGATGTACGGCACGCCCTGCGCCAGCCGATCGGCGAGGCCGAGCGGGTCGACGAGCACTATCTGCTCGATGAGCTGCGGCTGCAGGATCGCAAGCCGCATCGCGACCAGACCGCCCATCGAATGGCCAACGAGTGTAGCGCGGGTGATGCCGCGCGACCGCAGCAGATCGGCCGTCATGCTCGCCATGCCATAGAGGCTGTACTGGAAACCGGCCGGCTTCGATGATTTGCAGAAGCCGATCTGATCGGGAACGATCACGCGGTAGCCGGTGGCGGCAAGCACGCGCGCGGTGTCGCCCCAGGTCGCGCCGCAGAAGTTCTTGCCGTGGAGCAGCATGACGGTCCGCCCGTTCGGCT
Organism: uncultured Sphingomonadaceae bacterium; assembly: GCA_964242855.1. Taxonomy (GTDB): domain Bacteria; phylum Pseudomonadota; class Alphaproteobacteria; order Sphingomonadales; family Sphingomonadaceae; genus Solisphingomonas. Next base: position 2,668 of record CAXTBZ010000170.1, read on the forward strand.
TGGCCGGCATGACCTCCATATAGGCCATCTCGACCGACTGGCCCTGCACGACGCTGCGATATTCGTGCACCGGAAACGGATAATCAAAGCCTTCGAGCCGCGGGCCGTAGGCGTGTTGCAACGCCTCGCCGGGAGCAGGCTGCGCTCCCGTAGCTTCGTTGCGATTGGCAGATGGGGCCGCTGCGATCGGGAGCGCCAGCAGGGCGGCAAGCAGAACGCGGCGCAGCGGCGGTGGCTCGATCATGGCTGAAGAACAGCGACGGCGGGCATGGATTTCGGCTTGATGTACAGCGATCCGATCGCCGGCCAATCCTTGCGCAGCTCCGCTTCGACGGCGGCGATCATCATCTCAACCGATCCTGCCGGCACCGCATCGGCAAAATCAACGTCGGCGCCTACGAACACCGATTTCGGGCCGAGGTGCAGCGTCAACACCTGGCCGACCGAAGTCACCTCGGGCCGCGCCGCGATGCTGGATCGGATCGCCTCGATCATCGTGCGCGAGGCCCGCTCGCCGATCAGCAGCTCCTTGGATTCGCGCGCGAGGAGGATCGCGACCACGCCCAGCACAGCGCCGATCGCGATCGAGGCCACGCCGTCCCACCGGCCGTCATTGGTATGATGGCTGAGCCATATGCCGACCGCGGCGATCACGAGACCGGCCATGGCGGCGGAGTCCTCGAACAGCACGATGAAGGCCGGCGGATCCTTCGAGCGTCGGATCGCCTCCCACCACCCCTGGTCGCCCTTGCACTTGGCGAAGGCGCGCACCGCCGTCCACCAACTGCCGCCTTCGAGCAGCAACGAGACGGCAAGCACGATGTAGGCGACGGTGGCATCCTGCGGCGGATCGGGTTCGCGCAGGTGGGTTATGCCTTCGTAGAGGGATAGTCCCGCGCCTGTCGCGAAGATCAGGATCGCTACGACAAAGCTCCAGAAATACAGCTCGCGCCCGTAGCCTGCCGGATGCTCGGCATCGGCAGGGCGGTCGGCGCGCTTCTGCCCGTAGAGGAGAAGGATCTGGTTGAGGCTGTCGACGACCGAGTGGAAACCCTCGGTCAGCATCGCGGC
>CAXTBZ010000171.1:0-3703 GCA_964242855.1 uncultured Sphingomonadaceae bacterium
ACGCAATCCATATACTTGCAGCGGATGCAGGCATCGGTGACGACGTAGGTCATGGATCGGGTCTCTCGAGCGGCTGGACGAAGCCCGCCCCTGCTAGGCGCGGCCCGCGTGCCTCGTCAACGATCGTCTTTGCGAACCGATGTCAGACAAGGTCGACGTAGCAGCTCTGCGCCTCGGGAGCTGGGCCACGCCGATCGGGCAGCGTCTCGATACGTACGATCCTGATGTGGCCGCCTACCGGCAGTCCGACGATCGAGCCGACCCGCACCTGCGCCGAAGATTTGTGGATGGCTCGTCCGTCGAGCCGAACATGGCCCTCGCCCACGAGAGCCTGAGCGACACTTCGCGTCTTGGCGAAGCGTGCAAAGCAGAGAAACTGGTCGATCCGAAGGGTTGTGTCAGCCATGCGCACCTTGTTTCTGGGGTGGAGGAGCATGCGGTGGTAGGAGTTGGAGAAGAACGCCAAATGCGTTGACTAGCTTTGGCTTAGGTTCCTCTGCGCGATCCTCGCGTCGGCCCCGCCACTGCCAGGTCACGGCGCCCTGATCATCGCGTCGCGCAAAGCCAAGCGTGCGCATCAGCCGCGCCACTGCAGGCGGCTTCAGGCCAAGCGAGGTCGACAGCGAAGGATCGGGCACGAAGCGACGATGGCCATTCCTTGCGTCATGCGCGTGACGAGCCAACCGCTCGATCAGATCGACCCGCAACATCTGTTCGCCGAGATCGCGAAAACCGGCGCGCACCGCCGCGGCCCGGAGCGGCGCGTTCGGTCTGTCGAGCATTACCGATCCCGGTACAGGCACCGGCGGCATAGTGGCATCGGCTCGCACGGCGATGAGGGCAAGTCGCCACCGCATCGGCTCGGGCTTCAGCAAAGCGGGCACGAACACGTCGAGCGTCCCGATCTTTAGACCCAGATGCGCCGCTGCCCGGCGTTGCTCGCGGCTTAGTTCCGCCAGCGCCGCCGAAAGGCAGTCGCGCGCTACGATACCGCCTGCCTCGGCGACAGGAGCGAAGAGGCCGCGTAGTAATGCCGGCGTGGTCTTGTCGCGCGCGGCTGCCGAAAGGGCGGCGAGTGGCGCAAGCTGACGCGCAATCGCCGTCCGCAGCCATTGCTCCAGCCGCTCGGTAACAAGATCACGATCGCTGACGGTAAGCGTATCGAGCGATCGATGGAGGGTGAGGCGCGGTTCGGTCAGCGCACGCCCCTTGCCGAGCCGAGCCACGACATCGCCGCGCCAAAAGATCGCGACTGGCCTGCCGATATCGGTAGCAAGCGTGAAGCCGTCGTCAGGATCGGTTACCAGCGCCTTGGCACGGCGCCCCAGCTCGACGCCCAACCGCCGCTCGGCCGCGGCCATCAGGCGCTTCATGTCGGCGTGGCGAGCCGCCGCGTCGGCCACGAAACGAAAGCCGCTCAGATGGCCGATCGGCTCGTCACTGACACTGACCTGCCCGTCTTCAGCGATCGCGACGGGGAGGAGCTCGGCGCCGCGCTTGTCGAGATCGCGCAGCAGCACCGAAGTGCGGCGATCGACGAAGCGCTGCGTGAGCCGTTCGTGCAACGCGTCGGAAAGCTTCTCCTCGAGGTTCCGCGTTCGCTCGGCCCAATGAGCGGGCTCGGCCAGCCAATCGGCACGGTGGGCTATATAAGCCCAGGTGCGCGCAGCGGCGATGCGATCGGCGATGGTCTCGACATCGCCCTGCACGGTGTCCAGCCGCGCGATCTCGTCGGCGAACCATTGTGCGGGGATGTGCCGGTCGCCTTCGGAAAGGTGCTGGAAGATGCGCCCGACAAGGCGGGAATGATGCTCGACGCCGGTCTTGCGGAAATCGGGCAGGCCACAAGCCGCCCACAGCCGCTCGGTCATCACGTGCCCGCGCCCACGACGAGCCACTTCGGGCTCCGCAGCCAGGCGTTTGAGCACGGCGAGGTCGATCGCCTCGGGCGCTGCGCGCAGCACCGGGTGATCGGGTTTTGCCTCCAAGCTTCCGATCAGCCGCTCGACGCTGGCATAATCAGGAGAGCCGTCACGCCAATAGAGATGATCGAGCGGCTTGAAGTGATGGCCTTCGATCGCCATCGCCTCCTCGGGATCGAAGCTTGCGCTCGACCCATCCGCACCGAGCGTTCCGAACGTCCCGTCGCGCTGGTGGCGCCCGGCACGTCCCGCGATCTGAGCCATTTCCGGAATACTCAGCCGCCGCGATCGCTTGCCATCGAACTTGCGGAGTGATGCGAAGGCGACGTGCGTCACGTCCATGTTCAGCCCCATGCCGACTGCATCGGTGGCAACGAGATAATCGACCTCCCCCGCCTGATACATTTGCACCTGCGCGTTGCGCGTGCGAGGCGAGAGTGCACCCATCACCACCGCCGCGCCACCGCGAAGCCGCCGCAGCATCTCGGCGACCGCGTAGACCTCCTCGGCCGAGAAGGCGACGACGACCGAGCGCTTGGGCAGGCGCGAGAGCTTGCGTGGGCCGGCATAGGTGAGCGTGGAGAAGCGCGGACGACCGATGATCTCGGCGTTCGGAGTCAATGCGCGGAGCATCGGGCGGAGCGTTTCTGACCCTAGGATCAGCGTCTCCTCACGGCCGCGTGCGTGCAGCAGGCGATCGGTGAAGACATGGCCGCGTTCCTGGTCGGCGGCGAGTTGCGCCTCGTCGAGCGCAACGAAAGCAAAGTCGCGCAAGCCAGCATTACCGCCTCCGATACGCAGGCTGTCGCGGGTCGGCATGCTTTCGGCGGTGCACAGGAAGTACCGCGCGGCAGACGGCAGGATCTTCTCCTCGCCGGTCAGCAACGCAACCGCATCCTTGCCCTTGATTGCCACAACACGGTCGTAGACCTCGCGCGCGAGGAGACGCAGGGGAAAGCCCATCAAGCCGGAGGAATGGCCGCACATCCGCTCGATCGCATAGTGCGTCTTGCCCGTGTTCGTCGGGCCCAACATCGCAACAAGTCGATCGTTGTTCACGCCACCCATGCCGCTGAGCAAGGTGGAGTTTTGCGCGCGCGAAGGCAAGCTTTGTCGAGCGCAGGCAAGACTCGGTTCGTCGCGTCGATCGGATCAACTGGCAAGCATTCAAAAGGCTGATTACCTGCCCTGACGTCTCCAACGCCCGATCACGCGATTGATCATCTCGGCCTCGCCGCCCTGGTTTTTCCAGAGCACCGAAAACAGCGGATCGCCCGAAGCCGGTCGCTTATTCTCTTCCAGGCTGTCGAAGGAGATCCGCATCGGGATCGAGGCGCCTTCGCCGCAGACCACGCATTCGCGGTTCCTGAGCGCCGGTATTGTCTCCATGAAGCCGCGCGCACCTTCGGGCATCGCGGCCTTTACATGCGCCTGGTCGCGTTCGTTGTTGAGGCGCATCGCGATGATCGTGCCGCATTGCGAGAGCACGCCTTCGGCAAGATCGGACGGGCGTTGCGTGATCAGCCCGAGCGACACGCCATATTTGCGGCCCTCCTTGGCGATCCGCTCGAGCACGCGGCGCACCGCCGACTGGCCGGGAACACGGTCGGACGGGATATAGCGGTGCGCCTCCTCGCAGATCAGCAGGATCGGGCGCGGCGTCTCATGGCGTGACCAGATCGCGTAATCGAACACCAGGCGCGACAGCAGTGCGACCACTACCGATGTGATCTCGGACGGCACGCCCGACACGTCGATGATCGAGATCGGCTTGCCGCCGG
>CAXTBZ010000172.1:0-3698 GCA_964242855.1 uncultured Sphingomonadaceae bacterium
CTGCTTCCTTCCGGACCTGACCAAGTTGGCGACGACGCCGTCCGCCCGACTCCCGGCGCGGCAGATAAGCGAGGCGAAGCAGGCTGGCAAGGGCGGCTCGGGCAGCGTACGTTCCTGCATGACCACGCGCATCGCCACCTGCTCGTGCGGAGCGCTCACCGCCACCTGCGAGGGCGAACCGGTGCGGATCTCCGTCTGTCACTGCCTCGCATGCCAAAAGCGTTCAGGCAGCGCGTTCGCGGTGCAGGCGCGCTTTCCCGCTGATCAAGTGACCGTATCAGGCGAGTGGCGCGAGTGGATGCGGGTGGGCGACGAGGGCAGCCATGCCCGCTTCCGCTTCTGCCCGACATGCAGTTCGATCGTCTTCTACGTGACCGATGAGATTCCGGGCTTCGTCACGATCCCGGTTGGCGGCTTTGCCGATCCTACATTCCCGGCGCCGCGCGTCACGGTATACGAGGGGCGACAGCATCCATGGGTCACGATCGCAGGCGACGGGCTGGAACGCTACGACTGATTGCCTAGCGGCCGGTCATGTCCTTCGCCCCACCGGGCATTCGCACCGTCAGCGTGTCGAGCGTGTCGGCCAGCCAAATCTGGCAAGCGAGGCGCGAGGTCCGCGTCACATGCGCCGCGAGATCGAGCAGGTCCTCCTCCATCTCGGATGCGGGCGGGAGCTTGGCGAAATCCTGCGGCTCGACAACGACGTGGCAGGTCGAGCAGGCCATCTGCCCCTCGCACGTCCCCTCCAGCGGCTGACCGGCGGCCTGCGCCACATCGAGTAGCCGCTTGCCGGCGGACGCGTCGACTTCGGCCGAGAGCTCGCCGCGCGTGTCGAAGAAGCGCACGCGCGTCATGCAAAGACTTGCTGGCGATCGGCGGCGTCGCGGATCAGGGTGATCGCGGCTTCGATCTCGTTCGGCGTCGTGTAGCGGCCGAAACCCAGGCGGATGCTGGACCGTGCCTCGGCCGGCGTGAAGCCGATCGCAGCCAAGACGTGGCTCAGCCGCCCCGATCCGCTGGCGCAGGCCGATCCCGCGGAGAAAGCGACGTCGCGGACATCGGCCATTAGACGCGACACGTCGAGACCGTCGCGTCGGACGTTGAGGTTGCCGTGCCAGCGTTGCTCTGCCGAGCCGTTGAGCGCCCAGCCGTCGAGCAGCCCGCGTGCCTGCAGCCACAATCCGTCAACATGTCTTGCATCCGCCTCGATCCGCTCGAACGCCAGCGCTGCAGCCGCGCCGAAGCCGGCACACAGCGCTGGTGCGAGCGTGCCGGAGCGCAGCCCACCCTCCTGCCCGCCGCCGTGCAGCAAGGGCGCCGGCTCGATCCCATCTCGAAGCCACAGCGCGCCGATGCCTTTCGGCCCGTGGATCTTGTGCGCCGAGATCGCAATCAGGTCGCACGCATCGACCGGCAACGTCACCCGGCCATAGCCCTGCACGGCATCGCAGATCATCACTGCGCCCGCCGCGCGCGCCATCACACCTAGCTCCGCGATGGGTTGGATCGTGCCGATCTCGTTGTTGACCAGCATCGCAGCGACGAGCGCGGTGTCGCCGTTGATCGCCTGGCGCGCGGCATCGAGGTCGACGATGCCGTCCGGGCCGACGGGCAGGACGATAATTTCATGGCCGCGACTGCCGAGCCACCCGACCGTATCGAGCACGGCGGCATGTTCGATCGCGGTGGTGACGATGCGGCGGCGTGGGCCGCCCTTGTTTCCATCAGCCTCGGCGATCCCCTTGATCGCCCAGTTGAGCGCCTCGGTGGCGCCGGACGTGAACATCAACCGCCCGCCCGGCCCGAACGGCGCCGCCACGCGGTCCCGCGCCAATTCGACCGCCGCCTTCGCCGCGCGGCCCATGCGATGTGGGGAATGCGGATTGCCGAAGCCCTCTTCCAACAGCGGGCGCATCGCGGAAAGCGCCTCCGGTGCGATCGGCGTGGTCGCCTGATAATCCAGATAGATCATGCCACGCGCGGTCGAGTATCGCCTGCGATGGCGCGCCACTGATCTGCAAAGCGCGCGACCTCATCGGGCTGCGTGGTGCGGCCGAAGCTCACCCGGATTACCTCGCCCGCAGCCTCTCCATCCAATCCCATCGCTGCGAGCACGTGGCTGGTCCTGAGGCTCCCCGACGAGCAGGCGCTTCCCGCCGAAATTGCGAAGCCGGCGCTGTCAAAGCGGATCAGCTGTGCCGCTGCGGGCATCCTCGGCATCCGGTAAGCGGCAATCGTCGGGAGCCGCAAGGTATCGCGCGCGACGATCTCGCCACCCGCCGCGTCGATTACTTCGTCGAGTTCCGACCGCAGTTTGGCAGCTTGCATAAGCCAGCCCCGCCCCTCGCCCAGTGCCGCCGCCATGCCGGCGATCGCGGGCAGGTTCTCGGTGCCACCGCGATAGCCTTGCTCCTGGCCACCTGTGGGCGCCAGCGTGGCCAAATCGCGCACCAGCAGCGCGCCGACACCGGGAGGCCCGCCGAACTTGTGCGCGGAAAAGGCAATGAAATCGGCATCAGGCAGATCGATCTTGCCGACCGCCTGCGTTGCGTCGCAGAGCCACAAGCCGCCTGCCGCGCGGATGGCGGCGCCGATCGCCTCCGCCGACTGGATCACGCCGGTTTCGCTGTTGACCAGTTGCACCGCCACTACTGGCGCTCGGCCCGCCTGCTCGATCGCTTCTGCAAGCCGGACCGCAGAGACCCGCCCGTCAGCCTCGACCGGAAGCATCGCTGCACCTTCGTCCCAGCGTCGCACCGCATCATGCTCGGTAACGGAGATCACGCGCCCTCCCGCCCCAGCCCGCGTCATCACGATGCCGATCGCCTCGGTGGCGCCGCTGGTGAACAGAATCGCGCCGGGCCAACCGAGCAGGTCCCCAATCCGTATTCGCGCCGCCTCCAATGCCGCCCTTGCTGCACGCCCCTCGGCATGCGGCGAGGACGGGTTGGCCCAGCAATCCTGTGCATCGATCATCGCGGCGCGCGCGGAGAGTACCATCGGTGTGGTCGCGGCATGATCGAGATAGATGCGAGCGGGCATCGGCGGGCGGGCCTTCCAGATTCGTTGCGTTGGCAAGCGCCCTTTCTATATAGGAGCGCGTCCGCGCGGCCAGTGCCGCGGCCCCTCAGTTTCGTCAGGTCCCATGCCCGAAGTCATTTTTCCCGGCCCCGAAGGCCGTCTCGAAGGCCGTTTCACACCCGGCCCCCGCCCGCGCGCGCCCGTCGCGCTGATCCTCCATCCGCATCCGCAGGCGGGCGGCACGATGAACAACGCGATCGTGCAATCGCTGTTCAAGACCTTCGTCCGCCGCGGTTTCGCCACCTTGCGCTTCAACTTTCGCGGTGTCGGCAAATCGCAGGGTGTGTTCGACAACGGCATCGGCGAACTGTCCGACGCCGCATCCGCGCTCGATTGGGTGCAGTCGATCCACGCCGAGGCGACACAGACCTGGATCGCGGGCTACAGCTTCGGCGCGTGGATCGGCATGCAATTGCTGATGCGCCGGCCCGAGGTTCGCGGCTTCATCTCGATCGCGCCGCCGGCGAGCATGTACGACTTCAGCTTCCTGGCGCCCTGCCCGTCATCCGGCATCCTGATCCAGGGTGATGCCGATGAGGTCGCGACGCCCGCCGCGACCCAGAAGCTGGTCGACAAGCTGCGCACGCAGAAGCACATCACCATCCATCACGACA
>CAXTBZ010000173.1:0-3621 GCA_964242855.1 uncultured Sphingomonadaceae bacterium
TTTACGGCGATTCGATGCAGTCGATGGTGCCGCAATATCTCGAAGCCTCGATGGAAGCATTCCGCCGCAATCAGCAGCAATTCCGCAGCGCAATGGAAGGCGCTTTCTCGGGCGGCCCGTTCGCCGAGATCGCCAAGCGCAATATGGCCATGTTCGACGCAGCAGCCACCGCCTTCAAGCCGGGACCCGGGGGTGCCGCGCCCGGCAAAGCGCCTGCCGCTGGCGCTAGCGAAGAAATCGCATCACTCAAGGCGCAGCTAGCCAGCCTCCAGGACAAGATGGACAAGATGGTCAAGTAAGCGAGGGCAGGGCGCGCTAACTCGCCGAGCGCGAAATGAAGGTTCCGCTCCGCGCTCTCACCTCCGGCCCGCTCATAGCGGCTGCGGGCGGCATAGTCCTGATGCTGATCGTCGGCTTGTCGGCTGGACAGGACCTCAACTACGACCTGATGAACTATCATGTCGCGTCGGCGCATCTGCTTCTGACGGGCGCGATTGATCGCAACGTTGCACCATCGGGTGTGCAGAGCTGGTTCAATCCCATCGGCTATGTGCCGTTGTACCTCGGCATCACGACCCTCCCGCCAAGATTGCTGGCTACTCTGCTGGCGATGGCGGCGGGCCTGAACGCGCCGCTGATCTATCTTGTAGCCGAACGGACGGCTGCCGGGTTGCCGCGCGCCGAACGGGTGCGGCTTTCTCTCTGCGCCACGCTCATCGGCATGACGGGCGCAATCACGCTCAGCGAAGCGGCGACCAGCTTCCTCGATAATATTCTGAGTCTGGCAGAACTGGGCGCACTGCTTTGCGCGATGCGGTGCCTGGAGGATCGGCCGAAGCTGCGGCTCGGCTGTACCGGGTTGCTGCTCGGCCTCGCGACCGGTCTCAAGCTGACCGTAGGCGTCTTCGCGATCGGCATGACGCTGGCACTGCTGCTGCCGCTGATCAGGCGTCGAATTCAACCATCGGCGTTCGGGATCTTCGCGCTTGCAGGCGTGGTTGGCTTCCTGGTCACCGGCGGCTGGTGGGCGTGGCATCTTTGGGCGACCTACCGCAACCCGGTCTTCCCCATGGCAAACGATCTGTTCCGTTCACCATGGGCGCCTGCCGTGCCGCTCAACGACACCACGTTCCAGCCGAAGAGCTGGACCGGCGCTTTCACATACCCGCTGCACTGGGCGTTCGGTGACCGCACACCCGGCGCGGAAATCGCGATCCGCGACACGCGCTACGCACTCGGGCTGCTGGCAGCGCTGCTGTGCATTCCGGCCGCTGTCCGCGTTACGGCGCGCGGTGATGATCGGCGCGCTGAAGAGACGCTGCTCCTAGGCTCCTTTTTCACCTTATCGTATCTCGTCTGGCTCTTCGTCTTCGGGATCCTGCGCTACGCCGTGGTTCTCGAGATGCTGAGCGGCGTTCTGGTGCTCTCGCTCGTCCGGACGGTACCGGTCCTTTCCGCTGAAGCGCGGCTGCGGAGCATGATCATCGTTACGCTATTCACGGTGGCGTTGACGCGCACGGCATCATGGGGTCGAGTGCCGTTCTCCAGCGACTGGTTCGGCGTCACCACCATCGGCGTAGTGCATCGACCCGGCACGGTATACGTGATGCCCGATGACGCACCGCTCGGCTTCATGGTCGCGCTGTTCCCCGCCGACGCCCGCTTCGTGCACATCGGCGGCAACATGCCGCTCGATCCGGCAACAGGGCTGGGACGCCGTGCCGCGGAGATGATCGGCCAGGCGTCAATCCGCCGAACGCTTGCAGCTTCTCCGGACAGCCCCAAAGGCGTGGCGGCGCTGCGCCGTTCTGGATTGGTGCAGGTGCCGGGCAGTTGCCGCGCCATCACCACCAAGATCGCAATGGTCGAGACGTGCCAGCTGACGAGCTCGCGCTGAACGAAGCTATTTAGGCGTATCGCCTTGAGGCGATGTGTTCGTGACCGAGGTATCGGTAGCTGGCGCCTCTGCCGCGGCGGGATCAGACTGAATCTGCTCGGGAGGTGGCGCTCCGGCCACAGGCGCGTCAGGATCAGGCTTGATGAAACGCAGCGTCATCCGATCGCTCTCTCCGATCGCCGTATATTTGGCCTTGTCCAGCTCGCCGGCCTGAAACGTCGGCGGCAGGTCCCACACGCCGTCCGGATGGTCGTGATCGTCGCGCGGATTGGCATTAACGTCGCTGATCGCAGCGAGCTGGAAGCCGGCCGCCATCGCCAGCCTAATGACCGTCGATCGCTTGACGTAGCCGGTGGTCTTCTCGCGCGCGACATCCATGTTCTCGGGCAGGCGATGTTCGACGATCCCGAGCACGCCGCCCGGCTTCAGAGCGCGGAACCAGTCGGCGAACACCTGCGGCGCGTTGCCGTCACCCGGTTGCTCGGCCGATCCCAGCAGGTTGTGGATGTTGCGGAAGGTGAGAATCATGTCGGCCGTGCCCGCTGGCACGAACTCGTTCATCTGGCCGGCGGCGAACGGCACCACCTGCGCCTTGCCGAAGCGATTGGGGTCAGCGTCCAGGAACGCTTTGATGCTGTCGATCTCCTTGCCAGGCGCCACCGCCGCCACATAATGGCCGCCTGCCGCCAGATAGGGCGCAAGGATTTCGGTGTACCAGCCCCCGCCAGGGACCATCTCGACGACCGTCATGTCGGGCTTCAGACCGAAGAAGCTGAGTGTCTGGGCCGGATGACGATAAACATCGCGGGCTACGTTCTTGGGATCGCGATGCGGGTCGTCCACCGCCTCGCGGATATCCGGAGCGACCATGATGCCGGCGCGTGGCGCAGTGGGTGCGGCTTTTCGAACCGCCGCCTTGGTCGCGGCCTTGCCGACCGGCTTGGCGGGGGGCTTGGCCGCACTCGGGCTGACCGTCAGCGCGAGCAAAGGCAAAACGATCTGGGCATGACGCACGGGCAAGTCCTCGAAAGAAGCAGCCCGCAATGCTGGCCTGCCGTTCGCCGGATGACAAGCCGTTCTCAACGCGGTGCAGCGTGGTTACTTTCAGTCAGTTATGCCTCGCGCCGAAACAGCGCGTTGCCGCTCTTACAGGCAGGCTTCCAGATAGGGCTGGTCGAAGCCGTACTGGCGCGCCTTGTCGAGCGTGTAGGGGCGCAGGCCCATGGCGCGGTACTCGCCATGGATCTTGCCGTCGGCGCCTTCGTCGAGATACTCGAACTTGAAGAGCTCCTGCGTCACGATGACGGGACCTTCCATGCCAATCACCTCGGTGATGTTGGTGACGCGGCGCGAACCGTCACGCAGGCGCTTGACTTGGATGATCATGTCGACCGAGTCCGCGATCTGGCGCGAGATCGCCTCCTTGGGCATCTTGATGTCGCCCATCATCACCATGTTCTCCATACGCGCCAGGCATTCGCGCGGGCTGTTGGAGTGGAGCGTGCACATCGAGCCATCGTGGCCTGTGTTCATGGCGGAGAGCAGATCGAAGCATTCCGATCCGCGGATTTCGCCCAGGATGATACGATCCGGGCGCATACGCAGCGAGTTCTTGACGAGATCACGGATGCTGATCTCGCCCTGACCTTCGAGGTTCGGCGGGCGGGTTTCGAGCGGCAGCCAGTGCGGCTGCTGCAGCCGAAGCTCGGCCGCGTCCTCGATCG
>CAXTBZ010000174.1:0-3586 GCA_964242855.1 uncultured Sphingomonadaceae bacterium
CGGCGCCGCCCCATCCCGCCCGCTGCGTCACCCCGATCACGAGCGACAGCGAACGATGCAGCGTATAACCTATCTGGTACTATATGTCAAGATGTTAGGCTGTGGTGACCTCTCAATCATCGTCACCCCGGCCTTGAGCCGGGTTCCCGCTGTCTTCAGCAGATCATCCCCGCGACATCCCGCCAATCCAAATTGGAACGCTGGATCAGGGCGAACTTCCAGTCGCATCGCCAACGCTTCAGCCGTTTCTCATGCTCGATGCAAAGGACGATGTTGTCGCTCCGCTCAGCCCACACCAGTCGATTAAAACCGTACCGCGCGCAGAAGTCCGATCCGCCGCCGCTCTTGTGTTGATGCACTCGGGCCGCGAGCAAGGCGGTCACGCCGACGTACATCGTGCCGCGATAGCGGTCAGCCATAATATAGACCCAGCCGCCCCGCCATTCGTGATCCATCCTCCAGAAATGAGAAGAAGCGGGACCCCGGGTCAAGCCCGAAGTGACGGAGACAGTCTATTCTCCACAGCCTCCACCTTCCACCGTTACCCGAAAGCGCCTAGCTGATCGGGATGGAGCCTCGCCCTCTTCCAGCGCCTGACACCAGCCGGCACGGCCCGGCGATCAGCGTCACCGAGTTGTTCACGATCGGGATCGGGCCGTCGTCCTCGCACACCGTCGGGCCGATGCGAGCGGCGTTCGATTTCGCGCGGGGGCTGCGTGAGGACGGGATCGTTCCCGAGCGGATCAAGTGCGATCTCTACGGATCGCTCTCGCTCACCGGCCGGGGCCACGGCACCGACGGGGCGGTGATCCTGGGACTTGCCGGCGAGACGCCCGAGGCGGTGGATCCCGATGCGGTAGCGGCGCTGGTCGCGCGCATCCGCTTGCAAGAGCGCTTGCCGCTCGGCGGCGGCGCCGAGGTGCCGTTCTGCGAGGCCAAGGACATCGTCTTCCACAACAGCTTCCTCCCCGCGCATCCCAACGGCATGGCGTTCACCGCGGTGCTGGCGGACGGCAGCCGTATCGCGCGGCGCTATTACTCGATCGGCGGCGGCGCGATCCGCATGGAGGGCGAGGTGCCGGTCCGCGCCAATATCGACATCCCCTATCCGTTCGGATCGGCGGCCGAGCTGCTCGCGATCGGCGATGCGACGGGCTTGAGCATCGCCGACATCGTCCGCGCCAACGAGGCGGCATGGCGCGACGAGGCCGAGACCGACACCTTCCTGGCCGAGGTACGCGCCGCAATGTTCGGATCGATCGAGCGCGGCTGCAAGGGTACGGGCGAACTCCCCGGTGGCTTGCACGTCCAGCGCCGCGCGCACGCCATGAAGCAGCGCTTGCTCGATCGCGGCCCGCGTGCCGATCCCGGCCTCGTTTTCGAATGGGTGAGCCTCTACGCGCTCGCCGTGAACGAGGAGAATGCAGCCGGCGGCCGCGTCGTCACCGCGCCGACCAACGGGGCGGCGGGGGTGATCCCGGCGGTGCTCAAATATTACGAGACCTTCGTCCATGGCGCCAACGATGAGGGATCGCGCAGGCTGCTCTACGCCGCGTCGGCGATCGGCTTCCTCTACAAGAAGCGCGCGTCGATCTCGGCGGCCGAGATGGGCTGCCAGGGCGAGGTCGGCGTCGCCTGCTCGATGGCGGCGGCGGGGCTGGCGGCGGCGCTGGGTGCCTCGAACCATCAGATCGAGAACGCCGCCGAGATCGGCATGGAGCATAATCTCGGCCTCACCTGCGATCCGATCGGCGGGCTCGTCCAGATCCCCTGTATCGAGCGCAACACGATGGGCGCGATCAAGGCGATCAACGCCGCCTATCTGGCGCTGCACGGCGACGGGCGGCACATCGTCAGCCTCGACCAGGTGATCGAGACGATGCGCCAGACCGGCGAGGACATGAAGAGCAAGTACAAGGAAACGAGCCTCGGCGGGCTCGCTGTCAATGTGGTGGAGTGCTGACCACCGGCGTCGCCGGTGCGCTGCCGGGCAGGCACTGCGCGGGGTCAGCGCGCGGGGTGACGTGGCAGTTCCACTGGATCTGCGGTGCGCTCCCGCCCGCCGACTTGGCGTAGAGAAACGCCAGCCCGCGCATCTGCGAGGACAATACCGGCAGCGCGCGCGGCAGTTCGGACGGGATCGTCCAGCCGAGCACCAGGCAATCGGCCTTGTCGGCGCAGATGGTGTAGCCGGTGATCGCCCAGGACCCGGCGAACACCGTAGGATCGAGCTGGAGGACGTAGTGCGCGCGGGCTTCGTCCTTCAGGCGGACGAGATTGCCGCGCAACGCGCTCTTGGGAACACCATCGACCTGCATCTCGCCCGAGCTGTCGGGTGGGCGGTAGCCGCTGTCGGCGAGTGGAGCGATGGGCGTAACGCCATCGGCCGGCACGGCTGGATCGAGCGGAAGCGGCACCGGATCGGCCAGGGCCACCAGCCGCCGATCGAGCTGCTCGGGCGCCTGCGCGGTGCCGACAAAGGCGCCGGGCAAGCCCCATGCGCCCGGCCAGCGGTAGAAGATCTGGGTATGGACCACCGCGATCTTGGTCAGCGTGTCGCGCCAATAGGGCACCACCCAATCGGTATGGTAGTGCGTGGCGGTGCCGACCGGCTTGTCGACGAAGCCGGCGAGGGCGGCGTCGGCGATCGCCCTGGCGCGCTTCCAGGCGGCGGGGTTGGGCGGCCGATCGATCGACCCGTCGCACGCGAAGGTGAACTGGCAGCCGGTCTTGCGGTCCGCTCCCTGGAAGATGACGCCACACACCGTCTTGGGGAAGACCGGATGACGCAGCCGGTTGAGCACCACCTGGGCGACGGCGCGCTCGCCTGCCGGATCGTCGCCCGCTTCGTACAGCACCGCGGCCGAAAGGCAGGTCAGCGCGGTCGATCGATCCGCCGCCGATCCGCCATAGATGAACGGCCGCGCCGGCGCGATCGACCCCTTGGCGATCGGCACCGCGGCGTTGGAGGTGCGCGCCGCATCCGGCGTGATCGCGGCATAGACGGTCGGCTCGACGATCGGCGGCGGAGTGGTCGGCACCTGCTCTCTCGGTGCGCTCGCTGCTATACGCGCAAGCGCGGCGCGGTGGGTAACCGAAGCCTGATGCGATCGCGCCAGGAACACCAGCGCGCCGACCGCCAAGACGATGCACAGCAGCGCCACCGCCTTCGCCCGCGCCGGGCGGGCGCGCAGATAGGCTGCGATCTCGCCGCCTTGGCCGTGCCTCTCGATGACTTCCATGATCACCGCGCCGCGGTAGCAGCGATCCGTGCGTCACAAAACCGCTTCGGCTTCGTCGCGCCCGAAATCGGGACAGCCCTATTCGGCCGCCGGGATCAGCCGAAGCGGCCGGTCACATAGTCGCGCGTGCGGGTGCTCTGCGGGCGCTCGAACAGCTCGGCAGTCGGCCGGAACTCGATCATCTTGCCGAGGAACATGAAGCCAGTGTGATCCGAGATGCGCGCCGCCTGCTGGAGATTATGGGTGACGATCACGATCGAGAAATCGTTGCGCAGCTCCATCAGCGTCTCCTCGAGCTTGGCGGTCGAGACCGGATCGAGCGCGGAGGCCGGCTCGTCGAGCAG
>CAXTBZ010000175.1:0-3561 GCA_964242855.1 uncultured Sphingomonadaceae bacterium
GCGAGGAGCAGGACGCGATCGGCGCCCAGGAGGTGCTGATGCCGACGCTGCAGCCTGCCGAGCTTTGGCGCCGCTCGGGGCGGTACGATGCGTATGGCCCGGAGATGCTGCGGCTGGCCGACCGGCACGAGCGCGACCTGCTGTACGGACCGACCAACGAGGAGATGATCACCGACCTGTTCGGACAATCGGTAAAGTCGTATCGCGAGCTGCCGCAGGTGCTGTACCAGATTCACTGGAAATTCCGCGACGAGGTGCGGCCGCGTTTCGGCGTGATGCGCGGCCGCGAGTTCCTGATGAAGGATGCCTACAGCTTCGACGCCGACTACGACGCAGCCGTCGCCACCTACCGGCGCATGCTGCTGGCCTACCTGCGCACCTTCCAGCGCCTGGGCGTCGCCGCGATCCCGATGGTTGCCGATGCCGGCCCGATCGGCGGCAACCTCAGCCACGAATTCATCATCCTGGCCCCGACCGGGGAGAGCGGCGTGTTCTATGACGCAGCCCTCGAGGAGCAGGACTGGCTGGCAAGCGATGTCGATCTCGAGGATCGCGCCGCACTCGCCGGCTTCTTCGCGCGCGTCACATCGCTCTATGCGGCGACCGACGAGAAGCACGATACCGCCGCCTGGGCGGGGGTGCCGGAAGATCGCCGGCGCGAGGGAAGGGGGATCGAGGTCGGGCACATCTTCTATTTCGGCACCAAATATACCGAGGCGATGGGGGTTGCGGTCAGCGGCGCCGACGGCGCGCCGTTCCACCCGGAGATGGGCAGCTACGGGATCGGCGTCTCGCGTCTCGCCGGCGCAATCATCGAGGCGAGCCATGACGAGGCCGGCATCATCTGGCCGGACGCGGTAGCGCCGTACAAGGCGGCGATCCTGAACCTCAAGCCGGGGGATGCCGCCTGCGATGCGTTGTGCGAGCGCCTTTATGCGGCAGCCCCGGACGCGCTGCTGCTCGACGACCGCACCGAGCGCGCCGGCGTCAAGTTCAACGATGCCGACCTCATGGGCCATCCGTGGCAGGTCATCGTGGGTCCGCGCGGGGCCGCGTCCGGCCGGGTCGAGATCAAGCGCCGCGCCACCGGCGAGCGCCTGGAGCTGTCGCCCGAGGCGGCGCTGGGACGGATCGGACTGCCGTCCGGGGGGCAAGCCGCCTGATGTTCGGCGCCTTCGAGCGTGCGATCGCCGGGCGCTATCTGCGCGCGCGGCGCGGGGAGCGCTTCGTCTCGGTGATCGCCATCTTCTCGCTGATCGGCATTGCGCTAGGCGTCGCCACCCTGATCATCGTGATGTCGGTGATGAACGGCTTCAAGGCCGACCTGATGAGCCGCATCCTCGGGCTGAACGGCGATCTCAGCATCACCGGCGCCGGCGTGCCGATCCGCAACTACGATGCGCTGGCCAGCAAGGTTGCAACGATCGACGGGGTGGTGTCGGCGACGCCGCTGGTCGAGGGCCAGGTGCTGCTCAGCGCCGGCAGCTACAGCGCGGGCGGGCTGATACGCGGCATGACGCAGGCGGACCTGCAGCGGCTGCACGAGATCAGCCGCAACATCATCAGCGGCACCCTGGCCGACTTCAAGGGCGACGACGCCATCGCGATCGGCGTGACGCTCGCCGAGCGCGCCAACCTCACCATCGGCTCGCACCTGACGCTGGTCTCGCCGAATGGTGCCGCGACGGCGTTCGGCACCATGCCGCGCGTGCGCGCGTACCGCATCGTGGCGATCTTCGACGCGGGCGTGAACGACTACAACGCCTCGTACGCCTTCCTGCCGCTCGAGGCGGCACAGGTGTTCTTCCAGATGCCGCAGCAGGTCTCGCTGATCCAGGTGATGACGCGCGACGCGGAGAACGTGCGCCCGGTAACCCGGCGCATACGCGACGCACTGCCGGACCAGCCGCTGCGGGTGCTGGACTGGACGCAGAGCAACAATGCCTTCTTCGGTGCGGTGCAGGTCGAGCAGAACGTGATGTTCCTGATCCTGACTCTGATCATCCTGGTCGCTGCCTTCAACGTGGTGTCGTCGCTGATCATGATGGTCAAGGACAAGACGCGCGACATCGCGGTGCTGCGCACCATCGGCGCCGGGCGCGGCGCGGTGATGCGGATATTCCTGATGTGCGGCGCCTCGGTGGGCGTCACCGGCACGCTGCTCGGCACGTTGCTCGGCATCGTGTTCGCGCTCAACATCGAGCATATCCGGCAGGCGCTGCAGTCGGTGACCGGCACCAACCTGTTCAATCCTGAAGTGTATTATCTCGAGCACTTGCCGGCGAAGCTGGAGTGGCCGCAGGTGATCCAGGTGATCGTGATGGCGCTGGTGCTGTCGCTGCTGGCGACGCTGTATCCGTCCTGGCGTGCCGCGCGTACCGACCCGGTCGAGGCGCTGCGTCATGAGTAGGACCGCCATGAGTGAACGACCCACCGCCTCGGGTTCGCTTCCGCTCGCCCTGCGCGGGCTGTTCCACGGCTACCAGAGCGGCGAGGGCCGGCTCGAGGTGCTGCAGGGTGCCGAGCTGTCGCTGCGACCCGGCGAGATCGTGGCGCTGGTGGCGCCCTCCGGCACCGGCAAGTCCACGCTCTTGCACCTGGCCGGCCTGCTGGAGACACCGCAGGACGGCGCGGTGCTGGTCGACGGACGCGACGCCGGCCGGCTTTCGGACGCGGAGCGCACCGCGATCCGGCGCACCTCCATCGGCTTCGTGTACCAGTTCCACCATCTCCTGGCCGAGTTCACCGCGCTGGAGAACGTGGTGCTGCCGCAGATGATCGGCGGCGGGGCACGACGCGCCGCGAGGATCCGGGCGGAGGCGCTGCTGCGCGCCTTCGGGCTGGGTCACCGCATGGACCACCTGCCGGGCAAGCTGTCCGGGGGCGAGCAGCAACGCGTGGCGATCGCCCGCGCACTGGCCAACCGGCCGCGCGTGCTGCTGGCCGACGAGCCGACCGGCAACCTCGATGTCGCGACCGCGGACCAGGTGTTCGACGAGCTGCTGCGGGTCGCCCGGGAAGAGGGGCTCGCCGGCTTGATCGCGACCCACAACACCGAGCTTGCCCGCCGCATGGACCGCATCGTCACGCTGCGCGAAGGCCGTATCGTCGCCGTCCCGTAGAAGTGGGGTCGCGGTTGCGTGAAGCTGCCGCTCTGCAACCGGCGCTGGCCACGCCGGTTCGAAAGCCATGGCGGATGACGAGACCGAACTGCGGGCACAGGCCAAGGCGGCCCGCCTGCACTATGTGAGCGCGCGCAAGCCGGGATACACGCGCGAGGCAATCAGCGAAGGGTTCCGCTATCGGGACCCGAGAGGTGCCGTCGTCACCGACGAGGATACCATCGCCCGGCTGCGCAAGCTGGCGGTTCCGCCCGCCTATCGCGATGTCTGGATCTGCGCCGATCCCAAGGGTCACCTGCAGGCGCTGGGACGCGACGCGCGCGGCCGCCTGCAATATCGCTATCACCCGGACTGGCGGCTGGTGCGCGACGAGGCCAAGTTCACCAAGATGCTGCTGTTCGGGCGCAAGCTGCCTGAACTGCGGGCGCGTGTGGCCGAG
>CAXTBZ010000176.1:0-3527 GCA_964242855.1 uncultured Sphingomonadaceae bacterium
AGAACAAGGTGGGCGCCTGATGTCCGACGATCGCCAGTCCCTTTCCGATCTCGCCACGCTGACCGGCGGCGAGGCACCTGCTCCCGCGCATCACGACGGCGACGGCGGCTACACCCAGGCGCCGGTCTCGACCATGCCGCTGCGCGAGAAGATCATCGACGCGCAGGGCCGCGCCTACGCCACCGGCCGCCGCAAGGATGCGGTAGCCCGGGTCTGGATCAAGCCGGGTTCGGGCAAGATCACGGTCAACGGCCGTGATCAGGAAGTCTATTTCGCTCGCCCGACGCTGCGCCTCGTCATCAACCAGCCGTTCGGCGTTGCCGAGCGTGAAGGTCAGTATGACGTGATCTGCACCGTCGCCGGTGGCGGTCTCTCGGGGCAGGCCGGTGCGGTGAAGCATGGCATCAGCCAGGCGCTGACCCGCTACGAGCCGATCCTGCGCGCGCCCGTCAAGGCTGCCGGGTTCCTCACTCGTGACAGCCGTGCGGTCGAGCGCAAGAAGTACGGCAAGGCCAAGGCCCGCCGCAGCTTCCAGTTCTCGAAGCGTTAAGCCTCCCGAGCAAGCATATCGAAGGGCGGTCCCGGAATGCCGGGGCCGCCCTTTTTGCGTGATCACTGCCAGGCTTCGAGCACTATCGTGCGCCTGATCGTCTGATCGATTAGGCAGCTTGAATACACGACCGAGTAGAGCGAGCCGCCTTGGTTGGGCGCTGCCTGCTGCTTGCAGGCTGCGTCGCGTGACTTGATCCAGGCACGTTCGCTTGTCCGCAAGGCGGTGCGTCGCTGAGGGCCAAGACGTCGCATCAAATCGCCGTAGGTCCGGTTTAGTCGGGTATTCTGACGGTCAATTTCGGTACCGTTACAATCCATCATTCCGATCGTAATGCCTTTGGCGGCATCGCCTGAAGCCATGCAGCGATCATAATCCGCCGTGTACCGCTTCTCGACGCTCGACCTTGGTTCAGCCGGCGCACTCCCCAGCGGCAGGAGGATAACCATCAGCAAGCCAATGCACCTTGAGATCACCTGACATGATGTAAATGCTACTTGACATTGCTTTGTCGAAATGTAATGCTTCCTTGTCATCGAGACATGGAGACCTGACCTATGAACCAGAACCCCGCCCAGAAGCGCTATAACATGCGCGTCGTGGTGCTGAGCCTGATCTACGCGATCCTGCTCCTCGCCGCCGTTTACATCTTCAAGCATCACCTCGTCGACGGGCCGCTCGCCTGGCTGGTGGCTGTGTTGCCCGCTCTGCCGATCGTCGGCATCTTCGGCGCGATCGGCGGTTACCTTGTAGAGGAGCGCGACGAGTATCTGCGGATGCTGATGGTTCGTCAGACGCTCTACGCCAGCGGCTTCGCGATGAGCCTCGCCACGATCTGGGGCTTCCTCGAAAGCTTCGACATGGTCGGGCACGTCGAGTCCTACTATGTCGCCGTGCTCTGGTTCGGCGGCCTCGGCCTTGGCGCCTGCCTCAACAACTTCAGCATCGGGAGGGGTGCATGAACAACCGCCTCAAGGTGCTCCGCGCCGAGCGCAACTGGAGCCAGGCCGATCTTGCCGCGCAACTCGAGGTCTCGCGGCAGAGCGTCAATGCAATCGAGACCGGAAAATACGATCCCTCGCTGCCGCTGGCCTTCCGCATCGCCCGGCTCTTTGATCAGCCGATCGAAGCGATCTTCCGGCCGGAATAAGGCCATGCGCCGCGCCGTCTACAGCGCCTCACCGTACATACCGATGGCGCGGCACAAACGGAAAAACCTCATCTATTCCGTTCGTTAACCCTCTATTTGCGGAGCAATCGCGAAGTCTGCCGGTTGTGCTGCCAAGGCAAAGGGACGAGCGGAATGAACCAACTGGAACTGCGGTACCACGCCGTGCAATGCCACGTGCGAGCGCAGCGGGCGGCAAACGATGACGATGCTGTCTGGCTCCGCGATCTCGCAATGCGTCTGGCGAACATGGCCGACATCAACGATGATCGCCTGACTTTCCACGCCTGCCGCGCCCTTTCACGAAGCGCATGAGCCGGTCTAACACTGTCAGTGTCCGTCTGAAGGATCATTCAGATTTGATCTCTTGGCTGTAAACTTCGTCAACTTCCATCATACCTGAGCGTCAGCCGGAGACCCGCTCCTTTATGGCTGAGAATCGCACTTTCGGTGACCGCTCGGCAACGTAGCTGACCTCCCATGCATCGCGTGCCAGGAACACCGGCGCACCGTCGCGATCCTCCGCCATCGCACCACCACGGCCCTCCGCAAACGCCTTGAGATCGGCCGGATCATCCGCCGAGATCCAGCGCGCAGTCTCAAACGGCGCCGGCTCGAACTCGGCTGCGACGTTGTACTCGGCTTGCAGCCGTGAGATCAGCACCTCGAGCTGAAGCTGACCGACGACACCGACGATCCATTGCGATCCGACGGTCGGCTTGAACAACTGGGTCACCCCCTCCTCGGCCATGTCGACGAGCGCGGTACGCAGCTGCTTGGTCTTGGTGGGATCGAGAAGCCGAATGCGGCGGAGGATCTCCGGCGCGAAGTTCGGGATGCCCGTGAAGGTAATCGATTCTCCCTCGGTCAGCGTATCGCCGACACGCAACACGCCGTGATTGGGGATGCCGATGATGTCGCCCGGCAAGGCATTGTCGGCCAGTTCGCGCTCGGCGGCGAAGAAGAAGATCGGCGAATTGATCGCGATCGTCTTGCCGGTCTGCACTTGCTTCAACTTCATACCGCGCCTGAACTTGCCCGAGCACACCCGCAGGAAGGCGATGCGATCGCGATGCTGAGGGTTCATATTGGCCTGCACCTTGAAGATGAAGCCGGAGACGTTCGGCTCGTCCGGCGTGATCGCGCGCGGGCTGGCCGGCTGCCTGCGCGGCGGCGGCGCATGCTCGCCGATCGCATCGATCAGGGCCTCGACGCCGTACTCGCGTAGCGCCGATCCGAAGAAGACCGGCGTCTGATCGCCGTTGCGGTAGGCGGTAAGATCAAACCCGCCATAACCGCCAAGCGCCAGCTCCGCCTCCTCGCGCAGCCGCGCGGCGCCCTGCGCGGTGACGAGCGTCTCTAGTCGCGGATCGTCGGTGCCGGTCAGCTGCTCGTCGGCTTTGTCGGGCCGCGACAAGGTGTTGCGCTGGAAATCGAAGAGCCCTTCGTAGAGCCCACCCATGCCGATCGGCCAATTCATGGGCGTCACGTCGAGCGCCAGCTTGTCGGCCACCTCGTCGATCAGCACGAACGGGTCCAACCCCTCGCGATCGACCTTGTTGATGAAGGTTGCGATCGGCACCGAACGCAGGCGGCAGACCTCGAACAGCTTGCGGGTCTGCGCCTCGATCCCCTTGGCGGCATCAATCACCATCACTGCCGAATCGACCGCCGTCAGCGTCCGGTAGGTATCCTCCGAGAAGTCCTCGTGCCCTGGTGTATCGAGCAGGTTAAAGGTGAGGGTCTCGCCGTCGGGGCCGGGGCGCTCGAAGGTCATCACGCTCGAGGTCACCGAGATGCCGCGCTGCT
>CAXTBZ010000177.1:0-3422 GCA_964242855.1 uncultured Sphingomonadaceae bacterium
TCCGCTTCTTCGTCGAATTCTTCCGCGAGCCCGACCAGCAGTTCGCCGGCACCTTTTTCGCCACCACGCTGCACATGGGCCAGCTGCTCGATCTGCCGATGCTGATCTTCGGCATCTACCTGATCCTGACCGCCAAACGCCGCCGCGTCCGCGTCGAGTCGATCGCGGGCAGTGACAGCGTCGCCTGATCTGGAGACACGGCTGCACCGGCTGATCGCCAGCGGCGGCCCGATCCCGCTCGCCCACTACATGGCGCTGTGCAACGCGCACTATTACGCGACCCGCGATCCACTGGGCGCGGCGGGCGACTTCACCACCGCGCCCGAGATCAGCCAGATGTTCGGCGAGCTGATCGGGCTATGGGCATCCGATCTGTGGCAGCACGCGGGTTCGCCCGGGATCGCGTGGGTCGAGCTCGGCCCGGGACGCGGCACGCTTACCGCCGATGCACTGCGGGCACTGGGCAAGGCCGGGCTCGCGCCGCCGGTCCATTTTGTCGAGACCAGCCCGGTGCTGCGCGCCGCCCAACTTCGGGCGGTGCCCCAGGCGCTCCACCACGACAGCATCGGCACGCTGCCCATCGACCGGCCGCTGATCGTCATTGCCAACGAGTTCTTCGATGCGCTGCCGATCCGCCAACTCGTCCGCACCAACGCCGGCTGGCGCGAGCGGATGGTGAATGCGGCCGAAGGGCGGCTTGTGGCGAGCGTCGGCGATCAGCGCTACGACGCCGCCATCCCGGAGGCGCTGCGCACCGGCGATATCATCGAGACGGCACCTGCCAGCGCCGCCATCATGCGCGCGCTCGCCGCCCGGATCGTGGCACAGGGCGGCGCGCTTCTGGCGATCGACTACGGCTATGCCGGGCCGCTCGCCGGCGACACCCTCCAGGCGATCCGCCGCCACCGCTTCGCCGATCCCTATGAGGCGCCGGGCGAGCAGGACCTGACCGCGCATGTCGACTTCGCAGTGCTGGCGCAGGCGGCGCGAGCGGAGGGCGCGACCGTCCATCCGCTCACCACGCAGGGCGCCCTGCTGGGCTCGCTCGGCATCGCCGCACGCGCCGCCGCACTCGCCCGCGCCACGTCCGAACGGCAGAGCGAGATCGAGGCGGCCTGGCACAGGCTGTGCGCGCCGCAAGCGATGGGGACATTGTTCAAGGCGCTCGCCTTCACCGCGCCGACCTGGCCCACCCCCGCTGGCTTCGCAGGAGGCACCGCATGATCGACTATCGCGACGCCCGGCGCGCCGATGCGCCCGCGCTGGCCGAGATGGCGAAGCGCAGCTTCGTCGAGACCTTCGGGCATCTCTACCGGCGCGAGGATCTCGACAGCTTCGTGCGCGACGCCTTCGGCCCGCGCGGCCTGCCCGCGCATGTTGGCGACCCCGCCTACCGCATCCGCCTCGCGACAGACGCCGGCCGCATCGCCGGCTTCGTCAAGATCGGCGCCTGCTCGCTCCCCTCGCCGCCGGTGCCGCCGGGTGCGTGCGAGCTGAAGCAGCTCTACGTGCTGCGGCCGTGGCAGGGCGCGGGGATCGCGCAGGTGCTGATGGACTGGGCGCTGGCGGCGGCACGGACAAGCGGCGCCGCCGATCTGGCGCTCAGCGTCTACGCCGACAATCACCGCGCGCAGCGTTTCTACGCGCGCTACGGCATGGCCGAGATCGGCGCCCACCCCTTCAAGGTCGGCGAACAGCTCGACGACGATCGTATCTGGAGCCTCAGGCTATGACCGTCGAGACCATCCGTGCCGATGCGCTGGCGGGCGTGCCCCACGCCTTCCTCGGCCGGCGCGGCGGGGTGTCGACCGGCATCCATGCCGGACTGAACGTCGGCCTCGGCTCGGACGACGACCGCGCCGCGATCCTAGAGAACCGCCGCCGCGTGGTGGCCGCAGTGAAGCCGGGCGCGACGCTCGCCACCGTCCACCAGGTCCACAGTGCGACCGCGGTGATGGCCGACGCCTTTGCCGATGACGCCCGCCCGCATGCCGACGCGCTCGTCACCGACCGGCCCGATCTGCTGATCGGCGTGCTCACCGCCGATTGCGTGCCGATCCTCTTCACTGACGCCCAGGCCGGCGTGGTTGGCGCAGCGCATGCGGGGTGGAAGGGTGCGCTCGGCGGCGTGGTCGAGGCGACGGTGGCGGCGATGGAGACGATCGGCGCCGATCGCACCCGCATCGCCGCCGCCGTCGGTCCATGTATCGGCCGATCAAGCTACGAGGTCGACGACGCCTTCCTCGCCCGCTTCTGCGCCGACGATGCGCAGAACGAACGCTTCTTCCTCGCCGGGCGCCGCGAGCGCCACCATCAGTTCGACATCGAAGCCTATGTGGTCGCCCGCCTCGCCGCCGCCGGCGTGCCGCGCATCGAGGCGCTCGGCCTCGACACCTATCCCGACGAGGACCGTTTCTTCAGCTACCGCCGCGCGACGCATCGCGGTGAGGCGGGGTATGGACGGCAGATTTCGGTGATCGGGACCCCCTAATCCTCCCCGCTTGGCGGGGAGGGAGACCGCCGGCGCAGCCGGTGGTGGTGGGGGTTCTCCTCAGACGCAGCGCTTGCGGCAAGCCCCCTCCACCACGCTGCGCGCGGTCCTTCTCCCCGTTCCGGTGAGGATCTCAGCGCGTCACGAACTTCTCGGGCTCGGTCAGCGTTGCGCTGATCCAGCCATTGCCGTCGGGGTCCTTGAACATCGTGAAGCGGCCCCAGGGCTGTTCGTCGATCGGCGAGGCCTCGATCCCCGTTGCGACCAGCCGCTCGCGCTCGGCGTCGATGTCGGGCACGTGGAGCATCAGCCCCTGCTGGCCGCCGGGCTTCAGCCCCTCGAACCACGTCACCAGCGCAATCGAGGACCCGCCGGTCTTCGGCTGGAGCTGGATCCAGCGCATGTTCGGCCCCATCGGCTCGTCGTCGAGCACGTCGAACAGCAGCTTCTCGGTGTAGAACGTCTTTGCGGCGGCCTGATCGGCCACGGGCACGGAAACGACGGCGATCGACATGGCAAGTCTCCCCCAATCGGCTAGAGCGGCACCATAGCGCGCCGCCGCGACGCAACCGAGAGGATTTTATGACCGACCAGACCGTTCCCGAGACCGAGGCCGACATGAGCGGCGTCACCCCGCGCCGCCGCCCCAAGGCCGATGTGCTGGAGGTCGGCGGCCGCCGCCTCTCACCCTCCACGCTGATGATGGGCCATGCCTTCGATCCGATGCTGTCCGAAGGATCGCTGAAGCCCCCGATCTTCCTGACATCCACCTTCGTGTTCGAGAATGCGGCGGCGGGAAAACGCCACTTCGAAGGCGTGACCGGCAAGCGTCCCGGCGGTGCCGACGGCCTCGTCTATTCGCGCTTCAACGGGCCGAACCAGGAGATCCTCGAGGATCGACTGGGCATCTGGGACGATGCCGAGGATGCGC
>CAXTBZ010000178.1:0-3388 GCA_964242855.1 uncultured Sphingomonadaceae bacterium
TGGGGCGGCCCCAGATATTCTCGCCCATGCGGCGATCGAGCTTGTACTTGGCGCTGTTGCGCTTCGACATAATACGTCCTTCAACTGCGTTGGGACCCTCGCAAGCGAGGATCAAAATGCGCGGAACCGCGCTGACGCGCCCGTGAGGCAAAGCTCGTGGGACGGCAGGGCACCCGCTTCACCGAGCGTGCGGGGCCAATTGCGAGGGCGCGCCTGTCGCAGAAGGAGGCGCGCCCGTCAAGAGGAACGCCGATTAGCGCGGCGGTTGATGGTTCATGATCTCGCGCGCATTCGCACGTGTCGATGTATCGATCTGATCCCACTCGGCCTGAGTGTGACAGGTCGTATCCGGAATGTTGCTGCCCAAAACTGCTTCGGAGCGACAGACCTTCTTCGCCTTAACCGGCTTGGCAGGCGGCGCCGGCGCGGCAGTGACAGGGGCGGCGGTATCCTGCGCAGAGACTGCGGTGGTGGCAAGGACCGCGAACAAGGCTGGCAATATGGCTTTACGAAGCATGCGTCACTCCTGACTCGAACTGTCCGCGTCTAGGGCGAAAACTATCGTAGCGAAAGGTCAGCCCGTCCTTGGTCGCCCCTGACGGTGCTTAGGCTTGGCCAGTGTCGTCAGAACACCGCGCAAGGTCCGCACCTCCTGCGCGTTCCAGGCTGGCTTGGTAAGCAGGGTACGCAGCATCCGCCTGGTCGCAGGTGCACGATCGGGCAGGAAGAAATAGCCTGCATCGTCCAGCATCGTTTCGAGCTGCATGATCATCCCGTCGAGCTCGAACTGGGAGGCGGGCGGGTCAATCTCGACGGATGGTGGCTGCGCGAGCGCTTGGCTCTTCGACCATTCATAAGCGACCAGGATCACAGCCTGAGCCAGGTTGAGCGAACCGAAGGCGGGGTTGATCGGCACGGTTAGGATCGAACGGGCAAGCGCAACATCCTCGGTCTCAAGGCCGGCTCGTTCAGGCCCGAACAGGATCGCCGATTGTGCGCTGCTCGCGTTGATCTCAGCCGCAGCCTCGACCGGTGTGACGACCGGCTTGGTGACACCGCGCCGGCGCACCGTCGTCGCATAGACATGCGCGCAATCCGCAACCGCGTCTGCCACCGTGTCGAATACAATCGCCTGTTCGAGCACGATGTCGGCGCCCGAAGCAGCAGGCCCAGCATCGGGGTTCGGCCACCCGTCACGCGGTGCGACCAGGCGCATCTCACTAAGGCCAAAATTCAGCATGGCGCGCGCCGCCTTGCCGATGTTCTGCCCGAGCTGCGGACGGACGAGGACGATGACGGGGGGCGGGCTCACTCCCCGCCGATCTCGTTCACCGATCCTGCGAACTCCTCGAAGTGGCGGGCTTCGGTGAAGTCCTTGTAGACGCTGGCGAAGCGGATGTAGGCGACGGGATCGAGGCCCTTCAGCCCGTCCATCACCAACGCGCCGATCTGTGCAGAGGTCACTTCCGTTTCGCCCGAGGTCTCCACCTGGCGCTGGATCCCGGAGACGAGCCGGTCGAGCTGCTCGGCCGACAATGGGCGCTTGCGACAGGCGATATCGATCGACCGTTCGAGCTTCACGCGTTCGAACCCTTCGCGCTTGCCGCCGGACTTCACCACCGTAACTTCGCGAAGTTGTACGCGCTCGAACGTGGTGAAGCGTCCGCCGCAGCCTTCGCATTGGCGGCGGCGGCGGATCGAAGCGCCGTCCTCTGACGGGCGGCTATCCTTCACCCCGCTGTCCTCATGTCCGCAATAGGGGCAGCGCATGTCAGTAGATCGGGAAGCGCTCGCACAGCGCGCGGACCCGCTCGCGGACGTTCGCCTCCACCTGCGCGTCGCCGGCTTCGCCGTTCCTGCGGAGACCGTCGAGCACGTCTGCGATCATGTCGGCGATGTCGCGGAATTCGGCGACACCGAAGCCGCGAGTGGTGCCGGCAGGGGAGCCGACGCGGATGCCGCTGGTCTTCACCGGAGGCAGCGGATCGAAGGGCACGCCATTCTTGTTGCAAGTGATTGCCGATCGCTCAAGCGCCTCGTCGGCATCCTTGCCGGTAAGGCCGAGCGGGCGCAGATCGATCAGCGCGAGATGCGTATCGGTGCCGCCCGACACCACGTCCGCGCCGCGCTCCTGCAGGCGGCTGGCGAGCGCCTTGGCATTGTCGATGACCGCCTTGGCATAGGCCTTGAACTCGGGCTGAAGCGCCTCGCCGAATGCGACTGCCTTGGCGGCGATCACGTGCATCAGCGGACCGCCCTGCAGACCCGGAAAGACGGCCGAGTTGATCTTTTTGGCGATGGCCTCGTCGTCGCTCAGGATCATGCCGCCGCGCGGGCCCCGCAGCGTCTTGTGGGTGGTGGTGGTGACGACATGAGCGTGCCCGAACGGGGTCGGGTGGACACCGGCTGCGACGAGGCCCGCGAAGTGCGCCATGTCGACCATGAACTTGGCGCCGACCTCGTCCGCGATGGCCCGGAAGCGCGCAAAGTCGATGTGGCGCGGATAGGCCGATCCGCCGGTGATGATGATGGTCGGCCTGTGCTCGCGCGCCATCGCCCCGACCTGATCATAGTCGATCAGGTGGGTGTCCTCCCGCACGCCGTACTGCACGGCGTTGTACCACTTGCCCGATA
The DNA here is from genome assembly GCA_964242855.1 of uncultured Sphingomonadaceae bacterium. GTDB lineage: Bacteria > Pseudomonadota > Alphaproteobacteria > Sphingomonadales > Sphingomonadaceae > Solisphingomonas. The sequence continues at coordinate 2,635 of CAXTBZ010000178.1, forward strand.
GAGAAGCCTTGGCGCCGTGGGTGAGATGCCCGCCGGCATCGAGGCTCAGCCCCATGATCGTGTCGCCGGGCTTGGTCAGCGCCAGCATGACAGCGCCGTTGGCCTGCGCGCCCGAGTGCGGCTGCACGTTGGCGAAGCCGCAACCGAACAGCTGCTTGGCGCGATCGATCGCCAACTGCTCGACCTCGTCGGATGGCGCGCAGCCCTGATAGTAGCGCTTGCCCGGGTAGCCCTCGGCATATTTGTTGGTGAAGACCGATCCCTGCGCCTCCAGCACGGCCTTGGAGACGATGTTCTCGGATGCGATCAACTCGATCTGGTGACGCTCGCGGTCCAGCTCGTGCTCGAGCCCTGCGAAGATCGCGGGATCTGCTTCTGCCAGGCCTTGCGAGAAGAAACCCGACTTGCGGATTTCGGGGATCGTGGCGGGCTGGGTGCTCATGCGGGCTCCTTCTCGAAGCGAGGATGGGTCAGTTTGGCGACGCGGCCGGCATGGCGATCACCGGCAAAATCGGTATTGAGGAAGGCTGAAAGGCAAGCTTTGGCTTGTTCGATCCCGATCAGGCGAGCGCCCATCGCAATAGCATTAGCATCGTTATGCTCACGGCAAAGGTGGGCAGAGAGTGGCTCGGCGACAAGTGCGCAGCGAAGCGCGGGGTGGCGGTTGACCGCGATCGAGATGCCGATCCCCGATCCGCACAGCGCGATTCCGCGCTCTGCCGCGCCATCTGCCACCGCCTCTGCGAGCTTGTAG
>CAXTBZ010000179.1:0-3372 GCA_964242855.1 uncultured Sphingomonadaceae bacterium
ATCACCTCGGCGATGCCGGACATGCCGATGCCGCCGATGCCGATGAAATGGATGGTTCCGATGTCGGTAGCGACGCCCTTCACGCAAACGCTTCCTTGAGCTTGAGCGCCGGTCCGACGGAGGACGGCGTAGGGCCGGCAAGACTCTCGACCAGATCGGCGAGCGCCTGGGTGGCCTGAGGATAACCGGCGTCGCGCGCGCGGCGTGCCGCATTCTCGAGCGCGCCGGGTTCAAGCGCCATCTTCTGCATCTGCTTGGCGAGCCGCTGCGGGGTGAAGGCACTCTGCGGAATCGATGCGGCGCCACCGGTCGCGGCCATCTCGCGCGCGTTCGCGGTCTGGTGGTCGTCCATCGCCGACGGCAGGGGCACGAGAATCGCGGGGCGCCCGGCTGCGGTCAGCTCCGCGATGGTAGACGCGCCGGAGCGGCCGACGAACAGGTGACTCCAGCCCAGCCTCTCGGGGAGGTCGGCGAGATAGGTGGCGAGATCGGCGGGAATATCGAGTTCGGCATAGCGCGCGCGGACCTTGTCGATGTCTTCCGGGCGGCACTGCTGCGTCACCTGCAGGCGCTGGCGCAGCGATGGCGGCAGCATGCCCAGCGCATCAGGCACTACCGTTGATAATACCGAGGCGCCCTGCGAGCCGCCGGTGACGAGCAGGCGGAAGATGCCGTCCTCGGTGAGCGGCGGAAACGGCTGGTCGCGCAGCGCGAGAATGTCGGCGCGGACCGGATTGCCAACGATCACCGGAGCGACCTTCGCAGGCACCCGATCGACCTGCGTGTAGGCGGTCGCCAGCACCTGCACGAAGCGGGCAAGCAGCCGGTTGACGCGACCGAGCACAGCATTCTGCTCGTGCAGCGCGGCCGGCACCTTGCACGCCAGCGCGGCGAGCAGGGTCGGCAACGCCGGATACCCGCCGAAGCCGACCGCGACCGCAGGCTCATACTGTCGGATCAGCGCCTTGGCCGCCTGCCGCCCCGCCCAGATGCCACGCGCAGCACCGAACCAGCTCAGCACGCCGCCGCCCAGCCGGCCGGCCGGCAGCACATGCACGTCGATATCCTTGAACAGGCCGGGGATGCGCGCGCCGCGATCGTCAGTCACCAGCACGACCTCGTGGCCACGCGCGACGAGCTCCTCCGCCAGCGCGTGCGCCGGGATCATGTGCCCGCCGGTGCCGCCGGCGGCGAGGAGGAAGATACGCTTCACCGCGGCTTGTTCCAGGTCACGACGTAGGGAGACCGGGTCAGATACGGGTTCCGCCGCGTGAACGCCAGCAGCAGCCCGAACCCCATCGAGAGCGCGATCATCGACGATCCGCCGTAGGAGATGAACGGCAGCGTCATGCCCTTGGACGGGGCGAGCTGGACGTTGACCGCCATGTTGATGATCGCCTGCGCGCCGAACTGCGTCGCGAGGCCGGCGCCGGCGAGCAGGATGAATTGATCATCCTCGTCGAGCAGCTTGATGAACACGCGCACGATGATCGCTGCGTAGATGCCGGCGATCGCAAAGCAGGCGATCAGCCCGAACTCCTCGCCGATCACCGAGAAGATGTAGTCGGTGTGCGGTTCGGGCAGCTTGAACTTCATCGTGCCCGCCCCCGGCCCGGTGCCGAACAGCCCGCCGTGAAGCAGCGTGCGTCGTGCGCTATCGACCTGATAGGTGTCGCCCGTCTGGAACAGAAAATTGTCGATGCGCAGATGCGCCACCGGATAGAAAAGGTAGGCGAGCACCACCACCGCGACGCCCGCGCCGGCGAGCATAGCCAGTCCCTTCATCGGCGCGCCCGACAAGGTGAGGATCGCGGTCCACATCAGCAGGAAGACAACCGTTTGGCCGAAATCGGGCTGTTTCATCAGACACCCGGCGATGGTCCCAGTGACCACCAGGCTGATCGGCACCACCGGCAGCGAGCGATCATGCTGCTTCAGCGAGAACAGCCACGCCATCGCGACGACGTACAAGGGCTTCAGGAACTCTGAAGGCTGGATCTGCGCCGGCCCCGCACCGATCCAGCGCTTGGCGCCATTCACCTGATGGCCGATGATCGGCGTCAGCATCAGCGCGCCGATGAAAGCCGCGGCGCCAACCAGGCACAGCCGCCGCGCGGTCGCCTTGGGCAGCATCGAGGTGATGAACATCACGGGGATGCCGATCCCCAACCACAGGCACTGGCGGTAGAAATAATAGAGCGGCGGGAACTGCACCGCGCCGTCCGAATAGCGCACGCCGGCAGCGGGCGAGGCGGCGGCGACGGCAATGAGCCCGATGCCGATCAGCACCGTCACCAGCGCTAGGAGAACGAGATCGATCTCCCAGAACCAGCGTCCAAGCGCGGTCCGGTCCGAGCGGCCGAGGCGCGGCGGCTTGCCCCGGCGGAAGCGTCCACGGCGCGGAACGGAGTCCATCTTCATGCGCCCGCCCCCAACATGCTCACCGCTCCCCGGAACGCATCGCCGCGCGCCTCGTAATCGCGGAACTGATCGTAGGAGGCGCAGGCCGGCGAGAGCAACACCGTCTCACCCGGCCGCGCGACCTGCGCGGCCGCCTTCACCGCTGCTTCGAGGGTGCCGACGTTGCGGGCGTAGATGCCGGCTTCGAGAAGGATAGTCTCGAACAGCTCGGCCGCCTCGCCGATCGTGTAGGCGGCGACGACATGGCCGTACCAGGGCTGGCAGGCATCGAGATCGTCGGTCTTGCGACGCCCGCCGAGGATCCAGTGGATCCTGGGGTAGGCGCCGAGCGCCGGCGCGGTGGAGGTGGCGTTGGTCGCCTTGCTGTCGTTGACGTAGAGCACCCCGTCGAGCTCGGCGATCCGCTCCATGCGATGGGGGAGGCCGGGGTAGGTGCGGAGGCCGCGTGCAATGACATCGTTCGCGAGACCAAGTGCATGACACACGGCAATCGCAGCGCCCGCATTCTCAGCGTTGTGCAGCCCCTGCAAAGCGGGCCAATCTCGCTGATAGCCGATATGATCGCCGTACAGAGTCCCCTCGCCTTCGAAGACGCTGGCTCCCAATATCTCCTCAAAACTGGTTTCTGCCCAGACGACGCGACCTGATCGATCGCGATTCATTTGATTGCAGAACATCGAAGTCGGCTCGTCGTCGCCCGCGAATACCGCCCACCGATCCGGTCGCTGCATCGCAAACAGCCTTAGCTTCGATGCAGCATAAGCCTCGAACCCGTCATACCGATCGAGATGATCCGGCATGATGTTGGTCAATACCGCGACGTCGGCATCAAGGGTGAAGGTCAGGTCGATCTGGAAGCTCGACAGCTCCAGCACATAGACGCCCCCCGCCGGCAACGGCTCCTGCCCGAGGATCGGCAGGCCGATATTGCCGCCCATCGTCGTGGGAACG
>CAXTBZ010000180.1:0-3348 GCA_964242855.1 uncultured Sphingomonadaceae bacterium
ACCGCTTCGCCGCGATGAGCCGGCTGGTGCCGGTGATGCCGGTGTTCTGCGGCGATACCCGCTTCCAGCCGGTCTATGCCGGGGACGTCGCCGACGCGGTGATCGCGGCCCTCGGCAACCCTGCCCTGCGCGGCAAGATCATCGAGCTGGGCGGCCCGCGTGTCTGGAAGTTCCGCGAGCTGCTGGTCTGGATGCTCGCGGAACTGGGCCGCAAGCGGATGCTGTTCGAGGTGCCGATGGGACTGGCGCGCATCCAGGCAAGCCTGCTGGAGCATGTCCCGGGCAAGCCGCTGACGCGCGACCAGCTGGCCATGCTGGGACGTGACAATATCGTGGCGGACGGGATGCTCGGGTTCGACAGCCTCGGGATCATGCCGACCCCGCTGGAGATGGTGGTGCCGTCCTACATCGCCCGCTACCGCGCAGGGGGCTCAAGACGCGATGTGCCAATATAAAGGGCCGTTTCGGCCCTAGTTTGCGGCAGAAAGTCGATGCTGCGCACTGACTAGGCACTTCGCGTTCAGGTTAGGTCAGGATTACTGTCTTTTAATCGAGAGAGCAGTTTCATAATGTTCCGCTGAGTGTCCCTGAGCCCCATTCCGGAGGCTCCGGGCACTCGCGAGGACAGTCCAGTGGCCGAACGCATGCTGCAATTCACGCATCTGCAGCAACACCAGCCTGACAAGCGAAGTGTTGACGAGCGGCGCGAGGATTTCAATGAAATCTATCGCTCCTTCAGCGTCGGCCAGGCGGAAGAACAGGCCGGGCGCTGTTCGCAATGCGGCGTGCCCTTCTGCTCGGTGCATTGCCCGCTCTCGAACAACATCCCCGACTGGCTGAAGCTCAGCGCCGAAGGCCGGCTCGAGGAAGCCTACGAGGTCAGCTCCGCGACCAACAACTTCCCGGAGATCTGCGGCCGGATCTGCCCGCAGGACCGGCTCTGCGAGGGCAACTGCGTCATCGAGAAGGGCTTCGAGAGCGTCACCATCGGCGCCGTCGAGCGCTTCATCACCGACAATGCCTTCGAGATGGGCTGGGTGAAGCCGATCCGCCCGCGTCAGGAGCGCACCCAGAGCATCGGCGTGATCGGTGCCGGTCCCGGCGGCATGGCGGCGGCGGAGCAGCTGCGCAAGCAGGGCTACCAGGTCGCGATCTACGACCGCTACGACCGTGTCGGCGGGCTGATGATCTACGGCATTCCCGGTTTCAAGCTGGAGAAGGAGATCGTGCTGCGCCGTCACGCGCTGCTCGAGGACTCCGGCATCGTTTTCCATCTCGGCCGCGGCGTCGGCGACGTGGACAATGACGAGACCATCGCGTTCTCCACCCTGCGCGAGCGTCATGACGCGCTGCTGATCGCAACCGGCGTCTACAAGTCGCGCGACATCGGCGGCCCGGGTGTTGGTCTGCCCGGCATCGTCAAGGCGATCGATTACCTGACCGCCTCGAACCGCCGCTCGCTCGGCGACCAGGTGCCCGATTTCGACAGCGGACTGCTCAATGCCGAGGGCAAGAACATCGTCGTGATCGGCGGCGGCGACACCGCGATGGACTGCGTTCGCACCGCGGTGCGCCAGGGTGCGGCGTCGGTGAAATGCCTCTATCGGCGCGACCGGGCCAACATGCCGGGCTCCCTGCGCGAGGTGAAGAATGCCGAGGACGAGGGCGTCGAGTTCGTCTGGCTCGCGGCCCCCGAAGCCTTCCTCGGCGACAATACGGTCAGCGGCGTGCGCGCCCTGCGCATGAAGCTCGGGCTGCCCGATGCCTCGGGGCGGCAGTCGGTCGATCCGGTCGAGAACAGCGGCTTCATCTTGCCGGCAGACATCGTCATCAAGGCGCTCGGCTTCGATCCCGAGCCGCTGCCGACGATGTGGGGCGACGAGGGGCTGGAAGTGTCGCGCTGGGGCACGCTGAAGGTCGGACGAAGCAGCTTCATGACCAGCCTGCCAGGCGTGTTCGCAGCCGGCGACATCGTGCGCGGCGCCAGCCTGGTGGTCTGGGCGATCCGGGACGGACGCGACGCGGCGGTCAGCATCCATCGCTGGCTGGCGGAACATGAGCAGGTCAACATCCAGCAGATGGCGGCAGAATAATGGACCAGGATGCAGCCGAGACCGGTTCGGAGTTCGTCTCCGCCTGGCAGCGCAACGCCGAGACCCTGTCCGACAGCTATGATGCGAGCCAGGAGCATGATGCCTGCGGCGTCGGGCTGATCGCGGCCCTCGACGGCAAGAAGCGGCGCGACGTGGTCGAGGCGGGGATCGCCGCGCTCAAGGCGGTCTGGCATCGCGGCGCGGTCGATGCCGACGGCAAGACCGGTGACGGCGCCGGCATCCATGTCGAGATCCCGCAGGATTTCTTTGCCGACGCCATCGGCCGCACCGGCAGCCGTCCCGATGGGCAGCTGATCGGCATCGGCATGGTGTTTCTGCCGAAGACCGACCTTTCGGCGCAGGAGCGTTGCCGCACCATCGTCGAGAGCGAAATACTGGCGTTCGGCTACGGCATACATGGCTGGCGGCAGGTGCCGATCGACACCAGCTGCATCGGCGAGAAGGCCAACGCCACCCGGCCGGAGATCGAGCAGATCATGATCCGCAACCTGCGTGACAGCAGCGAGGCGGATTTCGAGCGCGACCTGTATGTGATCCGTCGCCGTATCGAGAAGCAGGCGATCGCCGACCAGGTGGCCGAGCTCTACATGTGCTCGCTGTCCTGCCGGTCGGTGATCTACAAGGGCATGTTCCTGGCCGAGAACCTGACCGACTTCTATCCGGACCTGCTCGATCCGCGCTTCGTCAGCCGCTTCGCGATCTACCACCAGCGCTACAGCACCAACACCTTCCCGACCTGGCGCCTGGCGCAGCCGTTCCGCAAGCTCGCCCATAACGGCGAGATCAACACCATTTCCGGCAACACCAACTGGATGAAGAGCCACGAGACCCGGCTCGCCGACGCGGCCCTCGATCCGCATATCGAGAGCATCAAGCCGGTAATCCAGGCCGGCGGCTCGGACACCGCCTCGCTCGACAACGTGTTCGAACTGCTCACCTTCGCCGGCCGCGACGCGCCGATGGCGAAATCGCTGATGATCCCGGCCGCGATCGATCCGGGCCCCGCGATGACCGCGGCGCATCGCGACATGTTCCTGTACTGCAACGCGGTGATGGAGCCGTGGGACGGGCCGGCCGCAGTCTGCGGCACCGACGGGCGCTGGGTGATCGCCGGGCTCGACCGCAGCGGGTTGCGTCCGCTGCGCTACACCATCACCGCCGGTGACATGCTGATCGTCGGTTCCGAGACCGGCATGGTGAAGGTGCCGGAAGGCGAGATCGTCAGCCGCGGGCG
>CAXTBZ010000181.1:0-3274 GCA_964242855.1 uncultured Sphingomonadaceae bacterium
CTACGTCGTCGTGCTGATGACCGCGTTCAACTTCTTCAGCCACGGCACGCAGGACGTCTACCCGACCTTCCTCAAGAGCCAGCACCATTTCGACACCCACCATGTCGGGCTGATCACGGCGATCATGAACGTCGGCGCGATCACTGGCGGGCTGATCTTCGGCGCGCTCTCCGATCGGTTCAGCCGGCGCTGGGCGATCATCGGCGCGGCGCTGCTGGCACTGCCGATCATCCCGCTATGGGCGTTCAGCCAGACCGCCGCGATGCTCGCGCTCGGCGCCTTCCTCGTCCAGGTCGCGGTGCAGGGTGCGTGGGGCGTCGTGCCCGCGCACATCAACGAGCTGGCGCCTGACGGCGCGCGCGGCATGTTCCCGGGTTTCGCGTACCAGGCCGGCAACTTCATCGCCTCGATCAACGCCACCTGGCAGGCGAGCATCGCCAAGCATTCGAGCTATTCGCACGCCATGGCGCTGGTGTGCGGGGTGACGGCGGTGGTGCTGGCGGCGTGGACCTTCATCGGCCCGGAGCGGAAGGGCGTCGACCTCAATTAGGCCGGCGCGGAGCCGATCAGGAGCGCGAGGCCGGCGCCTGCTTGTTGCGATCGAGCGCCACCAGCAGCGCCAGGAACTCCTGCGGCAACGCCTGCCCCGAAGGCTGCGCGAACGCCCGCTTCAGTGTCGGCCCGAGCCGGTGATCGTCGAACTGCTGCATGGCGCTTCCTGTCGCATGCTTAACGACCGGGAGAGCTTTTGGTTTAGGCCCAGCCGCCATCACACCCGCATCGGCATCAGCACGTAGAGCGCCGGCGCCTTGTCGCCTTCGCGGATCAGCGTGGGCGCTGCGGCGTCGGCGAGGTGAACTTCGACCGAATCGCCCTCGATCTGGCCGAGGATGTCCATCAGGTAGCGCGCGTTGAAGCCGATCTCGAAGCCGAGCGAGGCATAGTCGCCGGGGACTTCCTCCGCCGCGGTGCCGTTCTCGGGCGAGGTGACCGACAGCGTGATCTTGTCGCGATCGAGCGTCATCTTGACCGCGCGGGTCTTTTCGGACGCGATCGTGGCGACGCGATCGACCCCCTGCATGAAGCTCTTGGGATCGATCTTGAGCAGCTTGTCGTTGCCGGTCGGGATAACGCGCGAATAATCGGGGAAGGTGCCGTCGATCAGCTTGGACGTCAGGATCGCGGTGCCGAGCCCGAAGCGGATCTTGGTACCCGACAGCGACACCTCGACCGAACCGTCGACCTCGTCGAGCAGCTTGCGCAACTCCGCCACGCACTTGCGCGGGATGATCACGCCGGGCATGCCCGCCGCACCCGAAGGCTGCGGTACGGTGACGCGCGCCAGCCGGTGGCCATCGGTCGCCGCCGCCTTCAGCACCGCGCCGCCATTATCCTCGGCGACGTGCAGGTAGATGCCGTTGAGGTAGTAGCGCGTCTCCTCGGTGGAGATCGCGAAGCGGGTCTTGTCGATGATCTGGCGCAGCGTCGCGGCGGGAAGATCGAACTTGGTCGGCAGATCTCCCTCGGCGATCACCGGAAAGTCGTCGCGCGGCAAGGTGGCGAGGTTGAAGCGCGCACGCCCGGCGGTCACCAGCATCTTGCCCTCGGCCGCGGTGAGCGAGACCTGCGAGCCCTCGGGCAGCTTGCGCGCGATATCGAAGAGGGTATGCGCGGAGATCGTCGTCGCGCCGGGCTGATCGACCGCGGCATCCACCGTCTCGACGATCTGGAGATCGAGATCGGTCGCCATCAGCTTCAGGCCACCGCCCGCCGCCGCCTCGATCAGCACGTTGGACAGGATCGGGATGGTGTTGCGCCGCTCCACCACGGACTGGACATGGCTCAGCCCCTTCAGAAGCGTCGCCCGCTCGATCGTCGCCTTCATTCCGTCCCCGCTGCAAGCTGACTTGGGACTCGGTTATAACGAGCCGGAAGCGTTAAGGAAGGGGCGGGAGGCGACGTCCCGCCCTTATTCGTCAGCCGGCGAAATCCCTTGCCGTCCTACCCCCGCGTGCCCGATGCCTCGTCTGAGGAGACGGCGGTGGAGGCGATTGCCGGTGCGGGTGACCATGGGGAGCGGGAGATGGCGAGGCCGGCTTTGTGGCGCCGCGCTGCTGACGCTCTGCGCGGGCTTGCTCCTGGCGCAGACGACGGACGCCGCGGATCGCACCGCCGTGGGTATTTTCCGCGACTGGGGCGCTTTCCGCGAAGGCCCGGCGGACAGCCCGACGCGCTGCTTCGCGATCGCCGCCCCGCCCCGCGGATCGCCTTCGGCTGGGCACGGCGCCTTCGCCTCGGTGGCGAGCTGGCCGGCCAGGCGCGTGCGCGGCCAGGTCGCGATCCACCTGAGCTATCCGGCGCGCGACGGCGCACCCGTGACGCTTGCGATCGGCGACGCCAGCTTCGCGCTCACGGGCCGCGGTCAGGACGCGTGGGCGCACGATCGCCACGCCGATGCGCGGATCGTCGCGGCGATGCGATCGGGCAGCTCGATGAGCATCAGCAGCGTCGGCATCGGCGGCCACCCCTTCGCCGACGGCTACCGGTTGAGGGGTGCGGCCAGCGCGATCGACGCGGCGGCGCTGGCGTGCCCGTTGCGGTGAGGCGGGACCCGGAGCGGCGGACTCGCCGCCATGCTGGAAAACGCTCAGCTTTTCGCCTATGTGCCCAACCATGCAGATCGCCGCGAACTTGATGCCGATCGCCGGCCATGTCGATCCCGTGCCGGTGCCGCGCGTCGCACCGGCGAGCGTGGACGGGCGGACGAGCCTCGTCGGGCTCACGCGCGAGCAGATCAGGGGTGCGCTGGAAGCCGCCGGTATGGAGCCCAAGCAGGCGAAGCTCCGCGCCAAGCAGCTGTGGCACTGGATCTACAATCGCGGCGCCACAACCTTCGAGACGATGACCGACGTCGCCAAGGCGCAGCACCCGTGGTTGACCGAACGGTTCAGCGTCGACAGGCCCGCGGTGGTTGAGGCGCAGGTCTCGATCGACGGCACCCGCAAGTGGCTGCTGCGATCGACGGATGGCCACGATTTCGAGATGGTGTTCATCCCCGACGCCGATCGCGGCACGCTTTGCGTGTCCAGCCAGGTCGGCTGCACGCTCAACTGCAGCTTCTGCCACACCGGCACGATGCGCCTCGTCCGCAACCTGACGCCGGGCGAGATCGTCGGGCAGGTGATGCTGGCGCGTGACAGCCTCGGCGAATGGCCGAGCCAGCCCGAGGGGCGGATGCTCACCAACATCGTGATGATGGGGATGGGCGAGCCGC
>CAXTBZ010000182.1:0-3255 GCA_964242855.1 uncultured Sphingomonadaceae bacterium
CCTTGTGGATGAAGTGCTTGATCATCTGCTCGGCGACGTCGATGTCGGCGATGACACCATCGCGTAAGGGGCGGATCGCCTCGATGCTGCCCGGGGTCTTGCCCATCATCAGTTTTGCGTCGACGCCGACTGCACGAACCTTCTTGACGCCATTGATCGTCTCGATCGCCACGACCGACGGCTCGTTGAGGACGATGCCGCGGCCGCGCAGGTACACCAGCGTGTTGGCGGTGCCGAGATCGATCGCCATATCGTGCGACATCATCTTGAAGAAACGACTGAACAGCATGCTTTTGCCCGCTTTTCGCCAAAGAACGCCGACCGAAACTCGGTCCGCAAATTAGCCGGATAGGCCGCTTCCACCGCCCCCGAAAAGCGGCTGGAAAACCTCTGATCGCAAGTGGTCGCGGAAGCCAGCCGCTTGGGCTAGGACTTGTTCTATGTCAATACGCCGCCTGCCCGAGCACCTGATCAACCGCATCGCCGCGGGCGAGGTGGTCGAGCGCCCGGCGAGTGCACTGAAGGAGCTCGTCGAGAACGCGATCGACGCCGGCGCGACGCGAGTTTCGGTCTCATTAGGCGAGGGCGGACTGGCGTTTGTGGAGGTGGCGGACGACGGCTGCGGCATGACGCCGGTCGAGATGGCGCTGGCATTGGAACGGCATGCCACATCCAAGCTGCCCGACGAGATGATCGAAGCGGTCGAAACGCTCGGTTTTCGGGGTGAAGCGCTGCCCTCGATCGCATCGGTGGCGCGGCTGACGATCGAAAGCCGGTCGCGCGCGGCGGATGGCTGGCGGCGAATCGTCGACAACGGCGTGGTGGCGGGCGAGGGCCCGGCGGCGCTCCCGCCGGGAACACGGGTGCGAATGGAGGCCCTGTTCGAGCGCGTGCCGGCGCGGCGCAAGTTCCTGCGCTCGGCACGATCCGAATATGCCGCGTGCGTGGATGTCGTGAAGCGGCTGGCGATGGCACGCCCGGAGATCGGCTTCACGATCGATCATGACGGCCGTCGCGTGCTCTCGGTGCCGCCCGGCGAGAGTGGGCCGGAGCGGGTGGCGGCGCTCACCGACCGGGCCCTCGCGGCCAGCAGCGTGGTGCTCGATCATGTCCGTGGCGAGGTGCGGCTGGAGGGCGTGGCGGGCTTGCCGACCTTCAATCGCGGCGTCGCCGATCATCAGTATCTGTTCGTCAACGGCCGCCCGGTGCGCGATCGCCTGCTCGTGGGAGCAGTACGCGCCGCGTATCAGGACATGCTCGCCCGCGATCGGCATCCCGTGGTGGCGCTGTTCATCACCGTCCCGGCCGGCGAGGTCGACGTCAATGTGCACCCTGCGAAGACCGAAGTTCGCTTTCGCGAGCCGTCGCTGATCCGGGGGCTGATCGTCGGCGGTCTGCGCGCGGCGCTCGACAGCGCAGGGCATCGCAGCGCCCAGCGACCGAGTGCCGATGCGCTGGCGGCTTGGCAGGCGGGGCCAGTGGACGCCAGCGCCTCGGCGACTCCGCTTCCTGTGGCTGAGCGGCAATATGGCGTGTGGAACGCGCGGCCGGCCTTCGCCTTCGCGAGCCCCTCGCCCGCACCGCAAGGCCGGGCCGAGGTAGCGAGCGCGCCGGCCCCAACCTCGATCGACCATCCGCTCGGCGTCGCGCGAGGGCAGGTGGCGGCGACCTACATCGTCGCCGAGGCGGAGGACGGCCTCGTCCTCGTCGATCAGCACGCCGCGCATGAACGGCTGGTGCTCGAACGCATGCGCCGCGCCTTGATGGAGGGCGGGGCGAACGGCGGCGTGGCGTCACAGGCGCTGCTGCTGCCTGAGGTGGTGGAGCTCGACGAGAGCGGCTGTGATCGCCTTGAGAGCCGCATCGAGGAGCTGGCGGCAATGGGTCTAGAACTCGATCGCTTCGGCCCGCGGGCGATGTTGGTGCGCGGTGTCCCCGCGATGCTGGGCCGTACCGACGTGCGCGGGCTCGTCACCGATCTGGCCGACGAACTTGCCGTTTATGACGAAGCGCTGAGCCTGCGCGAAAAGCTCGACGCGGTCGCCGGTACGATGGCCTGCCACGGCTCGGTCCGCGCCGGGCGTGTGCTGTCGGTGGCCGAGATGAACGCGCTGCTCCGCGAGATGGAGATCACGCCGCATTCGGGCCAGTGCAACCACGGCCGGCCGACCTGGGTAAAGCTTGCGCACGGTGACATCGAGAAGCTGTTCGGACGCAGATAGCCATCGGAGCTTAGCGGCCGCCTCTTCGTTACGCCGCTGAACCGATGCTGACAGCCTGGTTCAGTCGTGTGTCACGGCTGGGATCGTACAACGAGCCCGTGGAAAGAGGAGTGTCTTCGATGTTCAGGAACATGATGACTGCGGCGTTGGTCGCCGGGATCGCGGTTGCCGGCATGACAGCGCCCGCCGAGGCGTATCATTATCATGGCGGTCACGGTTATGATGGCGGCGGCCGCGGCTACTACAACGGCGGTGGTTACCGACACGGCGGCGACTATTACCGCGGCGGCTACAATGGTGGCGGCTACTACGGCCGTCGCGATGGCTATTATGGTGGGCGCGGCGGCTACTATCGCGGCGGCTATCGCTGCCACAGCGGCGGCACGACCGGCGCGATCGTCGGCGCGCTTGCCGGCGGCCTTGCCGGCAACGCCATCGCGGGCCATGGCGATCGTACCGTCGGAACGGTAGTTGGCGCCGGCGGCGGCGCGCTACTCGGCAACGCCGTGGGGCGCCACCGCACGCGCTGCTAAGTCGACAGCCCTCCCCGAGCGTTTCGGGGAGGGGTTCGCTCACCCCGCCATAGCGTCCGGCGCGCGCTTCCCGCGCTTCACCATCAGCTTGTTGAGCGCGTTGACATAGGCGCGCACGCTCGCGACCAGAGTATCGTGGTGCGCGCCCATCCCGCGGGTGGTGCGGCCATTTTCGGCGAGCACGACCGACACCTCGGCCTGAGCATCGGTGCCGCCGGTAACAGCATGGACCTCGTAACGCTCGAGCACCGAGGTCTCGTGTGGCACGAGTTCGCGGATCGCAGCGAACAGGGCAGCGACTGGGCCATTGCCGCGCGTCGCGCTGGTCTTCTCGACACCATCGATCTCCAGCGTCAGGATCGCGCGCGCCGGCCCGGTGCCGCAGTGGATCTCGACATCCTTGACCTGAATCGCATCGTGCCCGCGCAGCACTTCGTCGTCGACGAGCGCGACGATATCCTCGTCGAACACCGCCTTCTTGGCGTCGGCGAGCGCCTTGA
>CAXTBZ010000183.1:0-3175 GCA_964242855.1 uncultured Sphingomonadaceae bacterium
CGCGCGCCACGTAGTAGGCGCTGTCGACCGCGACATCGTTGGTGGTGACGATGATGTTGCGGCCGAGCGTCTTCGCCGCCGAGACCACCTGCTCGGCCGGGGTATCCCACGCGACGAAGATCCCCTTGAGGTCGGGATGCGCGGTCATCATCGCGGTCGCCACGCCATAGGCCTTTTCCGGCGAGGAGATGGTCCCGATCTCGTCGAGCTTGATGCCGGGATATTCCTTCAGCGCGCGCAGCATGCCGACCTTGCGGGCCGCGACCGAGTAGTAATAGTCGTAGACGAGGGTCACGAAGCCGATCTCGCCGTGGCCGCCCATCTTGTCGGCGAGCTGCTTGGTTGCGAAGTAGGCGTTGCTCTCGTTGTCGGAAGCCGTGACGGAGACGTAGTCCTTGCCCGGCGCCATCTTGGTCGCGACGTTGTCCATGAACACCAGCTTGATGCCGGCGGCGGGCACCTTCTTGTAGGCTGCCGACTCGCCAAGCGGATCGAGCGGGATCGAGAAGATCACGTCGGGCTTGCGCGCGATCACCTCCTCGAGGTCGCTGGTCTGCTTGCCGGGCTGGAACTTCGCGTTGGTGGTCGCCACCACGGTGATGCCGAAACCCTTCAGCGTCTCGGTGATGCCGCGGATCTGCAGCATCGGCCAGCCCGCGTCCATCGTCTGCATGACGATGCCGGCGGTGAAATGTCCCGCCTTCAGCTTGGCGAGCTGCTCGGGCGAGAACTTGAATATGTCCGGCGAGGATGCCGGTGCGCCCTGCGGGAAACCCGGCACGACCTGTCCGTTGGGCGACAGCGGCGGCGAGCGCATCAGCGCCTTCGCCTCGGGCGGGATGTTGTCCGGCCACTGGTAATCGCCGGCGGCACGCGCCGGCCCGGCCGCGGCGATCGACAAGGCCGTGGCAGCGAGGACGAGCCATTTGTTGACGTGCAAGACGACCTCCCGATTTTTTTGATTATTCCGGTTCATACCATGTACGCGGGCAACGCACGAGCGAAGAAGCCCGATCGAACAGCCTGCAGTCTGCAGCTTCGAGATCCGCTCACGGTACCTGCAGACCATGACAGAATTTCGCGAAGTCTTCGGCGGAGGCGAACGACTTCTGCGTGCCCGGACGCGTCACCGCGTCGGCGGCGTAACGGGCCGCCTGCTGCAGCGCCTGCAGCCGTTCGTATCCCGCGACGAGATGGTGGGCGAAGGCGCCGATGAAGGCGTCGCCGGCGCCGGTGGTGTCGCGCGCCGCCACGGCGACCGGTGCCACCGGCTGCGTGCCGCCCTGCTCCACCAGCAGCGCCCCGTCCGCGCCCAGCGTCACGATCACCGCGCCGATGCCGCGGTCGAGCAGCGTACGCGCGGCGTGCTCGGCCGCCGCGGGCGTGTCCGCGGGAAGCCCGGTCAGGGTGGCGAGCTCGGTCTGGTTGGGTGCGAGGAACGCGATGCCGGCGATGCGCTCGATCGACAGCGACGTCGTGGCCGGTGCGGGGTTGAGCAGCACCGGGATGGCGTTGCGCGCCGCCCAGGCGATCGCGTGATAGACGGTCTCCAGCGGGATCTCGAGCTGCAGCAGGATCAGCCCGCAGCCGCGCAGGTCGTCGGCAGCCGCCTCGATGTCCGCCGGCGCGAGCGCGTCGTTGGCGCCCTTGACGATCAGGATGCGGTTCTCGCCGTTCGGCTCGACGAAGATCGGCGCGACCCCGCTCGACAGGCCCGCCACCGTGCGCACGTGTCGGGCGTCGATGCCGACAGCCTCGAAGTTGCGCCGGGTGTTCTGGCCGAACAGGTCGTCGCCGACGCAGCTCAGCATCAGCACGTCGCTGCCCAGCTTCGCCGCAGCCACCGCCTGGTTGGCGCCCTTGCCGCCGGCGCCCATCTCGAAGCGCGGCGCCTCCAGCGTCTCGCCCGCCTCCGGCATCCGGGTCACGTAGGTGACCAGGTCCACCATGTTGCTGCCGATCACGCCGATGCGTGCGCCCATCACGCTTCTCCTTCTGCCTGTGCCTGTGCCAGTGCCGCGATGTGCCGCGCCATGTCGTCGGCGGCCTGCCGGTCGAGATAGCCGGCGCCGACCGCGAAGTCCGCCTGCTCGCCCGGCGCCAGCACGCGCACATGCCCCTTCCGCCGCTCGGCGGCGTAGCCTTCCGGCTCGCAGGTGGAGGGCAGCGCGAAGGCCGCGACCTTCTGGTCCGGATCGTCGAGGATCCAGCGCACGCAGTGCGGGAACTGCACGGGACGGTGCCTTAGCGCGAACCCATCGCCCTGCGGACGACGCAGCATCGTCGCGGTGCGTCCGTCCGCATCGGTCGGCAGCTTCTCCAGGTAGAACACCTGCTCGGGATCGTAGCGTTCGGGCTCGTCGAGCCGCTCCATGCGCGCCGGCGTCCGCGACAGCGTCTCGATGAACGCCAGGTATTCGGGGTTCGGCCGCACATGCGCCGGCACCGCGCGGCGCACCCGCACATGCGCGGGCGTAAACGGCACCGGCTGCACGATCCGCGCGCCCGCGACGAAGGCGAAGTTGACGTGCGCCATGTACATCAGCTCCATCGGCTTGCCGGAACGGTTCTCGACGTGCATGCCGATCTCGAACATCGTGGCGCCCTCCCGCAGCGTCACCGAGGGCTGCGCGCGGTAGTGCGGCCCGAACCCGACGATGTGGTCGCGCTCGCCGGCCAGCCGCAGCGACAGCCCGTCGCCGTCCTGCCACAGCTCCAGCCAGGCGCGCGCCATCGCGCTGCACGGGAACTCGCCGTGCGCGGCGTGATCGTCCTCGGCCGACGGCACCCCGTTGCGCAGCAGTCCGCTATGGAACGCGAAGCAGCCATAGGTGCCGGCGATACCGTCCGCCGGCAGCGGCATCGTGAAGCCGCTCTGCATGGCCAGCGGCACGCCGTCGAACTCCGCCTGCCAGACCATCTGCCCGTACCACGGCAGCAGCACCAGGCTGCCGCGGCTGTTGCGGACGCGCAGCGCCTCGATGCCGCTCGGATAGCGGAACAGCGACGCGGTGAGCGTGCCCGCGCGCAGCACCACCGCCTCGGTGTCGGCGGCGGCGGCACGCGACAAGGGCAGCTCTGCGATCTTGCGGGTCATGTCATGATGTCCGGCTGCGCCACGCATTGAGCGCGATCGAGAGCAGCAGGAACGCGCCCCAGATGAAGTCGACCAGGA
>CAXTBZ010000184.1:0-3167 GCA_964242855.1 uncultured Sphingomonadaceae bacterium
GCTGCTCTAATCGAACTACTGGCCCTGCGTCTCATGGGGTGCATCTCCCCCGCGGTATTGCGCGACAATCTGGATGAGAATTTGCGGCGATCAGGATGAGAAACTGTGATCGCGGCGCGAGCATGATGTGCGCCGTGATTGTCGTAGGCAAGGACTAAGTTGGTGTCTGATTGTCGGTGCGCGACACGGCTTCGAGGTCTTTGATTGTCGCGTAGGCTTGTGGCCGTCCAGCGCCCTTGTTCTTGCGGTCGAGCGCGGCATGGCGGCGATAGCTGTCGACGTTGATCTCGAAGATCGTGGCGTGGTGGACGAGGCGATCGACGGCGGCGAGCGTCATGGCGGGGTCGGGGAACACCTTGCCCCAGGCGCCAAACGGCTGGTTGGCGGTAATCAAGGTCGACCGCCGTTCGTAGCGGGCACTAATCAGCTCGAATAGCACGGAGGTTTCCGCTTGGTCCTTGCTGACATAGGCGAGGTCGTCGAGGATCAGCAGGTGGAAGCGGTCGAGCCGGTTGATAGCAGCTTCGAGTGCCAGCTCGCGCCGAGCAACCTGGAGCCGCTGTACCAGGTCGGACGTGCGTGCGAACATCACGCGCCACCCGTTCTCCACCAGCGCCAGGCCGATGGCGGAGGCGAGATGGGTTTTGCCGCCGCCCGGTCCGCCGATCAGGAGCAGGTTGGCGCCCTTTTCGATCCAGCTGTCGCCGGCGCAGATCGCCAGGAGGTGGGCTTTGGAGATCATCGGCACGGCGTCGAAATCGAAGCTATCAAGTGTCTTGCCGGGCAGCAGCTGGGCCTCGGCGAGATGGCGTGCGAGGCGCCGGCGGTCCCGTTCGGCGATCTCGTGTTCGGCCAGTGCGGCCAACAGGCGCGCCGCAGGCCAGCTTTCCTTGTCCGCCCGCTCGGCAAAGCCCGGCCAGTCCTGCTTGATGGCGGGCAGGCGCAGGTCGTTGAGCATCAGCGACAGCCGGGCGGCATCGATGTTTTGGGTCATGCCGCCTCTCCCATGGCAGCGCCGAGCAACTGGTCGTAGTCGACCAAGGGCGTGAGATGGACGACGACCTCGGGCAACCCGGCGGGATCCGGGGCAAAGCGCGTGCGCAGCGTGGCGAGGTCGGGGAGCTGGCCGGCAGCGAGATCGGCGGTGAGCAGCATGGCCAGTTCGGCCTCGCATCCGCGGTCGTAGGCCAGTGCCAGCAGGTCGACCATCAGGCGGCAGGCCGACTGCTCCGGCAGTTTTTTGAGCAGCCGGTCGAACGTCAGGCGGTAGGCCTCGCGGGGAAACAGCTGATCACGATAGACGAGGTTGAGCAACGCCATGGGTTTGCGCCGTAGGGCGTGGATGACGTGGCGATAATCGACCACGTGAGCACGCTTGCCGCATCCCGGGGCACGCGCCCGCGTCAGGGTCATCAGCAAGGTGGCGCCGACGAACACGTCGAGCCGGTCGTCGTAGAGCCGGACCCGCAGTCGATGGCCGATCAGCCGCGACGGTACCGTATAGAACACCTTCTTGAGGGTGAATCCGCCCGACGACGTCACGGTGACGAGCGTCTCCTCGTGGTCGCAGGTCCGCTGACCCGGCAGATCCTGCAAGGCGGGCCGCTCCGCCTCGATGCGCTTGGCGTGGTGGGCGTTCTTGCGGCTGACGATCTCATCGATGAAGCGGCGATAGCTGGCGAGGTGGTCGAAGTCGCTGACGCCGCGCATCAGCAAGGCGTCGCGCGCAGCCTTCCTGAGATGGCCGTGCGCGCTCTCGATGGCGCCGTTCTCGTGCGCGACGCCGCGGTTGTTGCGGGTCGGCTGCATCCCGTAATGGGCGCACAGCGCGTCATAGCGCCGGGTCAGGTCCTCCCGCGCGTCGTGGTCCAGGTTGCGGAACGCCGCCGACAGGCTGTCGCTGCGATGCTCGAGCGGCGCGCCACCCAGGGCCCACAGCGCGTTCTGCAATCCCTCGGCCAAGGCGACGTAGCTCTCGCCGCCGAGGATGACGTGGGCGTGCTCGAAACCGGAGTAGGCCAGCCGGAAATGGTAGAGCCGGTGATCGAGCGGCACGCCTGCGATGGTGACGCCCAGGTCGGCCATGTCGGTGAAATCCGACAATCCCATCCGGCCGGGCTCATGGACCTGGCGAAAGATCACCTCCTGGTCGGCGCCATGTACCGCCCGCCAGGAGCGGATGCGGCGTTCCAGCGTGCGGCGCGCCCCGGCCGACAAGCCAGGATGGCGTCGCTGCATCTCCTCGAAGATCGCCACCGCGCGCAGGCCCGGCGCCGCCTTCAGCATCGGTACGACCTCGGCGTCGAAGAAGTCCACGAGCGGGTCGGGACGCCGACGGCTGCGCGCCGGCTTCTGGGAGGACGGCAGGCGGTGGTGCTGCTCGTAGCGATACGCGGTCGCCGTGCTGATCGATGCCTTGGCGGCAGAGACTGCCGGGCCGTCTGTCTGTCGGAACGTCATGTAAAGCCTCATCTGGTGATCGGTGACATGGCGGCCGGGCACGGCAGATCCCTTCACGAGGAAATCCACCACAGACCCAGCCGACCGCGATCACCAAACAACCCGACCCCATGGTGGGCTCGGGCCAAATGTCCTGTCGCGTGCGCTTCCGGTCGGGCTCCGCCCTCCCTTCAGCGCACGCGACAGGACGCTTTCTCACCCTGATTGTCGCGCGTTCTCACCTTGATCGCCGCGCAGCACCGCGGGGACGAGAAAGGAGGATGAAGATGCTTGAGCTTGTCGAACGCCTAATTCTGGCAGGCGTGCCCTTCATCACCGTCGTCTGGCTCGGCCTATACATCGAGCGGCGTTGGATCGGCCTGTCCAGGCAGAACTAACGGCAGCCCGCCATGTTGCGGGCTGCATCGCTCAACTCCACGGGGTGAGCGGAGAGGGGAGTTCTTGATCGACGCGGGGGTCGAGCCCCGATACTCGGGGGAAATGCGCGGCAATTTTACGTCCGAGTACTCGAGATTCTGCGACCATCTTTGAAAGGTAGCGCGCCTAGGCGGGATTCGGCCCCGCCGCTGCATTGCTCGGCGGCGGGGCCGCAGGATCATCGATCTCATTCAGCAGCTCGGCACCGTTGTTCCGCACGCTGTTTACTGCCCGGCTCACAGGCCAGAGCCGCAACACATCATCGGCGGCCGGTCGAAGCAGCACCTTGC
>CAXTBZ010000185.1:0-3162 GCA_964242855.1 uncultured Sphingomonadaceae bacterium
CTGATAGGCGGGTCGTTGCGCCACGCGCTGCAGATAGGCGAGAATTTGCGGATAGTCCGCGAGGTCGAATGGTTGAAAATACCGCATCGTCGTGAGCGTGAAGACGATCATGATATCGGCTGCGGTGAATGCGGGGCCGGCGAGCCACGGCGTCCCTGCGAGGCGCGCTTCGACGAGACCCAGCGCCAACGCGAGCCGATCCTTGGCGAAGCCTAGCACCGGCGCGTTATCGGCGATGCCCGCGCGACCGAGCATCATGACCCGACCGAGCGCTGGTTGCAGCGTTCCGTTGGTGAAATGGAACCAGTAGAGATAGTCGGCGAACCCCGGCTCGCCAGCTGTGATGGTCAGTCGCCCCTCACCGTAGGTTGCAATGATGTACTCGGCTATGGCGCCGGATTCCGCCAGGACAAGATCGCCGTCTTCGATCACCGGCGCGGCGCCGATCGGGTGCAGCGCTTTGTAGCTCGCAGGCGCTAGTCGCGACTTTGGATCGCGATCGTAGATTTTCAGATCATACGGGATTGCCAGCTCCTCGCAGAGCCAGACAATCCGTTCGGATTGAGATACGCCGAGATGGTGCACAATCATTGGAATGTCTCCGATGCTAATGGCTCGGTTCGCTCGATCGTCTGTTTGGCGGCCCGTCTGCGTCAGCCGGTCGGCGAGAGTGGACAGTTAGCCGGACTTGCGAAGCGGATGGGGTGCAGCTGAGGGCGTGGGGCGAATGTTACCAAGCACGAGGCGTTGATCCGAGCTTTGCGCTGACGGCGTTTTCGACTTCCTGAAGCTGCGAACGCGACATGACGCCGCTAACGAGCAGCGCCTTCATCAACTCGTCGACCAGCGCGGCCAGAAAGTGGAGCTCTCCGCGCTCCGACGGCAGATCCTCGGTACCGATTTCCACGTCCTGGTCTCCCGCTAGTTCGTCCATACGTTTGGCCAACGCACCAACGATCAAAAGAAACCCCACCGGAGACAACTCACGGTGGGGCCAAGGTTCGGGGGGGATTGACCGGGCAAGGGGGGAAGCCCGGGTCCTGCACGTTCAATGGCTGGCCAAGGGATCGGTTGCGTGTCGGTCTCAAATTACGGCAATCGCCCCGTTCGTGACATTCGCCAACGCGGTCGCCGGCTCATCCTGTGCCGGCATAAAGCGGTAATTTCGGGGTTCCCGGATGCGTCGGTAGCCATGTGCCATGGATCCCGGGCGGCACCCGGTGGGACAGGCGAATGACGGCGGCGGGCGGCTGCTCGATGGCGCGCGCATCGATGATCTCGAGCGCCGTGCTCGTCTGTCCAGCATCGATCACCAAACCGATCAGCCAGCCGTCGTCTTCACAGGTCTCCGGTCCACGAGGCACGAACACGAACTCACCCGCGATCCGGCCCGGACCGAAGATGTGCGACTGACGGCTTCCCGCCTCGAGGTCATGTTTGAAAAGCGGCGCCTCGCCGACAAGCGTTTCGCCGATCACATCAGGAAGCCCCATCGCATAGGAATAGCGATACGACTGGCCGGTTCGGCGTTCGTCGATCCGCGGCAGTTCCTGGGGGGCGTCATCGATCATGCGCTGAACGACGGTGCGGCCTATTGGATCGATCGTCCAGCGCTCGAACCCGCGCGGGTTCGTGTCGGGGCCCTCATTCTCGTCGGAGAACATTCGGTCATAGGCAATCACGTCGAGGACGACCCGGCCGTCGGGCAGATCGTAGGCATTGGCAGTATGGAAGACGAAGCAGGGATCGAGGTCGATCCAGATCATGTCCTCCGCATCGCCATCCCGAGGAAGCAGCCCCAGACGAGCGGGATGATCGTTGTTCCAGCGATAGGGGAATCCGCGTCCCGAGATCACCGTCCTCAGCGAAAGGGTCAGCGGCAGATCCAGTACGACGACGAAGCGTTCGGTGATCGCGCAATCGTGGATCAGCGGCCCGTGTGAGACCGGGATCACGACCGATCGGCGCACATGGCCGTCGGTGTCGACGACATTGTAGCGGACACGGTTCGGATCGGTCGCTTCATAGCAGACCGCATGGAGCTCTCCGGTGGCAGGATCGCGTCGTGGGTGCGCGGTGAACGAGCCTGGCAGCGTTCCGCCGAAATCGTCGAAGTGCTGCTCGTCCAACGTCTCGCCGAAACGCACGGGCGTGCTGCCCGCCTCGACCAGCGCGTAGGCGCCGTCGGCGTGTCCCAAGATGCTGGTGTTGACCGTATCGAAGATGTGACGCGGCCCAGGTGCCGGCGTGGTTCCGCATGCCTTGGCCACGGCCTTCGACCGAATCCAGCGGTTGCGGTACCAATGCGCCTTCCCACCTGCGATGCGAATGCCGTGGAGCATGCCGTCGCCGGTGAAGAAGTGATAGCTGCGCGGATCGGGATCGACCGGATTGGGGCCGATCCGCACATAGCGGCCGTCAAGCTCGGGCGGGATGACGCCCTCGACCGAGAGATCGGTCAGCGTCAGCTCTTCCGTCATTGGTAAGTGAATGCCTGCGAGCAAAGGATGCGGGGCATCTCGTGGTGGCAGTCGCCAGCGATTGAACGCGGCGATCCCAGTGATGACCGGTGAGGAGACACCGCGCACCGCGCCTTCGATCAGCGCTCCGGCGCGTTCGGCAACGGTCATGGCGTTCTGTCCTCTGCGAAACGGCTCGCTATTCCTCAACGCGTACCGGCCACGATCGGCTCGTGTTCGCGCGACACCGATGATCGCTTTGGATCTATTGCGCGACCGGTTGCCCGACGCAACGCTGAAAGAAGGCTATGCTCTCGTCGAGGACCGGCGCCTTGGTACGGAAGGGTCTCGAGACCGCCATGATCAGATCATCGTGGGTGAGCCTGGGATATTCCCGCAAGATGGTCGTCCGGTTGCCGAGCGCCGCTTCGCGCGCGGCAAGCGTGATGGCGTTGCGCGGCTCGACGTCGGTGTCGGCGGTGCCGGTGGCGAGCCACAACGGTGGAGCATCGCGCCGCGCGAAGGTGATCGGCTGTGTTTGCCGTGGATCGGGGGCGTTCCCCATTGCAGCGACCGCGCGCGCGGAGGTGAAGGGATAGAAATTATAGGCGCCGGCAAGCCCCGCGACCCCGCGGATGCTCGCCGTACTGACGCCTGCTCGTTTCAAATAGCGCTGATCGAGCGCGAGCATCATCGCGATATA
>CAXTBZ010000186.1:0-3108 GCA_964242855.1 uncultured Sphingomonadaceae bacterium
GTTCGATGCAGCATTGTCGGCCGACCTGATGATCCCGCAGACGCTTCCGATCCTCGACGCCGTGATCGCGTCATCGCTTGCCGCCGAGGAAAAGCTGCGGCTGATCGGCAGCTTTGATCTGGTGCTGGGGCTCGGTCTCCTTGATCTCAGCCGTCGGGCCTTGTCGGTCCGCCCCGCTGGGTCGTCGCTGGACGATGCGGCGGTCGAGGCTTTGGTCGAGGATCGGCAGACGGCTCGTGCAGCGAAAGATTTTGCCGGGGCCGATGCCGCGCGCGATCATCTCAAGGCAGCCGGAGTCGAGATCATGGACGGCGATCCGCTGCGATGGGAATGGCGGCCTCTTCTGAACGACTGATCGTCTCGCGGCCGATGCGATTTCGTTGGTGACTCCGCACGTTCTGCTTGGCACTATATCCCTGCGAACAAGGGGATGGGCGCAATGGCTTCGCGGGCGATCAGGCTGCTCAGCATCGTCGGCACGCGGCCGGAGGCGATCAAGATAGCCCCGATCGCACTCGCCGCCGCAATGCGCACCGACATCGATCACGCTATCCTTGCCACCGGCCAGCACGGCGCGTTGTTCGACGAGGCTCTGGCAGAGTTTGCCATTCAGCCCGATCTTCGACTCGATCCGGTGCTTCATGACTCTTGCCCCGACGTGATGACCGCGCGCTTCGCCGAGGCGCTCGGCCCGATGATCGCCGCGCATGGCCCGGACATGGTGCTGGTCCAGGGCGATACGACCTCGGCTCTCGCCGGCGCGATCGCGGCCGATCGCTTGGGGGTGCCGATCGGTCATGTCGAGTCCGGGCTGCGGTCCTACGATTTCGACCATCCCTGGCCCGAAGAGCGCAATCGCGTGACCATCGACCGACTGGCTACGCTGCTTTTCGCTCCCACCTCCGAAGCTTGCGCCAACCTGGTTGCAGAGGCTGATGTGGTTCGCGGCAGCGTCATCCCTACCGGCAACACCGGCATCGACGCGCTGCTGACGATGCAAGCGCAGCTCGTCGAGCCGGCGCATAGTCCGGGCGCTCCGGCAATGATCCTGCTGACCTGCCACCGGCGCGAAAGCATCGGAGCGGGGATCGAAGCGATCTGCGATGCCGCCCTGCAGCTCGCCGATCGCGGCGATGTCATTATACTCTGCCCCGTCCACCCGAACCCGGCCGTTGCGGACACGGTGCGCGCGCAATTGGGTCATCATCGGGCGATCACGCTTACGGGCGCCCTTCGCTACCGGGAGACCGTCGCCGCGATGTCCGCCGCCCGGCTGATCCTGATCGACAGCGGCGGCATCCAGGAAGAGGCGCCGGCGCTCGGCGTACCGGTGTTGGTGCTGCGCGACGTGACCGAACGGCCCGAGGGGCTCGCCAGCGGCAATCTCCTGCTCGTCGGCACCAACACCGCCAGGATCGTCGCTGCCGCCTCGCGCCTGCTCGACAACCCTGCGGCGTATGCGGCCATGGCGCATCACGCCTTCCCGTTCGGCAAAGGCGACGCGGCGGTAAAGATCCTCGATAGCATTGCCGACTATTTCTGCTCGGCTGTCGCCAATGATGCTCCATTGCCTTTCGGTGCCGTGTCGATCATGGACATCGCCCGATAAGGAGCGATGCAATGGCCACCAGCTGGGCGCCGGAAAGCTGGCGCGGATATGAAGCGCGGCAATTGCCCAACTACCCCGACGCGGTCGCTCTGGCTGCTGCCGAAGCGCAGATCGCCAAGTACCCGCCGCTGGTGTTTGCAGGAGAGGCGCGCGCGCTGACCGCCGAACTGGCTCAGGTCGCCGCGGGCAAGGGCTTCCTGCTGCAGGGCGGTGACTGCGCCGAGAGCTTCGCCGAGTTCCACCCGAACAACATCCGCGATACCTTCCGCGTCATCCTCCAGATGGCGGTGGTGCTCACCTATGCATCGAAGCTGCCGATCGTGAAGGTCGGCCGGATGGCGGGCCAGTTCGCCAAGCCGCGATCGAACGACATGGAGGAGATCGGCGGCGTGTCGCTGCCGAGCTACCGCGGCGACAATGTCAACGACATCGCGTTCACCGAGGAGTCGCGGCGCCCCGATCCCGAGCGGATGATCCGCGGCTACAACCAGTCCGCCGCCACGCTGAACCTGCTGCGGGCCTTCGCTTCGGGCGGCTATGCCAATCTCGTTCAGGTCCATCGCTGGACGCTGGATTTCATGGGGCGCTCGCCATGGGCCGAACGCTACCAGCAGCTTGCCGACCGGATCGGCGACGCACTGGACTTCATGGCGGCCTGCGGGCTCGATCCCGAGACCGTGCCGCAGCTGCAGGGCACCCACTTCTTCACCAGCCACGAGGCGCTGCTGCTGCCGTACGAGCAGGCGATGACGCGCCAGGACTCGCTCACGGGCGACTGGTACGACACGTCAGCGCACATGGTCTGGCTCGGGGACCGCACCCGCTTCGAGGGATCGGCGCATGTCGAGTATCTGCGCGGCATCGGCAATCCGATCGGCATCAAGTGCGGGCCGAGCCTGGAGCCCGACGCGCTGCTGCGCCTGCTCGACACACTCGACCCGGCCCGGACACCCGGCCGCATCACGCTGATCACACGCTACGGGCACGACAAGATCGAGAAGGGCCTGCCGGCGCTTGTCCGTGCAGTGAAGCGGGAGGGCCGACCGGTCGTTTGGTCATGCGATCCGATGCACGGCAACGTCGTCAAGGCGCCCAACGGTTACAAGACCCGGCCATTTGAGCGCATCCTTGCCGAGGTTCGCGGCTTCTTCGCCGTGCATCGCGCGGAGGGTACGCACGGCGGCGGCATCCATGTCGAGATGACCGGCCAGAACGTCACCGAATGCACCGGCGGCGCGGTCGCGATCACCGACGAGGCTTTGGCCTACCGCTACCACACGCACTGCGATCCGCGCCTGAATGCCAGCCAATCCTTGGAGCTCGCCTTCCTGCTTGCCGACATGGTGAACCAGGAAATGCGCGAGCGGGAGCGCCACGCCGCTTGACCTTACTTGGCGGTTGACGGGACGCCGGCTCGCTCATAGAGAGCCCGCTCCGCGCCTCGCGGCCCCTTCGTCTAGCGGTCTAGGACGTCGCCCTCTCACGGCGAAAACACGGGT
>CAXTBZ010000187.1:0-3096 GCA_964242855.1 uncultured Sphingomonadaceae bacterium
AGCTCCATCACGATCGGGCCCTTGCCCGCGCGCACCCATTTGAGCGCCTCCTCGACCGCGCCGCGCACCGCGAGCACGTCCATGCCGTCGACCTGCATGCCCGGCACGCGGAAGCTCTCGCCACGGCGGTAGAGCTGGTCCTCGGCCGATGCGCGGTTGACGCTGGTGCCCATCGCATACTGGTTGTTCTCGATCACGAAGATGATCGGCAGCTTCCACAGCTCCGCCATGTTCATGCTCTCGTAGACCTGGCCCTGGTTGGCGGCGCCATCGCCGAAGTAGGCGAGGCACACCCCGCCGTCGCCGGCATATTTGTGCTTGAAGGCTAGGCCGGTGCCGAGGCTGACCTGCGCGCCGACGATGCCGTGCCCGCCGTAGAATTTATGCTCGACGCTGAACATGTGCATTGAGCCGCCCTTGCCCTTCGATATGCCCGCCTGGCGCCCGGTGAGTTCGGCCATGATCAGCTTGGGATCGATGCCGTAGGCGAGCATGTGGCCGTGATCGCGATAGCCGGTGATCACACTGTCCTTGTCCTTGTCGAGCGCCGACTGCAGCCCGACGGCGACCGCCTCCTGCCCGATATAGAGATGGCAGAACCCGCCGATCAGGCCGAGGCCGTAGAGTTGCCCGGCGCGCTCCTCGAAGCGGCGGATCAGCGTCATCTGGCGGTAGAATGCGAGCAGCTCGTCCTTGCTCGCCTGGTAGCGCTCGGGCTCGCCGGGGCGCTCGCGGTTGGGCGCGAAGCGTTCGAGCTTGGGGTCGGCGGACGACGCGGCACGGTCGGCAGGGGTACTCGCCACGGTTCAGGTGCCTCTCGCATCGGCTTCGTTGGCAGAGGGTATAGGCTTGGCCGAAGCACCCGCGCAACGGGAGCGGCCGATTGCGTTTGCACGATAGGCAATTGCAAAAGATGCAATCTACTGCCCTCGATTGGCAACGGCCGGAGTTGGTCGAATGCTGAAAGGCTCTTTCCGGAGATCGCTGTGAAAAATCTTCATTGCGGACAACTCTAACTGGAGCGACATTCGGTCGATGTTTCGTTCCGTCAGAAATGTCATTCTCCGGTCTGAGGCCCCTCCGTGGGCCGCCGCGGTCAGCATGGTACTATTCATCGCGTCTGGGATCGCATTTTGGTGGGAGCAATCTTTTGCACTTTGGCACCACCTAACTCTTACGCCCTGTAATGCGGGCTTCATCACCGCCGATTGGAAGAGCCGGACCTACTGCATGACGCCTCAGCAGAGGATGCAGTGGAACTATCAGGCTGCGTTGGTAGTGGCATTGTTTGCCGGTTCGTTCGTCGTCCAAGCGATAGGCATCACCGCTCGACGCTGGGCCGCTCGCTCGCGCAAATAGTGCTCTTCTTTGCGTCCGCTGTCAGCTTCAATGCTCAAGGCTGATGACCGCTATTGGGCGGAAGCAGTCACTAGCTCCTCTCTCCAAAAGGGAGAAGAGTAGAACGACCGGAGCGCCGCGGTGCCAGTTGCGAGAGACCTGCGTATTGACACATAGTACCAGATAGGTTATACGCTGCACCGTTCGCTGTCGCTCGTGATCGGGGTGACGCAGCGGGCGGGATGGGGCGGCGCCGGGGCTACGGTTGCGGCGATCGTCCGAGCGGCCGGCGCGCTGGCATCCGACAGGGATGTCCTTGCTCTTGTCATCAACCAGGCCAGCACCTGCTTGCCCGTCTCCCGTGCCACGTGGAGACTAGCAGATAACCAGGTGTCCGCCACAACCGGGATCGCATCGCTCGTCTGCTGAAAAGGCCCAATGCTTGAGGGACTCTCCCCCAAGCGGCATCAGGCACGGCGAGGATGAAGGCCCTCGCGGGAAAAGAACCCCGCAAACCCTCCGGGTGCACGAGGCACGCGAGGGCGCCGGCCGCTTCTCTCCATCCGTGCACCAACGGCGGGAGCAGTGTGCGTGCAATACATTGATCCTCCCCCGCCAGGGGGAGGATCGGTAGGGGCCCAACGCCCGCAGGCGGCCGTCGCGACACGCGCCCGAACAGTACTCAACGAATTGGACAGCTGAACGCCAACTCAGCGGCACCCTAAGGCGCGGTCTGGATGATCACTTCGTCGGGGCGGGCGAGGCCCATGTCGCGGCGGACGAGTTCGTCGGCCATGTCGGGATCGACGTGGCGCGCATCGAGCAGGGCCACCTTGTGGGCGAGATCGACGCGCTGCGCCTCCACCACCTTCAGTTGCGCCTGGCGCTGCGCCAGCTGTTCCTTGTAGTCGCCGAGCGCCAGCAGACCGTTCGGCCCGGCTATGGCATAGCCTGCGAAATTGCCGATCACGAGCAGTGCCACGGCCGGCACGATCGCCGCACGGATCACCGACAAAGGACGCACCCTACGCATAAGTGTCATCAATCATGCAAAACGCGTTGCGACTCAAGCGATTTCCTGAAGCTCAGCCGCGCCGGGTTGCGAACGCGCCGCGGCCGGCGTAGCGCGCCGCCGTGCCCAGCTCCTCCTCGATGCGGATCAGCTGGTTGTACTTGGCGAGCCGATCGGAGCGCGCGAGCGACCCCGTCTTGATCTGCCCGCAGTTCGTCGCGACCGCGAGATCGGCGATGGTGGCATCCTCGGTCTCGCCCGAGCGATGCGACATCACCGCGGTATAGCCCGCGCGCTGCGCCATGTTGACCGCGTCGAGCGTCTCGGTCAGCGAGCCGATCTGGTTGACCTTCACCAGGATCGAGTTGGCGATGCCCTCCTCGATGCCGCGCTTCAAACGCTTGGAATTGGTGACGAACAGATCGTCGCCGACCAGCTGGGTGGTACCGCCGAGCCGCTCGGTCAGCAGCTTCCAGCCCTCCCAATCGTCCTCGGCCATGCCGTCCTCGATCGACCAGATCGGATAGCGCGCCGCGAGATCGACGAGATAGTCGACCATCTGCGCCGACGAGAGCGTCTTGCCCTCGCCCGAGATGACGTAGCTGCCGCCCTTGTAGAATTCGGTGGCGGCGCAATCCAATGCCAGCGCGACCTGCTCGCCAGGCTTGTATCCAGCCTTCTCGATCGACTTCAGGATGAATTCGATCGCATCGTTGGTCGATCCGATGTTGGGCGCGAAGCCACCC
>CAXTBZ010000188.1:0-3073 GCA_964242855.1 uncultured Sphingomonadaceae bacterium
GGCCTTGACCCCGTTCCTGTCGCTCGGCGTCTCGATGGCCTGCGTGCCGGTCATCGCCATGCTGACCGGCAGCAAATTCTACCTGGCGCGCCAGCCGGAGACGAACTGGCAGGGCGCCACCGTGGTGCGCTGCTGCATCTGCGAACATGCCTTCGAACCCGAGGACATGGCGTCCTGCCCAGCCTACGCCGGGCCGATCTGCTCGCTCTGCTGTTCGCTCGATGCGCGCTGCCACGACATGTGCAAGCCGCATGCGCGCCTCCACGATCAGCTGGCCTCCGGATTGACCGCGGCCGTGCCGCGCGCGCTGCAACGCTTCATCGTTCCGCATGTCGTGGAATATGTCCTCGCCTTCATGGTCTCCATCGTCCTGATCGTTCTGACGCTTGGCATGATCGGCCTGCAGATGGCGGCGGACCACCGGATCGATGGAGCGGTCGTCGCGGATACGTTGTGGAAGGTTTTCTTCTCGCTGCTGATCGTGGTGGCGGTTGTAAGCTGGCTGTTCGGCCTCGTCCAGGTGAGCCGCCGCGCCGCGCAGAACGAAACGCTGCGCCAGACGCAGCTGCTGATGGACGAGATCGAAGCCAATGAGCGCACCGATGCCGCCATTAAACGCGAAAAGGAGGTGGCGGAGGCTGCGAACTTCGCGAAGAGCCGCTATGTCGTCGGCCTGAGTCACGAATTGCGTACGCCACTTAATACCATCATGGGGTATGCCCAGCTGCTCGAGCGCGATCAGGCGATGCTGCCGAAGCCGCGGCGGCAGATCGCCGTCATGCGGCGGAGCGCCAACCATCTCTCCGGCCTCATCGACGGCCTGCTCGACATATCGAAGATCGAGGCCGGCCGTCTCGATCTCTCGCGCGACGAAGTGGCGGTTCGGGAATTCTTGACAGAGCTCGTCGACATGTTTGCGGTGCAGGCCGCCGCAAAGGGGATCGAGTTCACCTTCCGCATGTCGCCGGATCTGCCGGCGACGGTCGCGATGGACGAGAAGCGCCTGCGGCAGATCTTGATCAACCTGCTCTCCAACGCCATCAAGTTCACGCAGGTCGGTCGCGTGTCGCTCGACATCGCCTACCGCAACGAGGTCGCCGAGTTCGTCATCCAGGACACCGGCCCCGGCATTCCGGCGGAGGACCGCGAGCGGATTTTCGAACCGTTCGAGCGGCTGAAGGTGATCGGCGCGCCCGAGGCCGGCACCGGCCTCGGGCTGACCATATGCCGGCTGCTGTCGGGCGTCATGGGCGGCGACATCAAGGTGAGCAGCGAGCCGGGCGCCGGCTCCGCTTTCACGCTGCGGCTGTTTCTGCCGCGGATCAACGATCCGAAGCGCGCCGCAAACGGAACAGGCGCAACCGACGGACCGTTGGGCCGCGGCCGAACGATCCTCATCATCGATGACGATCCCGCGCATCGCGACATGGTGCAGGAGGCCCTGGCGCCGCTCGAATTCGCCATCCTCTGCGCCGCCGATGGGGCGGCGGGGCTTGAAATCGCCGACGCGATCCAGCCGGACCTGTTTTTGCTGGACATCGAGATGCCCGGAGAAGATGGATGGCAAATCGCCGAGAAGCTTCGGGCTCGAGGCCACAGCCAGGCGAAGATCGTGATGCTTTCGGCGAGCGCGATGGAAGAATACCGCAGCGCGATCGCGCTGCCGTTTCATGACGACTTCATCATGAAGCCTGTCGATATCACCCGCCTGACCGAAGCCGTCGTCTCGCTCCTTGGACTCCAAACCAGCAGCGACAGCATCGCTGCGCCCGTCGAGCGTCCCATCGACGAGGCCTTCCTGGCCTTGCCGGACCCGCAATATCTGCGCGATCTCGTGCGCCACTGCGAGATCGGCTATATCAGGGGCTTGCGCGCGACCCTGTCCGAGATTGGCGCCACCGACGATGCCGCGCGGCCGTTCGTGGTCTATATGCTCGGCTTCGTCGACGCCCTCGATATGCGCGGGCTGATGGCAGCGCTCGAGCGCCTGAGCACGCCGGCATGAAGCGCGAGCGCGGCGAAGACATCGTGTTGGTGGTCGACGATTCGCCCGACACGGTTCGCCTGCTCACCGATGTGCTCGACGATGCCGGAATGACGGTGATGGTGGCCCTCGACGGTGCCGCCGCCATCAAGATCGCGACGCGCCTTCGCCCGGACATCGTGCTGATGGACGCCGTCATGCCGGGCATGGACGGCTTCGAGACCTGTCGGCAGCTGAAGCAGCTTGCCGGTTTCGACAACGTGCCCGTGCTCTTCATGACCGGCCTCGCCGAGCCCGAGCACAGCGTCCGCGGCTTTCAGGCGGGCGGGGCGGATTACGTAACCAAACCGATCGTCATCGACGCGATGCTGGCGCGCATGGACGTGCATCTTACCAACGCGCGCAAAATTCAAAGCGCGCGGATGGCGCTCGACGCCGCCGACCGCTTTCTCGTAGCCACCGATCGCAACGGTGAGATCCGCTGGTTCACGCCGCAGGCGTATCGGCTGCTCGAACAACGGTTTCCCAGTGGGGAGCAAAACGAGCTGCGCCTGCCCGAAGGCGTGCTGACCTGGGTGCGTGCGCGCCTCGACGCTGGCCAAAGCACCGGCGCGCAACCAGGGAGTGACCTCGATTTTTCGCAGGACGGCGCACAGACGCGGATCAGTTTTCTCGGCGAAACCGAACGTGGCGAGATCCTCCTGCGCATCGCGGATGCTTCGGCTCAGGATCCGCTCGCGACGATCAAGCTGCGCTACGGGCTGACCCAGCGCGAGGCCGAAGTCCTGTCATGGATCGCGCGCGGAAAATCCAACCGCGACATCGCGGCGATCCTCTCGCTCAGCCCGCGAACTGTCGACAAGCACCTCGAGATCATCTTCAGCAAGCTTCAAGTCGAAAACCGCACCGCCGCCGCGGCGCTGATCCTGCGATCGGGCGCCTCTTAGCATTCGGCCGCCTTAGTCGCCCGGCGCATTATCCAGCTCCTCGTAGCTCGGCGGCTTCGCGGCGAGCGGCTTGCCGCCCTTGATCACGATGCGGTTGGCATGATTGCGCGTCACCATCTGGTTCAGGGTCTTGCATCCCAGG
>CAXTBZ010000189.1:0-3062 GCA_964242855.1 uncultured Sphingomonadaceae bacterium
GCATGGCAGTTAGCATATTAGAAGATAAACTGTAAAGGCTACCTTCTAATATTTTGGCGACATTCCAGCATGATGGCATGACCGTTTCTCGCCTGCCGGATAAAGCGCACTGCGGCGTGTACCGCACGGCGGCCGCGCGATAACCCGCAAAGGTCCCGTCCCGCCTGCCAGGTGATCCCATGCCGACAAACAGCTTCAACATCGTCGAAGCCACGATCGCCGACATGCGCGCTGCGCTGGACAGCGGCGCGGTGACGGTGCGCCAACTAGTGCAGAGCTACCTCGACCGCATCGCCGCCTACGACCAGCAGGGGCCGGCGATCAACGCCATCATTTCGGTCAACCCCCGCGCACTGGAAGAGGCCGATGCCCTTGATGTCGTGTTGCAAAAATTCGGACCAATCGGGCCGCTGCACGGCATTCCGATGATCATGAAGGATCAGGGCGACGTCGACGGCATGCCGACCACGATGGGCTCCGTGCTGTTCGCGAACCACCAGCCCCGGCGCGACGCTTTCGTCACTGCCAAGCTCAAGCAGGCCGGGGCGGTCTTCATCGCCAAGGCGACGCTCGGCGAACTTGGCGCCGGCGATACGCACGGGTCGCTGTTCGGCTCGACGCGCTGCGTCTACGACCTGGAGCGCACCGCAGGGGGCTCATCGGGCGGCTCAGGCGCCAGCGTCTCCGCGAACTTCTGTGCCGTCGCCATCGGCCAGGAGGGCTACGCCTCGATCCGCCGGCCTGCCGCATGGAACGGCATCGTCGGGATGCGCCCGACGGCGGGCCTCGTCAGCCGCACCGGCGTCTACGGCGGCTGGCCCTCGATCTTCGGCTCGCTCGGGCCGATGGCGAGGACGGTGGCGGATCTCGCCGTCGTGCTCGATGCGATGGTCGGCTACGATCCCGCCGACCCCGTCACAGCGCACGGCTATGGCAAGGCGCCGGCGAGCTATGCGGCGCTACTCGACAAGGCTGCGCTGCAGGGCGCGCGCATCGGCGTGTTGCGCGAATCCATCGGCTTCCAGTCCCAGCAAGACAGCGACGATTTTCGGCAGGGCACGGCGGTGTTCGACCGCGCGGTGGCCGATCTCGAAGAAGCCGGCGCGACGGTGGTCGATCCCATCGTCATCCCGGATCTCAAGGCCCTGCTGGCGGCGCGCTCGCGCGACGGCGAGGAAGACAAGGCCTGCTTTGCCCATTACGTGGCGGGAAGCGCCGCCTCGCCTTTCGCGACGCGCGACGCGGCAATAGCATCGAGCGGCTATGCCGCGGTGTTTCCCGGCGCCAAGGCGCGCTGGGCGTCGGCGCATACCGCGGACCAGCACCGCGCCTCCGATAAGGCGCGCGAGGTGCTGATGACACGCTATCTTCAAGTGATGGCGGAACACCGGATCGATGCGATCGTCCACAAGGCGGTGGAGCATTCGCCGACCTTGATCGCGGAGGGCGTGAACCCGCCGTATCGCGACCAGGCCGGCGCCATTCACCTCAACACCTTCCTCATCTTCGTTCCGGCGATCGTCGTGCCGTCGGGGTTCACCGAGACCACCTTGCCCGCCGGTCTGACCTTCATCGGACGACCCTATGAGGATGCCACGATGATCCGCTTTGCCTATGCTTACGAGCAGGCGACGCACCACCGGCGTGCGCCTGCCGCAACACCCTGACGCGAAGGTAAGCCGGCGCTCAACCTGCCGCTTGCCCAAATGCTTGGCGCCCTTCATGGTCGCGCGTCATGACCATTTCAGAGCCCCTCGTGCAACTGCCCGTTCCCGCCCGACGCACCACGAAAAGCGTGGACACGCGGGCGGCGATCGTGCGCGGTGCGCTGCAGGCGCTCGAAGCCCACGGCATCGCCAACACGACGACACGGAAGATCGCGGCGGAGGCCGGCGTCCGGCTGGCGACGCTGCACTACCACTTCGACAGCAAGGACGCGCTGCTGCTGGCGGTGCTCGATGCGCTGGTCACCGAACTCACCCAGATCTTGCGCAACGAAACGCAAGCGACGGCCTGTCTCGACGATCGCATTGCCGGGCTCGTCCGCGCGGCCTGGCGCTACGCCGAGCAAACCGCGGCCAAGCAGATCGTGCAATTCGAGCTGACCCTTTATGCGCTGCGCACCCGGGGTGCAGCCTGGCTCGCCGAACGGCAATATGGCGACTACGTCCGTCTGTACGGCGATTTGCTCGCCAGCGGAGCCGGCGTCACGCTGTCGGCGACCCGCGCGCAGGCACTCGCCCGCTTCGTCCTCGCCTCGATCGACGGGATGATCTTGCAGTCGCTCGCCGGCCTCAGCGCCAGTGACGCGAAGCAGGGCGTCGATGCGCTGATCGTTGCGGCGCAGGCCCGTGCCCGCGCGCTCTCGGCTGAGGTTTAGGCTAAACGTCGAACAGGGTGGCGCGGCGCGCCGCCGTCGTCACCGCGAAGCGCTCTGGATCACCGTCGCGAAACAGCGCCACGAAGATATCGATGAGGCTGCGGATGCCTCGCGGCTTCATGCTGCCGTAGAGATCGGCGATTTGCAGGATCGGCGCCGGCAGGTCGTCTGACAACGGAATGCGGACCAGCTGCGGACTGTCGGCGTTGACGTCGCCGATCGGGCGCATGTTCAGGATGGCGATGCCGAAGCCTGCCGCCACCGCGCTGCGAATCGTCTCGTAGGAGCGGGTGCGGAACTTGACCACCGGCTTGGCGCCACAGGAATCGAACAGAGCCAGCAGGTAGCTCACCGTCAGCGGCAGATCGAGCAGGACCAGCGGGTAGGGCAGCAGGTCAGCGATCGACAGCGCCTTCGCACCCGCGAGGGGGTGACTGACGGGCAGCAGGACGTGCGCCGGCACCCGGCAGATCTTGGTGAGGTGGGCGTTGAAGCTCGGGCCGATGTCGTAGGTGAAGACGAGATCGACGAGGCCGCGGTTCAACCAGTCGGCGAGCTGCGTCTGGTCGCCTTCCAGCAGCGCCACTTCGACCGGGCCGGCCTCCTGGGTGAAGCGCTTCAGACCTTCGACCATGAACAGCGGACCGAAGGGCTCGAAGCAGCCGATGCGCAGGCTCTGCGC
>CAXTBZ010000190.1:0-3046 GCA_964242855.1 uncultured Sphingomonadaceae bacterium
TGGCTGGTCATCCCGCCGCGCGCGGTCAGGATGCCCTTGGCGGCGTGCATGCCGTGGATGTCCTCGGGCGAGGTCTCGGCGCGCACCAGGATCACGCTGTCGCCGCGCTCGGCGCGCGCTTCCGCGGTCTCGGCGTCGAACACGATCACGCCGCTCGCCGCGCCGGGTGACGCCGGCAGCCCCTTGGCGATCACGTCGCGATGTGCGTCCGGGTCGAGCGTCGGGTGGAGCAGCTGGTCGAGTGCCAGGGGATCGACGCGGCCGATCGCCTCCTCCTCGCTTATCAGGCCCTCGCTCGCCATGTCCACGGCGATCTTCAGCGCCGCCTTGGCGGTGCGTTTGCCAGAGCGCGTCTGGAGCATCCAGAGCTTGCCCTCCTGCACGGTGAACTCGATGTCCTGCATGTCGCGGTAGTGCGTCTCGAGCAGGTCGAACACCTTCGCAAGCTCGCCATAAACCTGCGGCATCGCCTCTTCCATCGACGGGAGCCTGGCGCCGGCCTCCTCTCGCGCAGCGAGCGTCAGATATTGCGGCGTGCGGATACCGGCGACGACATCCTCGCCCTGCGCGTTGATCAGGAACTCGCCATAATAGGCCCGGTCGCCCTTCGACGGATCGCGGGTGAAAGCGACGCCCGTCGCCGAGGTGTCGCCCATGTTGCCGAACACCATTGCCTGCACGTTGACCGCGGTGCCCCAGCTCGCCGGGATGTCGTTCAGCCGGCGATAGACCTTCGCGCGTTCGGACTGCCACGATCCGAACACCGCGCCGACCGCACCCCAGAGCTGCTCGTGCACGTCCTGCGGGAAGGGCTTGCCCCACTGCTGCTCGACCAGGCCCTTATACTGCGCGACGAGGCGCTTCCAGTCGTCGGCCGACAGTTCGGTGTCGAGGGTGAAGCCGCGATCCTCCTTGGCGATCTCCAGCGCTTCCTCGAAGCTGCCGTGATCGAGTTCGAGCACCACGTCCGAATACATCTGGATGAAGCGGCGATAGCTGTCCCACGCGAAGCGCTCGTCGCCCGATCCCTGCGCCAGCCCCTCGACCGTTGCGTCGTTGAGGCCGAGGTTGAGCACCGTGTCCATCATGCCGGGCATCGACGCGCGCGCGCCCGAGCGGACCGAGACCAGCAGCGGGTTTTCGGCATCGCCGAAGACCTTGCCGGTGATCGCCTCGATATGAGCCAGGCCGTCCGTCACCTCGGCGCGCACGCTGTCGGGAAAGGCGCCGCCTTCGTCGTAATAGCGCGTGCACATCGCGGTGCTGATCGTGAAGCCCGGCGGCACCGGCAGGCCGATCGCGGCCATCTCGGCAAGGTTCGCGCCCTTGCCGCCCAACAGGTTGCGATCCCCCGCCCCACCGTCCGACACCCCGCCGCCGAAGCGATAAACGTAACGCTCCGCCTCGCCGGCGTGCATGTCGTTGCTGGCGGGGAGCGCGGTGGCCACGGATATCATCCTTCGATCTTCGAGAAATCCGCGACTTTGTGCATCGCGCCCCGCAGTTTATCAAGCAAGGCAAGCCGGGTAGCCCGCCTGGCGGGATCGTCCGCGTTCACCGTCACCTCGTCGAAGAAGCGATCGATCGCCGGGCGCAGTGCCGACAATGCGGTCATCGCGCCGGCAAAATCCTCCGCCGCGATGGCGGCCTCGGCAAGCGGCAGCTGCGCGTCCAGCATGGCAGCGAGCGCGGCTTCGGCCGGATCGGGCGCGTAGGGGAAGGTGAACACCTCCCCCGCCCCCTCCCCGTCATGCTGAACTCGTTTCAGCATCCCCTCCGCTTCAGGCGCGGAGGCCAGAGGCTGGCGGGACCCTGAAACAAGTTCAGGGTGACGGCTGGAAGATACATCCTTCTTCGCCTCGGCGCGCAGGATGTTGGCGGCGCGGCGATAGCCGGCGAGGAGGTTGCCGCCCTCCGCCGTCTCGACGAACGCCTGCAACGCCTTAACGCGGGCGAGCAGCCGAACGAGATCATCCTCCCCGCCGAGCGCGAACACCGCATCGATCAGGTCGTGGCGAACACCCGCTTCGCGCTGCTGAACCTTGAAGCGGTCGGCGAAGAAGTCGACCACCTGTCCAACTGCTTTGATGCGACTGCGGGCCAGCGGTAGCACTTCCTCGAGCAATGCCGAAAACTGAGCATCGCGGACCTTGCGAGAAGCGCCTTTCTCGTCAGAAAGAAAGTCTTGGATGTTGCTCAAGACATTGGCAGCGACCTGGTGTTCATTTTCTCCGTACACCCGTACCTTAGCGAATAGCGGAGCCAGTAGTTCTACGCCCACGGTCTTGCGAAGCGGTAGGCGGAGATCATTCCTGATGATAAGTTGGATGATGCCTAGAGTTGATCGTCTTAGCGCGAACGGATCTTTCGAACCGGTCGGGATCTCGCCAACCGAAAAAAATTGCTGAAGGCTATCCAGCTTGTCCGCCAGGCTCACCGCCACCGTCACCGGCGCGGTCGGCACCTCGTCGCCCTGGCCGACGGGCTTGTAGTGATCGCGGATCGCGTCGGCGACGGCATCGGGCAGACCCTCGGCCCGCGCGTAATAGCCGCCCATCACGCCCTGCAGCTCGGGAAACTCGCCGACCATCCCGGTGACGAGATCGGCCTTGCACAGCCGCGCGGCCTGCTCGGCCATGTCTGCTAGGGCCTTCCTACCTTCGTCATCCTGACGAAGGTCAGGATCCATTGGCGCTCCGCCAGAAGGAGCAACGCTGCGCGAATGGACCCCGACCTTCGCCGGGGTGACGGTGGAAGGGGCTGGATTCGAACTCGCGCCGACAATCCCCTCCTCGACCAGCCATCTTGCCAGCTTCGCCACCCGCTCCACCTTGTCGGCCACCGTGCCGAGCTTTTCGTGGAAGACGATCTGATCGAGCTTCTTGGCCTGATCCCCGAGCGGCACCTTGAGGTCCTGCTCCCAGAAGAAGCGCGCGTCGGAGAGGCGCGCCGCCAGCACCTTGCCGTTGCCCTCCACGATCGCCCTGCCCCCGTCCGTCGCCACGATGTTGGCGGTGCAGACGAATGCCGGAGCCAACGCTTCGGC
>CAXTBZ010000191.1:0-2984 GCA_964242855.1 uncultured Sphingomonadaceae bacterium
CGCTCATCGCGGACGCTCAAGATTGCACGGCCGTTTACCACTCCAGCTGCCGCCTTCCGCATGAGATGCCCTTGACCGGAGGGTTGGCCTCCGTATCTCGAGGCCGGTATCAGATTGACCCGGTAGCTTTCGCGAACTGCCGGGGCGAGGTGCCAATTACCCGTTTGAACGCGGCGCCGAACGCGCTCTCGGACTCGTAGCCGACGGCGGGCGCGACGACTGCGATCGGAGTGCCGCGTGTCGCGAGCCGATCGGCGGCGAGCATCATGCGCCAGCGGGTCAGATAATCCATCGCCGGTTCCCCGACCGTCTTCTTGAAGCGCACCGCAAAGCTCGACCGCGACATCCCAGCGACACGTGCCAGCTCATGCAGCGTCCAACGCCGGGCCGGCTCGGCGTGCATCGCCGTGATCACCGCGCGCATCTGCCGGTCGGCGAGAGCGAACAGCCAGCCGGTGCTGTGCGGCGATCGCTCGATGAGATGCAGGCGCAGCGCCTCGATCAGCAGCGTCTGCGCAAGATGCGCGGCCATCAGTGCGCCACCAGGCTGCGGCTCGCGCAATTCCCGCATCAGGCGCTCGACCAGCCATCCGAGCGCCGCCCGGGTCGTCTCGGCGCGAATATGCACGATCGGCGGCAGAACGCCGAGCAGCAGCTCGGTGTGCTGCCCCTCGAAGTCGAAGAAGCCGCCTACCCCTGCACAGCCGCCGCCCCCGTTCAGCAGCGCGGTCTCGCCGGCGGGGATGGTCGGGAAAAACCGGTAGGCGTCGATCGGCAGGGCATCGGCTGCGCTGTAGAGCCGGAAGGCGCTTCGGCCCGGCAGCAGGATGAAGTCGCCTGCCTGCAGCAGCGTCGGCTCCGCCCCACTATCCAGAGCGATCCAGCACGTGCCCGACTGGATCGCGTAGCATTTCACCCCCTCGGCCGGCGCGAACGCGATCGCCCAGTCGCCGCCGGCATCGAGGCCACGGAAGCCGTAGCTGTTGGGTCTCAGCAGGCCGAGCACATCCGACAACGGGTCCACACGGCCTCCTGGACGATCACGACGATCGTTCGGACGTAGCAGCATGGATCGTCCAGGGCCACAGGCTTAAATCCCAGCCAGCGACGCACCCGCAAGCGCCATCGCAGGAACCCGACCATGACCGAGAACACCGCCCTCTGGCTCTCGTCCAAGTGCATGCCGCTGGCCGTCGGCCCCGCGCCTTTACCGCAGCCCGGGGCCGGCGAGATTGCTGTCCGCGCCCGTGCCGTCGCGGTCAATCCGATGGACCGGCTGACCCAGACCGTCGGCGACATCATCACTCCCTACATCAAGTACCCGATGGTGCCCGGCTCCGATGTCGCCGGCGAGGTCGTGGCGATCGGGGAGGGGGTGGCGCGGTTCCGGATCGGCGACCGGGTGGTCGGCTACGCCGCCGGCAGCGACAAGACCCGCAACCGCGCGGCCGAGGGCGCCTTCCAGGCCTACGTCGTGCTGCTCGCGCACATGGCTTCGCCGCTCCCCGACGAGCTCTCGTTCGAGGACGCCGCGGTACTGCCGCTTGGGCTGGCAACGGCCGCCTGCGGGCTGTTCCAGCGTGACTTCCTAGCGCTGGGCGTGCCTTCCGCGACGCCCGCGACCACCGGGCGCACGCTGCTCGTCTGGGGCGGCTCGACCAGCGTCGGCAGCAACGCGATCCAACTCGCCGTGGCCGCCGGCTACGACGTCGTCGCCACCGCGTCGCCGCGCAACTTCGATTATGTGAAGCGGCTCGGGGCGCTGGCAGCATTCGACTACCGCGGCTCTACCGCTGTCGCCGACCTCATCGTGGCGCTGCGCGGCCGCCAGCTGGCCGGTGCGATTGCGATCGGTGCCGGCTCGGCGCGGGCGTGCATCGATGTGCTCGGCGGCTGCGAGGGCAACCGCTTCGTCGCGCTGGCGACGCCGCCCGCATCGTTCGACAACGTGCCTGCTGGGCGCGGCCGCTGGCGCGCGCTTGCGCCGGGGATCGCCCGCATGGTCGCCGGCAACGTCGCACTGGCCCTTCGCGCACGACGTAAGCGGGTCCGGACCAAGTTCATCTGGGGCAGCGCGCTCGTCGGCAACGAGGTCGGTCCGATGATCTTCGACGCCTTTCTGCCGGCTGCGCTCGCCGAACGGCGCTACGTTGCCGCACCAGGGGCGCAGGTTATCGGCCACGGACTCGATGCGATCCCGGACGCGCTGGAACGGCAGCGCCGCGGCGTCTCGGCCGCCAAGCTCGTGGTCACGCTGTGAGCAGGCCCGTGCCGGCGCTGAGCGGCTCGGGCCTGGTCAGGCCCGGCCCGCAATCGGCAACACGGCATCCTCCGTCAGCCCGCCAACTGGCTGGGGAATGCGGAATGTCCGTCGTCAGCATCACCCGCTTTCGCCCCCGCGCATGGCGCTTCGTGCCTTTGTTCATGTTCCATGCCCAGCGCAGCCTGGTGCAAATCCGTCGGGTGGATGGCTACATAGCCGGCGCCGTCCGGCGAGACCGCGACTTTGCTTTCTGGACAGCGACCGTCTGGCAGGACGAACGGGCGCTGCTTGCCTACGTCACCAGTGGCGCGCACCGGAATGCCATGCCCAAGCTGCTTGACTGGGGCGAGGAGGCCAGCACCGCGCGATTGGAACAGGAAGGCACTGATCTACCCAGCTGGCCGGCCCTGGTGCAGCAGATGCGTAAAGAAGGGCGCGCCGTGCCTCTGCGCTATCCAGGGCCATATCACGCCAGCGTCGGCTTCCTCGATGCCGAAGCGGTTTACATGGGCCGGATATGAGAAAGTCTGGACGAACCGCTCACGACGACCGCTCGAATGCATCGGGCGTGCGCTGACCGATATTCATTATGTAGAGCGCACGTCGATGAGCAGCTCGATGCGTGCAGGTGATGGAAAGCGGCGGCAGGTGCGCGCCCAGCCCGAACTGTCGACTGTAGCCAGCCAGCGCCTCGGCCTCACCCGCCTCGACGATCGCGCCG
>CAXTBZ010000192.1:0-2944 GCA_964242855.1 uncultured Sphingomonadaceae bacterium
AACCTGCCCCAGGCGCCCGGCAATCGGACCGGCGCCGAGGGGCTGGGGTTTGCGGGGTCTGGATGGACGGCGCTGGCCACCGGGGCCGCGTCGCCGCGCGATCTTCGGGTCGGGGCAGTGTTCGGCGGCACAGCGGCCGCTGCGGTTCACGCGGCCCTGCGGAAAGCCGCCG
This sequence comes from uncultured Sphingomonadaceae bacterium, assembly GCA_964242855.1. GTDB lineage: Bacteria > Pseudomonadota > Alphaproteobacteria > Sphingomonadales > Sphingomonadaceae > Solisphingomonas. The sequence goes on from CAXTBZ010000192.1 coordinate 173, forward strand.
AGCACGTGTGCCGCATGCCTGCATAAGGCACCCCGATCGTTTGCAACAGAGATCTCGTACTCAAGTCTTGCGCTTCGCCCGGACCGCACCTTGAGTGCGCGCTAGATGGCTCTCCGCCGCCTTGTAGTCCCGTTGTGCGATCAAGACGAATATCGCGTCGAGGATGTTGAGTTGAGCGATCCGCGCCGCTGCATTTTCCCCAATCAGCGGCGAACCGCGCGCTGTCGAGCAGAGCACCACGTCGGCAATCTCGGTGATCGGAGAGCCCAAGTAATTCGTGATTGCGATGGTGCGGGCGCCATTGTTGCGGGCGATCTGAAGCGCTTCCATCGTGACCAAGGTTGCCCCGGAGTGCGAGAAGGCCATCGCGACGTCGTCGGTTCCGAGCAGAGACGCGGACATCGCCATCATATGTGCGTCGTCGTGAACGGAGGCGCGGACGCCGATCCGCAGGAACTTGTGGGCGACGTCGCGCGCGATCTGCGCCGATCCGCCCACACCATACAGGTCCCGCTGACGGGCCCGGTAGATAAAATCGGCCGCACGCTCGAACGCACTGATATCAGCAATCGCAAGCGTTTCTTCCAATGCCTGCATCGACGCCCGAAACACCTTTTGCACGATCTCCGCCGCAGTGTCCTCCGGCGAAAGCTCCTCATGCATCTCCGCAATCGGCAGCCGGACATACCCGGCGACCTGCTGCCGGAAGTCGCGGTAGCCGGAGAAGCCCAGCTTCTTGGAAATCTTGACCACCATCGCCTCGGACACGCCGGCGTCCTCGGCAACGTCCTTCAAGGCCGTCGCGTCGCTGAAGTCCCGGCGACCGAACACGGTGTCGACGACCCTGGCCTCCAACGGCGTCAGGTTCGGCATCATCATGCGAATCCTCGGACCGATGGATTTCAAGTCCGTCATGTCGGCCATCGAAGGCCTCCTTGGTCCGGTCCGATCGTCGCGTGCTCCTTCAGATGACCCCCTTGCGGAAGATGAAACAGCCATAGGGTCCGGGATCCGAGGTCCGGACGATCGCGTAGGCGCACTTGGCGGCAGCGTAGAAGTCAAAACGCTCCAACGCCACTACCGCCACGGTCCGGCCTTCGCCCTGGTTGACGACGTCTTGCAGCCGCTCGTGCACCGGCATGATGCGCCCGGCGTCGCCAACCACCTGCATGCGCACACCGGCGCAGGCACGAACGTGTCGAGCGGCATCAGCGATAGTATGGCCTCGGCGGCCCGGGGGATGTCGCATCCCGCCATGTCGACCACCCGGCCGTGCGTCGTGTGCTTGGCGATGCTGGCCGCCGGATGGTTGACGTCGCAGAGGACGAGATCATCGCCATGCCCCATCGACATCAGCACCAGCAGCAACTCGGCCGAGATCACACGGTCTATACCCCTCAGCATCGGGTAGCTTTCCAAGCCGACGTGGTCATACGGGCTGACCGCCACGTCGCGGCGCCGGCGCCCGCAACACCGCGAGGAGCATCGCCGCGCGATCCCGCAACACCCCGGTGAGCCCGACCGCGAGCAGGATGCCGCCCCAGAGCGACAACGTCAGGAACTGGCTGAGGTCGAGCAGGATGCAGGCCGTCGAGATCAACTGCAGGATCACCAACGCGATTACCAGGCCCCCCACCCTGCCGAACCCGCCCGTTGGGCTGACGCCGCCGAGCACGCAGGCCAGGATCGTGACGAGCAGGTAGCTCTCGCCATAGGCCGCGTTGGCAGAGTCGAACCGCGCCATCATGATGAGGCCAGCCGTCGCCGCCACCAGCGCCGACAGCACGTACGCCAGCAGCAGTGACGCACGCGTGTCGATGCCTGAGAACCGCACGGCCTGCTGGTTCGATCCCATCAGCGCCAGGATCACGCCGAACGGCGTCAGCGTGAGCAACAGTCCGAGCATCGCCGCCACGGCGCCGAACAGGAGCAGCGGCATCGGCAAACCAAGCAGCGAGCCGTTGCCGAGAAAGACGATGCCGGCCGGAAAGCCCGACACTACGCTGCCATGGGTGAGACCGACCGCAAGGCCTTTTACGAGCGTCATAGTGCCCAGCGTCGCCAGGATCGGCGATACCCGCAAGTAGCCGACCAGGACGCCATTGGTCAGGCCGACCAGCGCGGCGGCCAGGAGGCCGGCCAGGACGGCTCCGGCCTCGAACGCCAGCAGCGTGACCCCGGCAGCATCGGCCGGCGCCGCCTTCAGGACAGACGCGGTCGCCAAGGCAGCCAGGTCGGCAGTGGCGATGATCGACAGGTCGAGCCCGCCCGACAGCAGCGCCACCATCATCGCAAGCGACAGCAGGCCCAGCTCGGGCAGCTGATACGCCATCGAGCGCAGCCCATAGCTGCCGAACAGGCGGTCGCCCACGAAGGCGCCGAACACCAGGCAGAGCGCCGCAAGCAGCCCCAGCAGCCGCACATTGGTGGGGCCGACGGCACGCAGGAGTGCCGACGCCATCACGCGAGCCCCGGCGAATTGCGCCAGCGCCGGCGCGTGCGGACCGCCATGCCTGCGACGGCGGCCACGATGACGAGCCCGGTGAAGAACTGCGACCAGTACGAGGACACGCCAAGTAACGCCAGGCCGTTCTGCATGATGGCGATGAGGGCGAGACCCAGCAGCGCCCCTGAAACCGTACCGATGCCGCCATCAAGGCTGGCGCCGCCCAGCACGGCCGCTGCCACCACGTCGAGCTCGCGGCCTACCAGTGCGGTCGGCGACACCGATTGGGTGTATTGGGCCTGCACGAGCGAGGCGAGCCCGGCGAC
>CAXTBZ010000193.1:0-2936 GCA_964242855.1 uncultured Sphingomonadaceae bacterium
GTCATGAACTGCGCACGCGCCAGCCCGGCGAACACCCCACCGCGCGCGACCAGCGCCTCGAAGGTCCCGGCTTCGACCACGCGGCCGGCCTCGAACACCAGGATTTTCGAGGCATGGCGCACCGTCGCCAGGCGATGGGCGATGATGAAGGTGGTCCGCCCTTCGGTGGCCTTGGCGAGTGCCACCTGCAGCTTGCGCTCTGTGGTGGCGTCGAGCGCGGCGGTGGCTTCGTCGAAGATCATGATCGGCGGGTCTTTCAGCAGCGCCCGGGCGATGGCGAGGCGCTGGCGCTCGCCGCCCGACAGCATCCGCCCGCGCTCGCCGACGCCGGTCGCCAGCCCCTGCGCCTGACCATCGACGAAGTCGCTGGCCTGCGCCAGATCCAGCGCCTTGGCGATCTCGGCCGGCGTGGCGTCCGGCTTGCCGATACACAGGTTCTCTTCGATCGAGCGGGCGAAGAGCATCGGCTCCTGGAACACGACGCCAATGTTGCGGCGAAGCGCATCGAGCGGCATGGCGCGAATGTCGATGCCGTCGATGGTGATCTGCCCATGGCCGGGATCGTAGACCCGGTGCAGCAACGACAGCGTCGTCGACTTGCCGGAGCCGGTCGCCCCGACCAGCGCCACCGTCTCGCCGGGTTCGACGGTGAAATCGAGATCGGCCACCGCAGGCCGGCCGGCGCCGGCATACGCAAAAGCGACATGCTCGAAGCGCACGCGGCCTTCGAGTCGGCCGGGGTCGCGGGCGCCGGGCAGGTCGGCGACGTGGGGCACCGTATCCAGCACCTCGAAGTAGTCGCGGATGCGCGCAGCCTGGAGGAACAGCATGTTGCAGAGATTGGCGAGCTGCTCGAGCCGGCCGATCAGCATCGTGGCGAAGCTCATGAACATCACGATCTGGCCGATCGTGCCGAGCCCCTGAAGGAACAGGGCGGTGCCGAAGACGAAGATCAGCAGCAGGGTGATCGTCGCCGCGGTGCGCGCGCCGACGACGGCCAACGCCCACCACGTCAACACCGGCAGCTGCGCGCTGAGCAGGGTCTGCGTCAGCGAGCGCATCGCGGCGGCTTCGCTGTCGATGCGGGTAAAGCTCTGAATGACCGGGATGTTGCCCAGCGCATCGGAGGCGCGCTCGGCAAGGCTGGAGTTGTGGCGCTCTACCGCGGTCTGCAGCGTCTCCGTGCGGCGGCGGACGTAGAGGATCAGGCAGAAGAACACCAGCATCAGCCCGATCAGCAGCAGGCCGAGCCGCCAGTTGAGCAGCAGCGAGAGCGGCAGCAGCACCACGATCGCCACCGCCGCGGCGAAGCTCTCGCGGAACAGGGTGAGGTAGATCATGAAGAGGCCGTTGGCGCTCTCGATCATCACCTTCAGCGAGCGTCCGGAGTGGGTGGCGGCATGGAAGCTGAGCGGCAGGTTCAGCACATGCTCGAAGTAGCGCGCCATCACCGCCAGCCGCTGGCGATGCCCGAGCCGGTCGGACTGCAGCGAAACGAACATCGCGGCCGCGATCGACACCAGGGCGAAGACGATCCACGCCGCGATCAGCGGCGTCAGGTCGAGCAGGGTCGGCAGCTTGTGTGCCGCCTGGCCGACCGTCAGCCGGTCGATTATGCGGCCGAACAGAATCGGCTCGGCGAACTGCGCGACGATGAGCGCGATGTTGATGAGCCCGAGCGCGAGCGCCATCCTGGCTTCGGCGCGGAGCAGGCCCAGCACGCGGACGTAGAGACGGACGAAGGACATGGGGGCCTTGCTGCTTGGCGCACAAACAAGAGGCTAAGTCGGATTTGTGATCTGAACACGCACTGAACGGAAGAGCCTTCTAACTAAGCTAGTCCTCGACCACATCCATCTGTGCCGGGTTCATGCGTCCCCCGTGAACCTCGATCCTGTCCAAAGCGTCGGCGATCTCCTTCAAATCATCCGAGGATAGATCGACGTCGATTGCGGCGACGTTGTCGGCCAGGTGACCGAGCTTGCTGGTGCCTGGGATCGGCACGATCCATGGCTTTTGGGCGAGCACCCAAGCGAGCGCGATCTGCGTCGGCTTTGCACCCTTCTTCGCGGCGATCCCGTGGATCAGCTCGATGAGAGGCTGGTTGGCCGCCAAACTCTCCGGCGTGAACCGCGAAAATCCTGCGCGGAGGTCGGCCGTGGCGTCGAACTTCGTCTTGCTGGTGAGGTTGCCCGACAGGAACCCCATGCCGAGCGGACCCCACGGCACGAAACCGACGCCAAGCTCCTCGCAGACCTGAAGCACACCGTTGTGCTCGGGGGAGCGCTCCATGAGCGAGTATTCGCTCTGTACCGCAGCGACAGGCTGGACTGCATGCGCGCGGCGGATGGTGCGGGCTCCCGCCTCCGACAGGCCGAAATGCAGAACCTTGCCCTCTCTGATCAAGTCGCCAACCGTGCCGGCCACGTCTTCGATCGGCACTTTGGGATCGACGCGGTGCTGATAGAACAGGTCGACATGGTCGGTCCGCAGGCGCTTGAGCGATGCATCGATGACTTTTCGGATGCGGTTTGGGCGGCTGTCTGGGCCGCCGGTGCCTCCGATGTCGAAGCCGAACTTAGTAGCGATCTTCACCTTGTCGCGGATAGGTTCGAGGGCTTCGCCAACAAGCTCTTCGCTTGTGTAGGGCCCGTAGACCTCGGCCGTATCAAAGAACGTCACGCCTTTCTCATAGGCGGCACGGATCACGTTGATGCCTTCGGCCCTACCGGTGGCCGGCCCATAGTTGGCGCTGATGTTCATGCATCCTGCGCCGATCGCCGAGACTTCGAGACTTCCGAGCTTACGTGTTGTCATCTTGATGTTCCCATGATGCTGCGCGTCGTCGACCAGCTTCGACCAAACCGTAGACGCGCCGCTCATGAGCAGCGTGCTTTGCCTCGAAGCGCCGACGAACCGGTCTGCTAGAGGAGGAT
>CAXTBZ010000194.1:0-2922 GCA_964242855.1 uncultured Sphingomonadaceae bacterium
TCGACGGGTCGATCACCTCGGCGCCGGAGATGATCTCGACCAGCTCCAGGATGCGGCCCTCGATGAAGGATTGCCGCTCGCGCGCCGCGTCATACTCCGCATTTTCGCTCAGGTCGCCATGGCTGCGCGCCTCGGCGATCGCGCGGATCACGGCCGGACGCTCTTGCGACTTCAGCGTGCGCAACTCGTCTTCAAGACGGACCAGGCCTGGAGCGGTCATCGGGAATTTCTGCAAGGTAGGCGTTTCCTGGCGTTGTCCGGGGCGTTCCGGGATAAGGGTCGACACGATTGCACAGCGGACGGCAATCGCGCCCACTGCGCCTCAGAACGATCCGCGAAAGTAGGACTGAAGCGGGGCGACTTCAAGCGTCCCGGCTTTCAGGGCCGCGATGGCGTGCACCGCCGCCCGCGCGCCGGCGAACGTCGTGTAGTGCGGCACCCCATGCGTCAGCGCCGAGCGGCGGATGTCGAAGCTGTCCGCTAGCGACTGCGAGCCGGAAGCCGTGTTGATCACCAGCTGAACGTCGCCCGAGCGGATCGCATCCACGCAGTGCGGGCGCCCCTCCAACACCTTGTTCAGGTGTTTGACCGGCAGCCCGGCCTCCGCGATGCGCTTGGCCGTCCCCGTCGTCGCGGCGACCTGGAAGCCCATCGCGACCAATCGCCGGGCCATGGCGACCAGGTTCGGCTTGTCGGCGTCGCGCACCGAGAGGAACACCGTGCCGCCCAGCGGCAGCTTCACCCCCGCCCCCAACTGCGCCTTGGCGAACGCCCGCTCGAACGAGGCGTCCAGGCCCATCACCTCGCCGGTGGACTTCATCTCCGGCCCCAGGATCGTGTCGACGTTGGGGAAGCGGGCGAAGGGGAACACCGCCTCCTTCACCGCGACGTGCTGGGCGATGGCGTCGTCGTCCAGCTTGAACTCGGCCAGCCGGGCGCCGGCCATCACCCGCGCGCCGATCTTGGCGACGGCCACGCCGGTGGCCTTGGCGACGAAGGGCACGGTGCGGGCGGCACGCGGGTTCACCTCCAGCACGTAGATGTCGCCGTCCTTGATCGCATATTGCACGTTCATCAGGCCAACGACGCCCAGCGCCTTGGCCATCGCCTCGGTCTGGTCCTTCAGCTCGGTGATGGTGGCGGGGGCCAGGGTGTAGGGTGGCAGCGAGCAGGCGCTGTCGCCGGAATGAATGCCGGCCTCCTCGATATGCTCCATCACCCCGGCGACGTACACCGTCTCGCCATCGGCGATGCAGTCCACATCGACCTCGATCGCGTCGTTGAGGTAGCGGTCGACCAGCACCGGGTTGTCGCCCGACACCTGCACCGCCTCGCGGATATAGCGTTGCAGCCCGGCACGGTCGTGCACGATCTGCATGCCGCGGCCACCCAGCACGTAGGACGGGCGGAGCACCACGGGATAGCCGACATCGGCGGCGATCGCCTCCGCCTCCTCGCCGGTGCGGGCGATGCCGTTCGGTGGCTGCAGCAGGTCCAGCGTGCGCAGCAGGGCCTGGAAGCGCTCCCGGTCCTCCGCCCTGTCGATCGCGTCGGCGGAGGTGCCGAGGATCGGGATGCCGGTCTCGGTCAACGCCTTGCTGAGTTTCAGCGGGGTCTGGCCGCCATATTGGACGATGCAGCCGAGCACGGTGCCGTTCGCCTGTTCGCGGCGCACCAGCGCGATGACGTCCTCCGTCGTCAGCGGCTCGAAATACAGCCGGTCTGAGGTGTCGTAGTCGGTCGACACCGTCTCGGGGTTGCAGTTGACCATGATGGTCTCGAACCCGGCCTCGCGCAGGGCGTAGGCGGCGTGGACGCAGCAATAGTCGAACTCGATGCCCTGGCCGATGCGGTTCGGGCCGCCGCCGAGGATGATGATCTTGTCCCGCCCGGTCGGATCCGCCTCGCAGGCCGGCGCCCCGAATCCACCCTCGTAGGTCGAGTACATGTAGGGCGTGGCGGAGGCGAACTCCCCGGCGCAGGTGTCGATGCGCTTGTAGACCGGATGGACTCCCGCGGCGTCGCGCGCGGCCGCGATGGCGGGTTCGGGTTGGCCGGTCAGTTCGGCCAGGCGCTTGTCGGAGAAGCCGAGCGCTTTCAGTTGGCGCAGGCTGTAGGCGTCGGTGGGCAGACCGGACGCGGTGACGGCGCGCTCCGCCTCTACGATGCGGGCGAGTTCGCGGAGGAACCAGGGGTCGAACCGGCTGGCAGCGTGGATGTCCTCCACCGAGAGCCCGGCGCGCAGGGCCTGGGCGGCCATCAACAACCGGTCGGGGCGGGGCTGGGACAAGGCGGCGCGGAAAGCGTCCCGGCCGCCATCACCCGGCGGCTCGATCGCGTCCAGGCCGGAATAGCCGGTTTCCATGGAGCGTAGGCCCTTCTGCAGGGCTTCGGCGAAGGAGCGTCCGATCGCCATGCCTTCGCCCACCGACTTCATGGCCGTGGAGAGCAGGGCGGGGGTGCCGGGGAATTTCTCGAAGGTGAAGCGGGGGATCTTCACCACCACGTAGTCGATGGTCGGCTCGAACGCCGCCGGCGTCGTGCGGGTGATATCGTTCGCCAGCTCGTCCAGCGTGTAGCCGACGGCGAGCTTGGCCGCGATCTTGGCGATGGGGAACCCGGTGGCCTTGGACGCCAGCGCGGAGGAGCGGGACACGCGCGGGTTCATCTCGATGACCAGCATGCGGCCATCTGCCGGGTTGATCGCCCATTGGACGTTGGAGCCGCCGGTGTCCACGCCGATAGCGCGCAGGCAGGCGATGGAGCCGTCCCGCATCCGCTGGTATTCCCGGTCGGTGAGGGTCAGCGCCGGGGCGACGGTGACGCTGTCGCCGGTGTGGACGCCCATCGGGTCCACGTTCTCGATCGCGCAGACGATGATGCAGTTGTCGGCGCTGTCGCGCACGACCTCCATCTCGAACT
>CAXTBZ010000195.1:0-2154 GCA_964242855.1 uncultured Sphingomonadaceae bacterium
CTCACTGTCGGCAACAATGTGTACTGATCAGTCTTACAATTTATTTATACACGGAAATGTTATCTCAATCGATATACAATCTACGGTTTATTTTAGAGAGCAAGATGACAGCCTAAATGAGTTATGCTGCGTGTGCTCGGAGGGATGGTTTTGAAGGCGTCTCCGAACTCAGTCCAGATCCCACCATGGGCCCAGCGTCTGCGCTGGCCGCAGCCGCCTCTTGCCCCAACGCGGTCGCGAGTAACTGCGCCCGTCGCGCCCAGAGATCCCGCTCCTGCGAGAACTGCTCCGCGCGTTCTTGGGTCGTGGCTAGCTCTACCTGCATCGCGTCCAGGGTGTTGCGTAGATCGGTCGTGCGCTGGCGTTCAGCGGCCAATGCGTCCTTCAGCACGGCCAGCGCGACCGCCGAGGGCGATCCCGCGATGCCCTGTCCGATGGGAGGGAGTGAAGGGAGGGGATCGATCGCAGGCCTATCAGTGTCCGCATGCCGCGACTGCAGCGTCTGACCCGGGCGCGGCAGCTCGGCGCGGATGCGCTCGACATTCAGTTCCGGAGCGGCCTGCTGCAGGGACGCTTCGACGGCAGGGCGATCCATGACTTCGGCGATCACACCCTCGTCGTCCAGGACGAGGCTGTGGAGCATCGCAAACACCGCGTCGCCGTCGAGCCGGCTGAGGTCGAAGCCACTCTCGGCCGCGAGGCTGCTCCACAGGACTTGGCCCCGTGCCGATTGTCCGACGAACCCCATCGACCAGTTCGTGAAGCCGCGGCTCTCGGCCGGGCCACACTGCAGCACCGTGACCTCGCCATGACGCTCGTCGCGCTGGATGCGCTCGAAGGTGCTCTCGACCGCGCGTCGAGGCCCTTCCAGCACCTGGGCGAAAGCGCCCCCGTTGAACAGCAGTGCCCCGGTCACCTCGACCCTGGCGTTGTTGCGCCGGGACGTCTCCAGGATCTGCGCGACGGACGCGCTCGCCTCGGCATCGCCCGTCTCCAGGAGGTTCTTGCTGGCGTAGACCAAGCGGTACAAGTTATTCATCGCGAGGACCCCGAGAAACGTTCAAGGATGATCAAGCCGTGAAATTGTGCTCGGCGAACAGCTTCAACAGATCGTCGGCCGGGACAGGCCGGCTGATGAGGTAGCCCTGCACGTCGGTGCAGCCTTCCGCGCGGATGCGCAGCATCTGATCGGCCGTCTCGACCCCCTCGGCGACCGTGGTCATCCCGAGGCTCTTGCCCAGGCCGGCGATGGCCCGGATGATCGCGTCGCCGCCGGGCTTGGCCGAGAGGTCGTTCACGAACGAGCGGTCGATCTTGATCTTGTCGAACGGGAACGAGCGCAGGTAGCTCAGCGAGGAGTAGCCGGTCCCGAAGTCGTCCATCGACACGCGGACGCCGAGCGCTCGCAGGCGGTGCAGGACCTGAAGCGTTCGCTCGCTCTCCTGGAGTAGCACGCCCTCGGTGATCTCGATCTCCAGCCGGTGCGCCGGCAGGCCGGAGCTGGCCAGGGCGGACACGATGATCTCGACCAGGCGCTCGCTCTTGAACTGCGCGGGTGAGACGTTCACCGCGATGGAGATCGGTGCGGGCCACGCTGCCGCGTCGCGACAGGCTTGGCGGATCACCCATTCGCCGATCGGAACGATCAGGCCGATCTCCTCGGCCAGCGGGATGAAGTCGAGGGGCGGTATCATGCCTCGCTCGGGATGGCGCCAGCGCAGCAGCGCCTCGCAGCCGGTGAGGCGGTTGCTCTCCAGGTTGAGCTGCGGCTGGTAGTGCAGCTGGAACTCTCGGCGGGCGAGGGCTTGGCGCAGGTCGAGTTCGAGCCGGCGCCGCGCCTGCATCCGCGCGTCCATCTCGGGCTCGAAGAAGCGGAAGGTGCCGCGGCCGTCGAGCTTGGCCCGGTAGAGCGCCAGGTCGGCGTTCTTGAGCAGCCGATCGGCATCGGCGCCGTCGGCCGGTGCCAGAGCGGCACCGACGCTGGCGCCGATCGTGAGCAGATGTCCATCGAGGATGTAGGTGCGGCCGATCAGGTCGACGAGGCGCCGTGCTAGGGTCTGCGTGTCCGCCGAGGTTTTGACGCCTGTCTGCAGCACGACGAACTCGTCGCCGCCGATCCGGGCGATGGTGTCGGTGGGGCGCACGGTCGAGCGC
>CAXTBZ010000195.1:2164-2915 GCA_964242855.1 uncultured Sphingomonadaceae bacterium
CCCTTCGCCCATCCTGCCGAGGCGGGCGAGGGCCTCATCGAGCCGATCGCGCAGCATCAGGCGGTTCGGCAGACCCGTCAGCGGATCGAGGCTGGCCATCGCCGCGGCCTTGGCCTCAGCAGTCCGACGCACGCTCACATCCTCGATGGTCGCGGCCCATCCGGCGCCCGGAACAGATTGCAGCTCGATCTGCAGCGTCTGAACCCCATCGATCACCTCGAACACGGCGTCGACCGCGTCATCGCGTGAGCGACGCAGGCGCTGGAAGAGATCACGTCTGGAGACCTGCGCGCCGGCTCGGAGGGCACGTAGGCGGCTTCGAACCGACGAGTGCTCGTCGAGCGCCGGTGCGATCGAAGCGAGGAGGCGCCGCGCAGGGGCGGTGCAGACGATCTGGCGTCCAGCCACATCGACGAACAGGAGACCGTGGCGCAAGGAGGCGAGGTAGTGGATCAGCGTCCGTGAGGCTGTCTCGATCGGGAGCGAGACGCTGACTGCAGGCACGACCTGAGCCGGGGCATCTAGAGCGATACGCAGGGCACTCGACATGGTGTCTCGATCTCGCCCACTGCCGCATAGACGTGGAGCCGCACCGGGGTGCGATCGTCCGCGTGCGATGAAGGGTTATGAACCGCGACCTACCCGCCTTCGCTGCGTTCGATATAGTACCGACGGCTTACTTATCTGTTAAAACTGCCGGAGCTAGACAAGATGAGAAAATAAAAAATGATGGGTTTAGGGAAGAGCCTCA
>CAXTBZ010000196.1:0-2910 GCA_964242855.1 uncultured Sphingomonadaceae bacterium
CCGGCAACGGCCTTCTCGTGCTCGACGAGCCGACGCCCTTCCTGCCACGCCGCGATGTCGACCAGCTGTTCCGGCTCGTCCGCACCGTGATCGCGAGCGGCGCCAGCGTCATCTTTGTGTCGCATGATGTCGACGAGGTGATGGAGATCACCGACAGGGCGACCGTTCTGCGGGACGGCCGTGTTGCGGCGACGCTGAACACACCGATGGCCACGAAGACCGACTTCATCGAGGCGATCGTGGGGCGTCGGCTGGCCGCTTCCCCGCCGCCGGCGCCTCCGCGCGCGCGGGGCCGCAGCCATGTGGTGGTGAACGACCTCAGCGGCGGCGGCATTTCTGGCTTCTCGCTCGAGATCGCGGCCGGCGAGGTCGTGGGCCTCACGGGCCTGATCGGCTCGGGCTATGACGAGATCCCCTATCTGATCTGTGGCGCCAAGCCGGCTTATCGCGGCTCCCTGGATATCGGGGGCCGCGGCACGGATCTGGCCGAGATGACACCGCAAACCGCCATCGCGCGCGGGGTGGTTCTGATCCCGGCCGACCGCGCCAATGCGGGCGTGATCGGCCCGCTCTCGGTCAGCGATAACGTTACCATGCCGACGCTCGGCACCCGCTTCAAGCGCTGGCGCCTGAACCGCGGCGCCATGGTGGCCCACGCGGACGAGATGGGACGTCGTTTCGAGGTGCGGCCCGCCGACGCGACTCTGCCGATCGCCTCGCTCAGCGGCGGTAATCAGCAGAAGGTCGTGCTGGCCAAGTGGTTCCAGATGAACCCGCGCCTGATCCTGCTCGACGAGCCGACGCAGGGCGTCGACATCGGCGCGCGCCAGACCGTGTTTCGCCACATCGCCGAGGCGGCGGCATCGGGCGCAGGCGTGCTCTGTGCCAGTTCCGACTACGAGCAGCTCGCCTCGATCTGCAGCCGCGTGCTGATCTTCGTCGCAGGCCGCGTGGTGGCGACGCTGGAAGGTGCGGCGATCAGCAAGGAGGCCATCGCCGAGCGCAGTCTCGGCGGGTCTGGCCAGGAAGGTTTCGTGCATGTCGCAGGATAGCTCGCTCGACAAGCCAGCCCGCCCCCGAAACAGCGGCGGGTTTGTCCGCCGGGCCGAGCAGTTCGGCCTCATCGTGGTGTGGCTGCTGCTCATCGCAATCTTCGGTGCGCTGCGCCCCGAAACCTTCCTGACCTGGCCGAACCTGTCCACCATCCTGGGATCTCAGGCCGTGCTGGTGGTGGTGACGCTCGGGCTCATCATCCCGCTGACGGCAAACGATTTCGATCTGTCCATCGCCTTCACCATGACGCTGGCCTCCATGATGGTGGCGGTGCTCAACGTGAATTATGGCATCGGGATCGGCTGGGCCGTGCTGGCGGCGCTCGCCTTTGGACTCCTGTTTGGTATCGTCAACGGGCTGCTGATCACCGTCTTCCGCATCCATTCGCTGATCGTGACGCTCGGCACCGGCACGTTCCTGCACGGGTTCACCCTCTGGATGAGCGATTCGATGACGATCAGCGGCGTGTCGCAGACGCTCATCAACGTCGTCATCATCGACCGGCTCTTCGGCGTGCCGCTCGAATTTTATTACGCTGTCGGGCTCGCGGCACTCATCTGGTACCTGCTCGACTATACGGCACTGGGCCGCCGCATCCTCTTCGTCGGGCGAGGCCGCGAGGTGGCACGGCTGAGCGGCATCGATACGGACCGGGTCCGCATCGCCTGCATGGCGGTCTCCGGGTTGTTCGGCGCCATCGCGGGCGTGCTCTATGCGGGCACGCAGGGCGCGGCCGATCCGGTGTCCGGCGTGTCTTATCAACTGCCTGCCTTCGCGGCCGCCTTCCTAGGGTCGACCAGCATCGTGCCCGGACGTTTCAATCCCTGGGGTTCGACGGTGGCGGTCTACTTCCTCGTCACCGGCATCACGGGGCTCGTGTTCCTGGGCTTCAGCTCGTTCATCCAGGAGATGTTCTACGGCGGCGCCCTGGTGATCGCCGTCTGTCTGTCGCAACTCGTGCGCGGCCGGCAGGAACAGCAGTTCTAAGGAGGCTTCGATCGTGATTCCCCGTTCGCTCGACCGCGATTTCGTCGGTTATGGCGGCACCCCGCCCGACCCGCGCTGGCCTGGCGGCGCCCGCCTCGCCCTCAACTTCGTGCTGAACTACGAGGAGGGCTCGGAGTACAGCATGATGGATCAGGACGGCGTCAGCGACATGGCGCTAACCGAACTCGCCAGCGCGGCCGTGCCGCGCGGCGACCGCGATCTCGCAGCCGAAAGCATGTTCGAATATGGCAGCCGCGTCGGCTTCTGGCGCCTTCATCGCCTGTTCCAGGAGCGCGGCCTGCCGATGACCGTCTATGCCTGCGCACTGGCGTTGGAGCGCAACGCGCCTGCGGCCGCGGCCATTCAGGAGGCCGGCTACGACATCTGCTGTCACGGCTGGCGCTGGGTCGAACATTTCAAGCTGAGCGAGGCGGAGGAGCGCGAGCATATCAGGCTCGCCGTCGAGAGCCTGCAAAGGACCGTGGGGGCGCGGCCGCTCGGCTGGTATTGCCGCTATGGGCCGAGCGTCAACACGCGCCGGCTGGTGATGGAGGAAGGCGGCTTCGTCTACGACAGCGACAGCTACGCGGACGAACTGCCCTATTACGTGCAGGCCCAGGGACGTTCGCAGCTCGTCGTGCCCTATACGTTGACCAACAACGACCTGAAATGGGGAACCGGCAATATCGGCAGCGGGGAGGATTTTTTCACCATCCTGCGCGAGGCCTTCGACATGCTCTACGACGAGGGACGCTCGGCGCCGAAGATGATGAACGTCGGCATGCATATGCGCCTGCTCGGCCATCCGGGTCGCGCCTATGGCTTGGCGAAATTCCTTGATTACGTGAAAGCCAAGCCCGACGTGTGGAT
>CAXTBZ010000197.1:0-2861 GCA_964242855.1 uncultured Sphingomonadaceae bacterium
GGTCAGCGGGTCGGTCATCGGCAATTTCGATGAGGTGTTGCCGCCGCCATAATTGGTGACGCGCTTGTCGGAGCCGAGCAGGTTGGAGCGATACAGGAGCAGCGCCGCGGGCGACAGCGTGGCGGCATGGGCGTCGTCCCAGCGATGCTCGAGCAGCGACATGTCCGGTGTGGCCGTGTCCATGATAAGGGTCCCCACGTTCAGGAAGCTAATCTCTCATGCCGATCACCCTCGATCAAGTCCGATCGGAACCGATCATCCGGGCTTGACCGGATCGGAAAGCCACCGCAAGTTGCGGGTATTGGTAGTGGAAGTTGCCCGACCGTGCTCGAGCGTGAGCGACACAGACTGATCCTCAGGACGGCGGAAGAGCGCTCGGTGGTGAGCGTGCCGGACCTGTGCGAGCTGCTGGGCGCGTCCGAGGCAACCATACGCCGCGACATCGCGGGGCTGGCGGAGCGCGGCGAGGTGCGCCGGGTGCGCGGCGGCGTCGAGGCGCTGCAGCCGCGCTACGAGCCGCATCTGGTCGGCACGCCGTTCGTCTTCAGTCAGGACGTGCAGGCACCACAGAAGCGGGCGGTGGCGCGCGAGGCGGCGGCGCGCATGCAGCGCGGCGAGAGCGTGATCATCGGCGGCGGCAGCACGACCTTCTGCCTGGCCGAGTTCCTGGAAGACCGCGAGCTCGACATCATGACCAATTCGTTTCCGCTGGCGGCGCACTTGGTCAGCCATAGCCGCAACCGCATCACGCTGCCGGGCGGCACGGTCTATCGCGAGCAGTCGATCGTGCTGAGCCCGTTCGACGACGTGACGCAGCATTTCCGGGGCCGCGGTTTCTACACCTCCTGCTACGGGCTGAACCGGTTCGGCATGATGGAGAACGATCCCCTGATCGTGCAGTCGCAGAACAAGCTGCTTGCCAGCGCGGAGCGGGTGGTGGTGCTGGCAGATAGCCGCAAGCTGCGCCAGAACTCGTCGATGATCGTGATCCCGCTGGCCCGCATCGACACCATCGTCACCGATTGGGAGGCGACGGAGGAGGAGCTTGAGCCGTTCCGCGCCGCGGGTGTCGAAATCGTCATCGCCGCGGCCGGGCAGGAGACGGTGACCAGGCAGGTCGCCTGAACTGATATCCATACCAGGTCATCACCAGAATGGCCGTGCAGGGAGCAGGACCTTTATGAAGAGAAGAGACGTGTTGGCCGGGATGTCCGCGTTCGGTGCCGTCGCCACCGGAAGCTTGCTCCTGCCGAGTGGAATGGCCCGTGCCGCAGGACGGCCGGTACGGATTGCCATCGTCGCCAAATCCCTGGGCAACGGCTTCTTCAACGCGGTGCATCTGGGCGGCGACCAGGCGGCCGCCGCCATTGCCGCCGCCGGGGGCGGTCCGGTGGAGGTGATCTTCACCGGCCCGACGAACACCGCAGCCGAGAACCAGATCGACGTGGTCAACGCGCTGATCGCCCAGCATGTCGATGCGATTGCCATTTCCGCCAACGATCCGGACGCGCTGGTACCGTCCTGCAAGCGCGCGATGCAGCGCGGCATCAAGGTGATGTCGTACGATTCGAGCGTGGCGAAAGAGGGTCGCATCCTCTATCTCGCGGACGCCACCGATCAGCAGGCCGGCGATGCCTGCCTCGATCTCGCAGCGGACGCCTGCAACGGCCACGGGAAGGTTGCGATCCTGTCGGCAACCGCGACCTCGACCAATCAGAACTCCTGGATCGCGGCGATGAAGACCGACCTGCCGAAGCATCCGGGCCTGGATCTCGTCACCATCGTCTATGGCGACGACCTGTCGGATAAATCCTATCGCGAGGCTACCGCGCTGCTGCAGAAATATCCCGATCTCGCGGTGATCATCGCGCCGTCCACGGTGGCGATCACCGCGGCGGCCAAGGCGGTAGACGATGCCGGCAAGACCGGAAAGGTCTATGTGACCGGCCTCGGGCTGCCGAGCGAATGCGCCGGCGCAGTCGAGCGTGGCACCATCAAGAGCTTCGCGATCTGGAACCCGGTCGATATCGGCTATGCGGTGATCGAGATCGCCAACACCCTCGTCGCCGGCAAGGGCGGTCCGGGCAGCAGCATCACAGCCGGCAAGCTCGGGCCGATCGCCTTCGACGCCGATGGCAACGGCACGCTCGGCAAGCCGACGACGTACGACAGGAGCGACATCGCGGCCGCGGCCAAGCTGTTCTAGAGCCGCGCCATGCAACCGATCCTCTCGCTGGAAGGCGTGGCGAAATCCTACGGCGGGGTGAAGGCGCTCACCAGCGGCGCGCTCGACCTCTATCCGGGCCAGGTCACCGCGCTGCTCGGCGAGAACGGCGCCGGCAAGTCGACGCTGGTGAAGATCATCACCGGGATCGTGCAAGCGGATGCCGGCCGTTTCCTGCTCGACGGCCGGCCGGTTGCCATCGAGTCCGCCGAGCATGCGCGCGGCCTCGGGATCAGCGCGATCTTCCAGGAGCCGGTAGTGTTCGATGCGCTGACCGTGGCGGAGAACATCTTCATCACCGGCCGGCCTCGCAAACGCGGGCGGCTCGGCGTGCCGGTGGTGGACTGGCCGACGATGCTGCAACGCTCGCGCGAGATCCTGGCCGAGCTCGATCCCGGTATCGCGCCGGACATGGTGCTGGGACGGCTTTCGGTGGCGCAGCGCCACCTGGTGCAGATCGCCCGCGCACTCTCCAACGATGCGCGCATTGTCATCATGGACGAGCCGACCGCGGCGTTGTCGCACCGCGAGGCGGAGGAATTGTTCGCCATCACCCGCCGGCTGCGGGACGAAGGGCGGGCGATCCTGTTCATCTCGCACAAGTTCGAGGAGGTGTTCGCGCTGTGCGACCGCTACG
>CAXTBZ010000198.1:0-2849 GCA_964242855.1 uncultured Sphingomonadaceae bacterium
TCGGCTCGCGGAAGATCGTGCCGCCGAGGATGTTGCGGATCGTGCCGTTGGGCGATTTCCACATCTTCTTGAGCTTGAACTCCTCGACCCGCGCCTCGTCCGGCGTGATCGTGGCGCACTTCACGCCGACGCCGTATTTCTGGATGGCGTGCGCGCTGTCGACGGTCACCTTGTCGTCGGTCTGGTCGCGATATTCGATGCCAAGATCGTAATAATCGAGGTCGATATCGAGGTAGGGCTTGATCAGCCGCTCGCGGATCCACTCCCAGATGATGCGGGTCATCTCGTCGCCGTCGATTTCGACGACCGGCGTCTTCACCTTGATCTTGGCCATGCGGCGCTCCGTAGCTGGCCGGCTGGGCACGCCGGCGGAGGGGTTGCAGCCGCTTAGGACGTGGCGGCTGCAGGATCAACCGTGACAGCAGCGTGGCGACGGCTTAGACCATGGCGCATGGCATCGCTCGAGAAACCCGAAATCGGCACCAGCACGGTCCGCTGGCGCTGGCCGACCGTCCACCCCGAAGGCTACAAGTTCGCGCTGATCGCGGGCGTGATCACGCTGCTGCTCTTCATCTTCGTCGCCGAGGCGCTGGGCTGGATCGGCGTGATCATCACGATCTGGATCCTCGCCTTCTTCCGCGATCCGATCCGTACGACGCCGAAGGACCCACGCATGATCGTGGCGCCGGCCGACGGACTGATCACGATGATCGTCACGGTGCCGCCGCCGCGCGAGCTGATCGGCGAAGGCGCGCTCGGTGCCGAGCCGCTGGTCCGCGTCTCGATCTTCATGTCGGTGTTCGACGTGCACATCAATCGATCGCCGATCGCGGGATCGATCAGCCGAGTGGTCTACGTCTCGGGCAAGTTCCTGAGCGCCGATCTCGACAAGGCGAGCGAGGAAAATGAGCGCCAGCACATCCTGGTCGAGGACAAGGACGGGCTGAAGATCGGCTTCACCCAGATCGCCGGCATGGTGGCACGCCGCATCGTGCCCTTCGTCAAGCCGGGCGACATCATCGCAGCCGGCCAGCGCGTCGGCCTGATCCGCTTCGGCAGCAGGGTCGACGTATATCTGCCGGCGGGCACCGCGCCCTCGGTGCTGCTCGGCCAGCGGACGATTGCAGGCGAGACGGTTCTGGCGATGGTCGGGCACGACGAGCGGATCGACGGCGTCGCGCAGTGATGATGTCTGCCGTCACTGCTCGCATGCCAAGGCGGAAGCAGGCTTAGGTGCCGCGTCCGACAATAAGCCGCTTTCGTGATCGCCCGCGACGGGGAATTCCGCTGCGGACCGTGGCTCCCAACGCGGTTACCGCTCTGGCGCTTTGCTTCGGACTGTCTGCGGTGCGCTTTGCGATCGCCGAGAAGTGGGAATTGGCGGTGGCTACGATCATCCTGGCGGGCGTGCTCGACGGGCTCGATGGTCGCATTGCTCGTTTGTTGCATGGCGAAAGCCGCTTCGGGGCCGAACTGGATTCGCTCTCCGACGTCATCGCGTTTGGGGTCTCGCCCTCGGTTGTGATCTATCTGTGGTCGCTGCAGTACATGCCGCAGTTTGGCTGGACCATTGCATTGAGCCTGGCAGTCTGTTGCGCGCTCCGCCTAGCCCGGTTCAACGCGCAGATCGACGCTGCGGAAGAGCCACGCAAGGCGGCAGGCTTTCTGACCGGCATTCCGGCACCGGCGGCCGCCTACGCAGCCTTCGTTCCGATCTACCTGTGGCTTGCAACCAACGATTTCGGTCTCACGGCTGCCGCAACCGTGCTGCGCTCGACCTACGTCGTAGTGCCCTGGACCATCCTGATCGCAATCCTGATGGTGTCGAGCGTTCCAACCTACAGCTGGTATTCGCTTCGCTTACGTAGCCACATCCGTTTGGAAGCAATCGGCCTGATCGCGCTTGTCGGCGCGGCTCTTATCAGCGCCCCATGGCCGACACTCTCGATCATGATCCTTGGCTACCTGCTGACGATACCGTTCAGCGCGCAGGCCTACGCTCGTGTCAGGCGGCAGCGCGCTGCTGATGGACGAGCTGGGCCGGCACAGACTGCCAGCGGCCCGCAGTCTTGACGCGGACGCTGTACTGACGCGTCGCGATCGGGGCCGAAGACTGCTTCATGCCCAAGGCTGCAAGGATCTTGCCCTGCTCTGCCAGCAGCATGAACGCGACGAGAGCAAAGGACCCGAGCGCCACAAGCGTGAAGGCCAAAGAAGCAAATACGTGAACCATGAACCATCTCCCGAAACGAGGTTCCACCCGTTTCTCGAAGGGGCAGAACGGCTTACCGCAAAGTCGGTTCCATGTGTTCCCTTTATGTTCCTTTGTCAACTGCATCGTAGTGGATCACTCCGTCGATCGACGAGGTCGGCTCGACGCAAAACTGCCGCTTCTATCAACAAGATTGCTTTCGGCTGCTGCTGCGGCTAGGGGGCTGCGCATTCCACACGCGGGGCGACATAGCCCGGTGCTGACATCTGTCGGTCACTGCCCTGCGGAGGTTCAACCGGAAGGAGATATCCTATGGCGGCACCGTCCGTCTCGATGCATCAGTTGCTCGACGTTGGCGCGCATTTCGGCCACCAGACCCACCGCTGGAACCCGAAGATGAAGCCTTACATTTTCGGCGATCGCAATGGCGTCCACATCATCGACCTTTCGCAGACCGTGCCGCTGTTCGCGCGCGCACTCGATTTCGTCAACGAGACGGTCGCACGCGGTGGCAAGGTGCTGTTCGTCGGCACCAAGCGCCAGGCGCAGGAGCCGATCGCCGAAGCTGCCCGCCAGTCGGGCCAGCATTATGTCAACCATCGCTGGCTGGGCGGCATGCTCACCAACTGGAAGACGA
>CAXTBZ010000199.1:0-2763 GCA_964242855.1 uncultured Sphingomonadaceae bacterium
ATCGATCGCCTCTTCCGGATGTCCGGCAAGGATTCGCTGATAAAAGGCTTCGGCAGGGGATAACGCTGGTTGGTCGCCCAGCAGCACGTCGAAAATTCCGAACACCGGGACATGGCGTCCCAGCACGACTAGCATCAGCGTCAGGGGCATCGAGAGGATGAGCCCGACCGCCCCCCATATCCATGTCCAGAACAACGCAGCGACGACAACGGCAACGGGCGAGAGACCCGCCGAGCGTCCATAGATGAATGGCTCGATGGCGTAGCCGACGAGAGGTTCGAGGATTCCGAACAACAGGGCGACGTAGGCGACCATGGACCAGCCGGGTTCGACCGCCGCAGCCAGCGCCAGTGGCAACGCCGCCGCCAGCAACGTGCCGACATAAGGCACGAAACGAAGTAGCGCCGCCAATATCCCCCAAAGCGCCGGCGACGGTATGCCGATCACCATCAGACCGGCCCAGATCACAGCACCGAACGCGGCGTTCACGAGTAGCTGCGCAAGAAAGTATCGGCTGAGCCTGGCGGCGGCATCGTCGAGCGCGCGGGTGGAGCGGTGAAGATCGGCTGTTCCCATGAGACGGATCAATCGGTCGCGCAGATCTTCCTTCTGAAGAAGGATGAAGACCGTGAGCACGAGCACGATCGCGCCGGTCTCGACCGGCGAAAGCAGCGGCGCCACCATCTCGCCGACCTGCGCTATCGGGCTCAGCGGTGGGTCATGCACTTCGACGGGCAGCATGCCGCTCTTCGGAGTCGCGATAGCGCTCGGCGTCGCCGCGCGTGGTTCCGCGTGGCGTCGCGCTTTGACGGTGGCAGGGCTTTTGCGTGTGAGAAGCCCGACGCGAGCTACGATCGCGTCGCGGACGTTCATGCTCTTCTGCGAGAGGCGAACCACGTAGGCCGGCGCATCGTCGGCAAACGACGCCGCCTGGCTGACGAGCACGGTCCCGACGCTCGCGATGCCGCCAAGCGCAAGCGCCATCGCCAGAAGGACGGCGGCCTTGCGGTTGACCTTCAGTCTACGAAAACCGGCCGCGACGGGGGCGAGGACAAAAGACAGGAATATCGCAAGGGTCAGGCAAATGAAGATCGACCGTGCGGCATATAGCGCGCCGATGACGATCGCCGCGATGATCCACGGGGTTGCGGTAGATGTGATCGGCCGGCTGTGCCTAGGGGCGACAGTTGGTCCGATCGCGTCTAGATCCCGGTGTGTCATCACGTTCCTGTCTGCAGGCTAGCATGAGCCGGTGCGCGCGAAAATCTATGTGTGGGGATGAGTTAACAGCCTCTATCGGCGCGATCGGGCCCTTTGCCTCATTGGACGACGAGCATCGCGATCGCGGCTGCCGCCATGATGACGGTAGCCGCCCAGCCGAAGAGCTGCAGTCGCGGCCCCGCGGTGAACTTGCCCATCGCTGCGCCGCGGCTCGCGACCAGCATCATCGCCGCCATGATCGGCACCGCCACGAAACCGTTAATGACCGCACTGTAGAACAGCGCCTTGATCGGATCGAGCGGAGACCAATCGATCGCAATACCGAGCGAAGTCGCTAGTCCGATGACGGCATAGAAGCCCACCGCTTCCCAGGGCTTGTGCTCGAGCCCGCACTTCCAGCCGCGGCTCTCGCCAATTGCATAGGCCGCAGAGCCCGCCAGCACCGGCACCGCCAGCAGACCGGTGCCAATGATGCCGAGCGCGAACAGGAAAAATGCGAAACGACCTGCAACGGGCTCAAGGGCTTTGGCGGCATCGGCCGCGGTCTGGATGCCGCTATGGCCGGACGCGTTCAGCGTCGCCGCGGTGCCGACCATGATCGCCAGCGCCACAAAGTTGGAGACGGCCATGCCAGCAAAAGTGTCGAGCCGCATGCGCCGGAACTCGCGCCGGGCCTGCCAGGGCGCGTCGACAAGGGGCTCGGCGGCATCGTCATGCGCAACCTCCTCGACCTCCTGAGCACTCTGCCAGAAAAAGAGATAGGGGCTGATCGTCGTCCCGAAAATCGCCACCACCGTTACGAGCGACTGCTTGCCATCGATAACTGGCCAGACCAAGCCCTTTACCGCCGCCGACCAATTTAACCGAACCATGAACAGCAGCGCTACATAGGCGAGCAGGCTGAGCGTCACCCACTTGAGCAGATTGGAATAGCGGCGATAGGGTATGAACATCTGCAGGAGCAGCGAAAGCAGCGCGAAGCCAATTGTGAAGAGATGCCCACCCCGCCCCACGACTAACTCAGCGGCATCGCCCATCGCCGCGATGTCGGCACCGATGTTGATCGTGTTGGCAACGAAGAGAAGTCCGACTAGCCACGTCACCAGCCAGCGCGGTAGGATCTGGCCCATGTTCTTGGCGAGACCGCAGCCGGTCACTCGCCCGATATGCGCGCTGATCAGTTGGACCGCCGTCATCAGCGGATAGGTCAGCACCATCGTCCAGAGCAGATGGAAGCCAAACTGTGCGCCAGCCTGGGAATAGGTCGCGATTCCACTCGGATCATCGTCGGCCGCGCCGGTCACGAGGCCGGGGCCGAGCTGGTCGAACAGGGCGACGGATCTGACACGCGCTCCGAGCTTCACTTGCTATCCCTTCGCCTGATCCGATCGGTCCAGGAAACATGAAACCGAGCACCCAGCGGCACCGGTGAAATGCCTACCGTAGGAATAGAGGCGCGACCCTTGATGTCGCGCCCCCACCCTGATTGGCCGGTTACTCGGCGGTCGACACGTTGCCCTTGAAGTCGAGCGCGACCTTGAC
>CAXTBZ010000200.1:0-2751 GCA_964242855.1 uncultured Sphingomonadaceae bacterium
CGCCCCTGGTCGCGCTGATCGGGGCGCACGTGATGGCCGCCGAGCGGCTGCACGGTGTAGCGCGGCAATCAGGATGCTGTTTGCGCGGCGATCAGGATGGTTATGCGATCGCGCTGGCTGGATGATTGTCGCGGGTGATTGCCGCTGGCAAGGGCCTATGTTGCTGGCGTGTCGGTAGTGATGTCGGCGTTGGATAAAGCTGCTGGTGCTTGAGCTCGGGCTTTGCGTTTGGTGGCGGAGCGCTGGCGGTAGCTTTCGACGTTCATCTCGATGATGGTCGCGTGGTGGACGAGCTTGTCGACGGCGGCGATGGTCATGGCGGCGTCGGGGAACACCTTGTTCCACTCGCCAAAGGGCTGGTTGGCGGTGATCAGCATGGATCGGCGTTCGTATCGCTTGCTGATGAGCTCGAACAATACGGATGTCTCGGCCTGGTCGCGGCGGGCATAGGACAGGTCGTCGAGCACCAGCAGGTCGTATCGTTCGAGCTTGGCGATGGCGGCTTCGAGGGCGAGTTCCTGCCGAGCGGCTTGCAGACGCTGGACGATGTCGGTGGTTCGGGTGAACAGCACGCGGTAGCCGTTCTCGACCAGGGCGCGTCCGAGCGCTGCCGAGATATGGCTCTTGCCCGAGCCGGGCGGGCCGAACAGCAGGACGTTGCTGCCCTTGGCGAGCCAGGCGTCTCCGGCTGCCAGCGCCATGACGCGGGCCCGGCTGAGCGTAGGCACATGGTTGAAATCGAAGTTGTCGAGCGTCTTGTCCGGCGGTAGCCGCGCCTCGTTGAGGTGGCGTTCGATGCGCCGACGTGCGCGCTCGGCCACCTCCAACTCGGCCAGTACGGCGAGCAGCCGGGCACCGGGCCACCCCTCGCGGTCGGATCGCTCGACGAACTCGGGCCACAGCCGGGCGATGGCGGGCAGGCGCAGCTCTGCCAGCATGAGCGGCAACCGGGCGGGATCGAGCTCGACGCGGGTCATGCCGCGGCGTCCTGGTTCGGCGTGGTCATGGCCGTGCTGAGCAGCGCGTCGTAGCTGGCGATGTCGGGCAGGTGCACCGTGACGTCCGGCATGGCCGTGTCGGTGGCGGCAAAGCGCTGCTGCAGGCTGGCCAGGTCCGGCAGACGGCCGACGGCAAGGATGCGCCCCAACTCGTCCGCGAGGTCCGCCTCGCAGCCGCGGTCGTGCGCCAGTTCGAGCAGCCCGACCATGATCCGGCAGGCCATGCGGGGAGGATGGGCCGCGCTCAACGCCTCCCAGCTGTGCCGGTAGGCGTCGCGCGGAAACAGCTGGTCGCGGTAGACCAGGTTGAGCAGGGCGCCTGGTTTGCGGCGCAGGGCGTGGATGACATGGTGATAGTCGACGACGTGCACGGTGCGGCTGCGGTTGGCCCATCCCTGAGGCGGGCGTCCCCGTGGCAAAGTCGCGGCCAGGGTGGCGCCAAGCATGCATTCCAGGCGGTCATCGTAGAGGCGCACCCGCAGGCGATGACCGATCAGCCGGGACGGCACCGTGTAGAACACGCGGCGCAGCAGGAAGCCGCCGCTGCGGGTGACGGTGACGAGCACCTCGTCATAGTCGGTGGTGCGCCGCGGCGGCAGCTGCTGCAACGCAGGGCGTTCCACGTCGACGGCGCGGCGTCGGCCGGCATTGGCGCGGCCGATGATCTCGTCGATGAAGCGGCGGTAGCTCGGTAGGTCGTCGAAGTCCCGGGTGCCCCGCAGCAGCAGGGCCTGCTCCAGGGTCGCCTTGAGATGGCTGTGCGACGCCTCGATCGAGCCGTTCTCGTGCGCGACGCCGCGGTTGTTGCGGGTCGGCTGCATGCCGTAATGCGCGCACAGTGCCTCGTAGCGTCGGGTCTGGTCGTCGATGGTGCTGTCCTCGATGTTGCGGAACGCCGCTGACAGGCTGTCGCTGCGATGCTCCTCCGGCACGCCGCGGAGCGACCACAAGGCGTTTTGCAGCCCGACCGCCAGCGCGGTGAAGCTCTCGCCGCCGAGCACGACCTCGGCATGCTCCCAGCCGGAGAAGGCCAGCCGGAAATGGTAGAGCCGGTGTATCAGCGGCTCACCGGCGATTGTGACCCCGAGTGGCCGGGCATCGGTGAAGTCGGACAGGCCCTGGGCGCCCGGTGGGTGATCCTGGCGGAAGATCACCTCGCGCTCGGGCCCATGCAGCCCCTGCCAGCCGCGGACGCGACGTTCCAGGGTGCGGCGGATGCCGGGCGACAGATCGGGATGGCGGCGCAGCATCTCCTCATACACCGCGAAGGGTCGCAGGCCGGGCGTGGCCAGCAGCATCGGCACGATCTCGGCCTCCCACACCGCCACGAGGGGATCAGGCCGACGGCGGCCGCGGGGAGCTTGCTTCTGGGACGGCGGTCTGGCGTCGGCGTCGAGCCTGGCGCCGGTGCTCGTGCTGAAGCCGGCACGGGCGGCGGTAATCCGTCGGCTGTGGGTCCTGCGATGGCGCATATACAATCTCGCTTGCTGGTCGGTGATGTGCGTGCCGGGCACCGGGGATCTCTTCTGGGGAGTTGAGGCCTCCAGTGTCCGACACAGTCGTCACACGACCGCAGGCGACCCCCATGGAGGCCGCCGCGCCGGGGCAGACCTACGGCAGGGCTACGCTCAGCCGTAGGTCTGCCCCGGCGCAACCATCCTGATTGACGCGCAAAACCACTCTGATTGCCGGGCTACAGCACGGCGACGACACGACCGTGCCCGTGCTGGCCAGGAACAAGACGACCACCGGG
>CAXTBZ010000201.1:0-2747 GCA_964242855.1 uncultured Sphingomonadaceae bacterium
CCCCGGCTTCTACACCAAGACCGGCGTCGGCACGCTGATCGCCGAGGGCAAGGAAGTGAAGAGCTTCGACGGTGAGGATTATATTCTCGAGCGCGGCATCGTCGCCGATCTGTCGATCATCAAGGGCTGGAAGGCGGACGAGAGCGGCAACCTGATCTTCCGCAAGACCGCGCGCAACTTCAACGCGCCGGCCGCGACCTGCGGCAAGGTCTGCGTCGCCGAGGTCGAGGAGATCGTGCCGACCGGATCGCTGAACCCGGATGCGATCCACCTGCCCGGCATCTACGTCAACCGGCTGATCTGCGGCGCCCCATATGACAAGCGCATCGAGTTCCGCACCGTCCGCAAGAAGGAGGCCGCATAATGGCATGGACCCGCGACGAGATGGCCGCGCGCGCCGCGCGTGAGTTGCAGGACGGCTTCTACGTCAACCTCGGCATCGGTATTCCGACGCTGGTGGCGAACTTCATTCCGGCGGGCGTGAACGTCACGCTCCAGTCCGAGAACGGCATGCTCGGCATCGGGCCCTTCCCCTATGAGGGTGAGGAAGATGCGGACCTGATCAACGCCGGCAAGCAGACCGTCTCGGAGCTGCCGCAGACGGCCTATTTCTCCTCTGCCGACAGCTTCGCGATGATCCGGGGCGGGCATATCGACCTCGCCGTGCTGGGCGCGATGGAGGTGGCCGAGAATGGCGACATCGCCAACTGGATGATCCCCGGCAAGATGGTGAAGGGCATGGGTGGTGCCATGGACCTCGTCGCCGGCGTCAAGAAGATCATCGTGGTGATGGAGCATAATTCGAAGGACGGCAGCGCCAAGTTCGTACCCGAATGCACGCTGCCGCTCACCGGCAAGAACGTGGTCGACATGATCGTCACCGATCTGTGCGTCTTTAGCCGCCCGGATCATGACAGCCCGTTCCGGTTGGTCGAGCTGGGGCCTGGCGTGACGGCGGAACAGATCACGAGGGTGACCACCGCTCACTACGACAATGCCCTTCAAACAACCTCGACAATTCTGCATCGCGAGTCGTTTAATCATGTTTGACGTCGTCATCACCGCAGCGAAGCGGACCCCTGTCGGCAGCTTCCTCGGCGCCTTCGGATCGACGCCCGCGCACGAACTCGGCCGCGTCGCGATCGAGGCCGCGCTGGAGCAAGCCGGTGTCAAGGGCGAGGACGTATCCGAGGTCATCCTCGGCCAGGTGCTGACCGCAGCGCAGGGCCAAAACCCGGCACGACAGGCATCGATGGCGGCCGGCATTCCCAAAGAGGTGCCCGCGTGGGGCGTCAACCAGGTCTGCGGCTCCGGTCTGCGCGCCGTCGCGCTGGCGAGCCAGGCGATCGCCAACGGCGACGCCACGATCATGGTCGCGGGCGGGCAGGAGAGCATGTCGATGGCCAACCATGCTCAGAATCTGCGCAGCGGCACCAAGATGGGCAATCTGAGCCTCGTCGATACGATGATCGTCGATGGCCTGACCGACGCCTTCAACGCCTATCACATGGGCATTACCGCCGAGAATCTTGCCGAGAAGTATCAGGTCACGCGCGAGGCGCAGGACATCTTCTCGGTCGGCTCGCAGAACAAGGCGGAGAAGGCGCGCGCGTCGGGCCGCTTCAAGGACGAGATCGCGCCGGTGACGGTGAAGGGCCGCAAGGGCGACACCATCGTCGAGGACGACGAATATATCCGCGCCGGTGCCACGATCGAGGCGATGGAAAAGCTCAAGCCCGCCTTCAAGAAGGACGGCACGGTGACCGCCGCCAATGCGTCGGGTCTCAACGACGGCGCAGCGGCTCTCGTGGTGATGTCGGCCGAGGAAGCGACCAAGCGCGGCTCGAAGGTGCTCGCCACGATCCGCAGCTGGGCGTCGGTGGGCGTCGATCCCGCCTATATGGGCATCGGCCCGGTGCCGGCTGTGAAGAAGGCGCTGGAGAAGGCCGGCTGGACGGTTGCCGATCTCGATCTGATCGAGGCCAATGAGGCATTCGCGTCACAAGCGCTGTCGGTCTGCCAAGAGCTCGGCCTTCCGCCTGAGAAGGTCAACGTCAACGGCGGCGCGATCGCGATCGGTCACCCGATCGGCGCCTCGGGCGCGCGCGTGCTGACCACCTTGCTCTACGAGATGGAGAAGCGCGACGCCAAGAAGGGCCTGGCCACGCTCTGCATCGGCGGAGGCATGGGCATCGCCATGTGCGTTGAGCGCGAATCAGGGGTTTAAACACCGTGGAGGACAGGGTGATCCGAGGCGCCGTGGCGACGATTTATGACGAAATAGATCCGGCTCCTGGCCGCTACGTCTATCGCTTCGGTGGAGGCGTCGCGGACGGCGGTAAGGCGGACCGCAATCTCTTAGGGGGCAAAGGTGCCAATCTCGCGGAAATGGCGACAGTTGGCCTGCCCGTGCCGCCGGGCTTCACGATTTCAACTGAGATGTGTGCCCGCTATTACCAGGAGGGCTGCACCTTCCCGACGCGTTTTGCGGCGGAACTATCCTATGGCTTGGGCCATATCATGGAGGCTACGGGAAAGGTCTTCGGCGATGCCGGGAACCCGCTGCTCGTATCTGTCCGCTCGGGCGCGCGGGCGTCGATGCCGGGAATGATGGACACGGTGCTCAACCTCGGCCTCAACGACGAGACCGTCGAGGGGCTCGCCAAGGGCTCGGGCGACGAGCGCTTCGCGTGGGACAGCTATCGCCGCTTCATCCAGATGTATTCGGACGTGGTGCTCGAGCTCGA
>CAXTBZ010000202.1:0-2706 GCA_964242855.1 uncultured Sphingomonadaceae bacterium
GTGGAGAGCGGGCCATTGATCGGCAGCGTCTTGGACAGGATGCGCTCGTGGATCATCAGCCGGGTGCCGCGCGTGAGGAAGCGGTTCTCGGTTGCGAAGAAGCTCATGAAGGTGGTGCCGGCCGAATAGATCGCCGCCTTGCCGAGGAACACGAAGCGGCGCTGCGGCTCCATCTCGGAATGGAAGCGGATGTCCTCGCCCATCATCCGCGCGACCTCGGGATCGCCGCCGAGCGTGGAGAGTTCGACGATGATCAACCCGTCCTTGGGCGCGCCATAGAGCTGACCGCGGAAGTTGTTGTACATCGAATAGTCCACCGCGCCCGAAAGCAGGATCGAAGGCGAGCGGAAGCGTTCGGCGGAGATGAAGGCGCTGTCATCGGTCATGGCGCGCAGAACAATGGCGGAAGGCTGGTGTTCCACGCGACTTCTCCCTCTCCGCATCTGCGAGAGAGGGAGTGACGCTTACTTCCGCGCCTTCGCCAGCAACCCGCGGCGGTACTCGCCCTGTCGCTCGAGCATCCAACCGGGATATTCGGCAGGAATGGCGCTCACCTCGCCGAGCGACTTCAGCTCCGCGTCGCTCAGCTTAACCTCGGTGGAGGCGATGTTGTCGGCCAGTTGCTCAGGCTTCTTGGCGCCGATGATCACGCTGGAGACGACCGGCTGGTGGAGCAGCCAGGCGAGCGCGATCTGCGCAACCGAGACGCCCTTCGCTTCCGCAATCGGCTGCATCACGTCGATCAGCGCGAAGCCGCGATCCTTGTCGACCGGGGGGAAGTCGAAGCCGGCGCGGCGGCCCTCCGCCTTGTCGTCGTCGCGGCTGTACTTGCCCGAAAGGAAGCCGCCGGCGAGCGGGCTCCACACCATCAGGCCAACATCCTCGGACGTCAGCATCGGCACGATCTCGCGTTCGAGTTCGCGGCCGGCGACGGTGTAGTAGGCCTGCAGGCTGGCGAAGCGCGACAGCCCCAGCCGCTCCGACACCCCGAGCGCCTTGGCGATCTGCCACGCCGCCCAGTTCGAGACGCCGATGTAGCGGACCATGCCCGCGCTCACCAGTTCGTCCATCGCGCGCAGCGTCTCCTCCATCGGCGTCGCCGGATCGAAGCCGTGGATCTGGTAGAGGTCGATATGGTCGACCTGCAGCCGCTCGAGGCTGTCCTCCACCGCCTGCATGATGTGGAAGCGGGATGCGCCCCGGCCGTTGGGCCCAGGGCCGGTCTCGCCCAGGAACTTGGTGGCGAGTACCACCTCGTCGCGCTTGATGCCGAGATTGCGGATCGCCTGGCCGGTGATACTTTCGGAGCCGCCCGCACCGTAGACATTGGCGGTGTCGACGAAGTTGATGCCGGCATCGATCGAGGTCTTGAGCAGCGCGTCGGCCTCTTCCTGCTGGAGGTTGCCGATCGAGCTCCACATGCCCTCGGTGCCGCCGCCGAAGGTCATGGTGCCGAGGCAGAGTTCGGACACGAACAGGCCGGTCTGGCCTAAGCGGTTGTAGCGCATGGAGTGGCTCCGGAATGGAAGGCGGCGCAAGGATACTGCGCGGTACGGAAATGGTCCGTCTGTCGCCTGCCGCAAGGGAGGGGCTCGGCCAAGTGATCGTCCGGCACGGCAGGCCGTTCGGTGCCGCCTTCATTGTACAAATGGCGCAGGGCGGGTAGGAGAATGGCCATGGGCAAGGCTTATTCGACATGGTCGCTTCTGGCGGTTGCTGGATGCACGCTGCTGGCGGTGCCGCTGGCGGCGCAGACCGCGCCTGCCACACCGACACAGACGCTCAGCCTCAGCGATGCGCAGAAGGCGGACCTGCTCGCGCACGATACCGAGGCGAGTGTCGCCGATGCTCAGGCCGGGCTGAGCGGCGGCGGGCAAAGCCGTCAGATTCACGGCGAGATCGGTGCGCTGATCGGATCGAACGGCACGCGCGCGGCCTTCGGCACCGCGGTCATCCCGCTCGGTGACGGCGCCCAGGCGGCGGTTTCCTTCGAGAGCAGCCGCTACGGCCGGCGGCACTAAACGGCGTCGCCACGGATCAGTCGCCGGGATCGCAGACGTGCCACAGTACGCTGCAAGGATCCCACAGGAAGCCGACGCGGATGCCCCACTCCTGCATCGCGGGTGCGATCGGCGGCTGCACGCCGAAGCGATCGGTAAGACCTGCAGTCCGTACCCACCAGCCATCGAGATCGGTGACGAACAGCTGGTGCATGGCGTTCTCGGCCCACGCCTGTACATAATGGTTCTGGAGCAGAATGCCGGCGCCGCCCTGCTCCATGATCGCGAGGCTATCGTCCTGGTAGGTAGTCCCGAAGCCGATCGCCTCGTAGAAGGCGAGGGACAGCGCAAAATCCCTTGCCGGAATGAAGGGGCGGATCAGCGTCACCGCTTGGGGCCTTCAGAGTGTCGCTTCGATCGCGCGCGCGGCCACATCCGGATCGTCAGCCTTGGTGATCGGGCGGCCGATGACCAGAACCGAGGCGCCGTGATCGAGCGCCTGGCGCGGCGTCACCACCCGCTTCTGATCGCCGACCACGCCATCGGCGGGCCTGACGCCGGGCACGACGAAGAAGCCGTGCGGCCAGATCTTCTTGGCGGCCTTCACCTCGGCGCCCGAACACACCACGCCGTCCAGCCCCGCCTCACGGGCAAGCGCGGTCAGCCGCTCGACCTGATCGTGCGCGCTGCCGGAGAAGCCGACAGC
>CAXTBZ010000203.1:0-2639 GCA_964242855.1 uncultured Sphingomonadaceae bacterium
GGCGCCAGGACGGCGATGCCCGGATCGGCCTCGCGATCACCGCCGCCGGTCGCGCCATCATCGCTGTTGAGGAGCCGGACGACGCCGCGCCCGGGGCGCCGGCCGTTCCTGCGGTGGCGGACGATACCCCCGGTAAGCCTGCAAGCAAGATCGCGACCGTGCTCGAGATGCTCCGCCGGGACGGCGGCGCTACGTTTACCGACATGGTCGAGGCGACCGGGTGGCTGCCGCACACCACGCGCGCCGCGCTGACCGGGCTTCGCAAGAAGGGCCACGCGGTCACGCGCACCGGCGAGACCGGCGCATCACGCTACACGGTTACTGCAGCGTGACCGGCATGACGCGCCTGGCAGAGCAACTCGACCGGCTGGCGGCTTTGCCGCCAGCCGCCCTCGCCGACGAATGGGTGAAACTGTGGAAGGCGCCCGCCCCTCGCCTGTCTCCCGATCTGCTACGGCTGGGCCTCGCTTACCGGGTGCAGGAGAAGGCACTGGGCAAACTGCCGGCACGGGTCGCGCGCACGCTGCAATCGCCGTCGTCAGCCCCGCCGACCAAAGCTGGCACCCAGCTTGTGCGAAGTTGGAACGGCCGAAGCGTCACCGTGCTCGTCACCGACAATGGCTATTTGTTCGAGGACCGGGTCTATCGTTCGCTTACCGCGATCGCTCGCGAGGTCACCGGCGCCGGTTGGTCGGGACCGCGCTTCTTCGGGCTGACCGGTCGTGGCTAAGGCGGGCGGCACGATCCGCTGCGCGGTCTATACGCGCAAATCGACCGAAGAAGGTCTCGAGCAGGCGTTCAACAGCCTCGATGCGCAGCGAGAGGCATGCGAGGCCTATATTCTGAGCCAGCGCCATGAAGGCTGGACGTTGGTCAAGGCCGCCTATGACGATGGCGGCTTCTCGGGCGGCACGATGGAACGGCCCGGGCTCAAGCGGCTGCTCGCCGATGTCCAGGCTGGCCGTGTCGATGTCATCGTCGTCTATAAGGTCGATCGGCTCACGCGCGCGCTGTCGGACTTCGCCAAGATCGTCGATGTGCTCGATGCACGCGGCGCCTCGTTCGTCTCGGTGACGCAAGCCTTCAACACCACCACCAGCATGGGACGCCTCACACTCAACGTACTCCTCTCCTTCGCGCAGTTCGAACGTGAAGTGACCGGCGAGCGTATCCGCGACAAGATTGCCGCCTCCAAGAAGAAGGGCATGTGGATGGGTGGCAACGTCCCGCTCGGCTACCGCGTCGTCGATCGCAAGCTGCTGATCGACGAAGTCGACGCCGAGACGGTGCGCCATATCTTCAACCGATACGTGGCGCTGGGATCAGCGAGGCCTTTAATCGAAGAGCTGCGAACCGGCGGCTACCGCACCAAGGTCCGTCCCCGATCCGATGGCAGTCCGCCGATTGGTGGCGTTCCCTTCGAACGCGGGATGCTGTTCGCGATGCTGTCCAACCGCATCTATCTTGGCGACATCGTCCACAAGGGCGACGCCCGGCCCGGCGAGCATGAGGCGATCATCACGCCCGAGCTCTGGGACGCCGTCCAGCGTACGATCGCGGCGAACAAGGTTGCGCGGAAGATCGGGGTCAATCTGCGCGAGCCGAGCCTGCTGGCTGGCATCTTGCGCGACGGGGAAGGCCGACGGATGTCACCGAGCCATGCGGTCAAGTCGGGCAAACGGTATCGCTATTACATCACGCATGCGTCCGAGCTTCGCGACGGTGCACCCGCGGCGTGGCGGATGCCTGCCCATGACCTTGAGGCGGCGGTCGTCCTGCGACTGGAGGCGCTGCTCCTCGATCGGCGTGCGCTCCGCCAGTTGGTTGAGAACGACGCGGCGGCCATCGCATCGACCTTCACCATTGCCGCTGCGACCGCCGCGAAGCTGGACACGCATCATGGCCGCAAGACGCTGGTCAGGACGCTGGCGACACAGGTTCGTGTCGAAAATGATCGTATCGTCGTGGATATCGATCGCGCGGCGCTGCACCGGATCCTTGGGCTCGAGCAGTCGGGCGATAACGCGCCGATGGTGATCACAGCGCCGGCGGTGCGCGTACGGCACGGCAAGGATGTGAAGCTGGTCCTCGCCGGCGACGACGGTATCGCGACAGCCCGTGACCAATCCCTGGTCGCGCTGCTCGCCGAAGCACGGGTCGTCAAAGATGCTGTACTGACCGCGCCCGACCTGTCGATGAAGGCGATTGCCACACAGATGGGCAAATGCACGACGCGTGCGACCCGGCTGATGCGCATCGCCTGGCTCGCGCCCGAGATCGTCGAAGCCATCAGCAAGGGGCGTCACCCACCGCGGCTCACACCGTCCAGGCTGCTCGCGGCCGACATCCCGGCGTGCTGGACGCAGCAACGGACGATGCTCGGAATGCCCTGACGCAGCCCGCCGTGAGATAAGTGGAGTTTGGAAATGGGCCTCGGGAGACCGGGGCCTATTTTTGTGCCTGAAGACCGCTATGGCCGGTCTCGCGGCTCCACTAGCCTTCGAGCGCCATAGAAAACGCCCCACATTCGGGGCTGTTTCGGCCGTCGCCCGGGGACTAACTCATTGTTATCGGACGAAAAAAACGGTGGTGCCCAGGAAAGGACTCGAACCTTCACGACCTTGCGGTCACTGGCACCT
>CAXTBZ010000204.1:0-2601 GCA_964242855.1 uncultured Sphingomonadaceae bacterium
GGCATGGGCTCCGGGCTGGTGGCGGACGGCCTGGGCTTCATGTTCCAGGATCGCGGCGAGCTGTTCTCGCTCATCGACGGCCATCCCAACCTGTACCGGCCGGGCAAGCGGCCGTTCCAGACCATCATTCCCGGCTTCGCCACCCGCGGCGGCAGGCCGTGGATGGCGTTCGGGGTGATGGGCGGCGACATGCAGCCGATGGGGCAGACCCAGATCGTGGTCAACCGCGTCGATTACGGGCTCGACATCCAGGCCGCCGGCGACGCGCCGCGCTGGCACCACGAAGGATCCTCGCAGAGCATGGGCGAGGATTTGCCCGGGCTCGGCCCGGACGGGCTGCTGCGCCTGGAGGCCGGCGTGCCGGCGGCGGCGCGCGCAGCGCTCGCCGCGATCGGCTGGCGCATCGGCGCCTCGGACGGCGGCTTCGGCCGCTACGAGTGCATCGAGCACCGCGGCAAGGGCGCCGACCGCGTCTACGCCGCGGCCTCGGAGATGCGCGCCGATGGGGTGGCACTTGCATACTGAAGTGCGGCGCGAGCGTGTTTCGGGGAGCCGAAGCAAGCCAAGGGCTCCGCCCTTGACCCGCTGGGGCCGCAGGCCCCAGACCCCGATCTCTTCAAGAGGTTTTCGAAGGCTCGCCTTCGATGGGGTCAAGGGGCAAAGCCCCTTGCTCTGCCTTTCGTTTCATCGCGGCCGATACTCCATGAGCTCTCAGCAGCCGCTCACGACGGCCTGCGGCCGAACGTGAAGTTCAACGTCGTATCGTTGCAGACCCGCCCATCAAAAGCTGCGGCCGTGACGCTGTCGACGTAGGCGGATCGGATGGCTTCGCGCGTTGCCGGAGCAGCCGCCTTCAGGAGACGCCATGCAGGATGGTCGAGGTGGTCGTCCCAGAACGCGACCGCGTTGCCGAGCTCGACCGGTGCGGTGTCCGCGATCTCGGTCCTGATGGCCACGACCTCGAACGCCGCACCTTCGAGCAAGCAGCGGCATTTGCCAGGAGTGTCCGCGACGTCGGCATAGTCCAGCTTGACGCCGTGCTTGGCCGCAACCTCCGCGATGGTGCCGGAAAGACCGAACGGTCGGGCAGGCGTGTCGAACGCGATGATCCCACCTGGCCTGAGCAGGCTGAACCAGCAGCGCAGAGCACGAGGAATGTCCGACATGAGCACCAGCGCCGATGCACATGCCAGGCGGTCGAAGCTCATGTGAGGAAGGTCGAGCCGCTCAGCATCGCCGAGGACAAAGTCGATGTTCCGCAGATCCGTCTCTGCGGCCTTCCTGCTCGCCTTGGCGAGCATGCCTTCGGAAATGTCCACGCCAAGCACGCTTCCGGCCGGTCCAACCTGCCTCGCTGCTTCGAAAGCGAAGAGGCCGGTCCCGGTGGCGACGTCCAGGACGCGAAGCCCCGGTTCGATGTCCGCTCCAGCGGCGAGGATCTGCACGACGCGGTGATGGATGTCGGCCCGGTCGTAGGTCGTGCCTCGCTGGTCGAAATGCGATCTTGCCGAGTGCCCCGCCCCTACCAGCGCTGGATCGTCGCTCACGGCAGGCGGATCCCCTCGTAGTCCTTGCCGATCCGCGACCCCCACATGATCAACTCCGATCCCTTGGACTAAGCTTAGGACTTGAAACAGTTTTCGCCAGCGGTTCAGCGGCCGGTCCCGAACTGCGATACGACCCGGCGGCGTGGAGCCTTGACTCCCCCCGTGCCGAGCCTAGCGTCATTGCAAAAAGGGGGAAGACGTTGCTCTCACTGAGCGGGATCGAGAAGCGGTTCGGCGGCGTGCGCGCCCTGCGCGGCGTCGATTTCGATCTGCAGGCGAGCGAGATCCACGTGCTGCTCGGCGAGAACGGGGCCGGCAAGAGCACGCTGATGAGCGTGATCTCCGGCGCCATCACCCCCGACCAGGGCAGCATGACCCTCGCCGGCCGCGAGGTGCGCTTCGCCAGCCCGCGCGAGGCGCACGCGGCCGGCATCATCATGATCCCGCAGGAGCTCGACCTGGTGCCCGGGCTGAGCATCGCCGCCAACCTGTTCCTCGGCCACGAGCGCCTGACCGGCCGCCGCACGCTCGACGACGGCCGCATGATGCGCGAGGCGCACGCGCTGCTGCACCGCGCCGGGGTGGCGCTCGACCCGGCGCTGCGCGTGGCCTCGCTGCGCATGGGCGAGCGGCAGCTGGTGGCGATCGCCAAGGCGCTCGCCGCCGACGCGCGCATCCTGATCCTGGACGAGCCGACCGCGGCACTCTCGGCGACCGAGGCCGAGCATCTGTTCACGGTGGTGCGCGAGCTGCGCGGCCGCGGCGTCGGCATCATCTACATCTCGCACCGGCTGGAGGAGGTCGCGCGCATCGCCGACCGGGTGACGGTGATGCGCGACGGCGCCGTCGCCGGGCAGGCGGCCGCCGACGCGCCGCAGGCCGAGCTGGTGCGCCTGCTGGTGGGACGCGATTTCAGCGCGCTGTTCCCCACGGGCAGCAGCGGCGCGGGCGCCACGCTGCTGACGCTCGAGCACGCGCGCTTCCTCCCCGCCGTGCCGCGCGCGGGCTGGCAGGCGCCGGTCGACGTGTCGCTGTCGGTGCGTCAGGGCGAGAT
>CAXTBZ010000205.1:0-2591 GCA_964242855.1 uncultured Sphingomonadaceae bacterium
TCATGGGCCAGGGTGACTCCGAGCGCGCCACGCTGATGATCGCCCTCTCGATGGCCGCCACCCCGGTGCTCTTCGCCCTCTCGGAACGCTTCCTCGTGCCGCGGCTGCAGCCTCCGTCGCAGCGGGTCTTCGAGCCCATCGAGGACGAGGGTACGCCCGTGATCATCTGCGGCTTCGGCCGCGTCGGCCAGATCGTCGGCCGAACCCTGCGCATGCGGGAGATCGCCTTCACGGCGCTGGAACAGGATCCCGAGCAGCTCGACGTCGTCCGCCGCTTCGGCCAGCGCGTCTTCTACGGCGACCCGACGCGGCTCGAGGTGCTGCGCGCCGCGGGGGCCGACCATGCCAAGCTGCTCGTCGTCACGCTCGCCGACATGGAGGCGTCGCTCGCCGTGATCGACGTGGCTCGCCGCAATTTCCCGAACCTGAAGATTGTCGCCCGCGCCCGCAACCGGCGCCACGTCCACCTGATGATGGACCGCGGCATCGATCGCTTCGTCCGCGAGACCTTCCTGTCCAGCCTGGCCCTGAGCGAAATGGTGCTTCAGGACATCGGCATTGCGCCGGACGATGTGCGCCGCACCGTGGAGCTGTTTCGCGAGTATGACGAACGGAGCCTGCGGGACAGCCACGCCTACTACACGGACGAGAAGCAGCTGATCCAGAACGGCCGGCAGACCGCCGATGAACTTGCCGGGCTGCTGGAGGCCGACCGTCAGCGGCAATTGCAGAGCTGACGTGCCTGTTCAGGGGATGAACACTGGATCAGAACCGCGTTCCGCGATGGACCATCTCGCCGCGGTAGACGATGGAGCCGGCCTCGTCCCGCGTACTGCATTCGAAGGAGCGGACTTCGCCATTCGGCAAGTCCCGCTGAGCCAGGCGTGTCAGGAGCGAGCCGACGTATTTGCAGGCGGTCTCGACATCGGGAAGCTCCATCCCGATGGCATCCTGCGTGGAGGCCTCAGCATCTCTCGTGTCGAAGAAGTACCGCGGCATGTCGCTCGCTCCCGTCGCAGACTCGCACTCGACCCGACTAGGGCATCGCTTGCCAGCGTCGTTGCGGTGACATTCGCTCTCACACGATCCTGAACGGAGCGCATTTACATTTGCCTTGCTGTCGCTGGGACAAATGGAGCGATCGCGCAAGAAGCTCTCGTTCAAACATCGCCGACCGGCAGAACTAACCAGGCGGAAGACGCGCCGGTTCGCTCCACTCGCTACGGATGATGAGTGTCGCTCTAAAGCAAGGTTCTCCACCCCCGCACCGGACCAACACCGAAATGTCGCGACGATCGCCTCTCGGGAGTCTGCCACGGGCGATATCGGGAAGGAGCGACAAGGCCTGCTCGCTGGCTTCGAGGTCATCGGCGAGTTCGATCCACCATTCATCGGCGACCGACTGTTCATCATCGACGACATCGAAGTAGTAGAGGGGCATGGTCCGTCTTCAGCCGTTGCAGCAGGGGTGCGGTAGCCCTCGGGTGCCGCAATCGTCGCCTTGCGCCGCGACGTTCGCGGCCGAGAAACGGTTGCCGATCCAGAGCCAGCCGTCGAGGGCCGGCTTGCCCTCGGCCCAAAGCGTCCTGATCCCGTTCTGCGTCATGACGCATCCTTCGATCGGGACGGGGGGATGCCGGCGCGGCTGCACTGACGATGCGCTACCACCTGCATCGCATCCGCCAGCGTCTCACCGACGACCAGCGGAATCTGTAAGTGCTCAGTGCGGCCGGATGCCGAGGTCGATCACGCGCTGGTAATGCTCGATCCACAGTCGGATCATGCGCGCCATCAGGCTTTCGGTCCGGGCAGCGGAGACCGTACGGTCGGGCGTGATCGTAAAGTAGGTCATGGTGCCGTCTCCGGGCAAAGGTGAGACCCGAAGGTCCAAGGATCGTCTTGTTCGATGCCCCTCAGAATGGCCCTGTTTGTGCAGTGCAGCAATTTACAATGGGACAGCCAAGCCATGCCTCGCTTGCATGAGGCGAGCGTCACCGCTGTCTTGATCAGGCAGCGCCCGAACGGCGCGAGATGCGGGCGACGAAGTCCTGCGTACGCTTCACCGTGGGGCGCTCGAAGATCACCTCGGGCGTGGCGATTTCCTGGATCCGCCCATCGGCCATGAAGGCCACGCGATGCGAGACGTCGCGCACGAAGCTCATTTCGTGCGACACGATCAGCATAGTGATGTTGTCGGAGGCGAGTTCGCGGATCGTGTCCAGCACCTCGCCGACGCGCTCGGGATCGAGTGCCGACGTTACCTCATCGAGCAGCAGAATCTCGGGGCGGAGGCAGAGCGCGCGGGCGATGGCGACGCGCTGTTGCTGGCCGCCCGAGAGCTGGTCCGGATAGGCGTGGAGCTTGTCGCCGAGGCCCACGCGCTCGAGCAGCGAACGGGCCTCGGCCTCCACCTCGCGCCGGTCGCGCTTGCGGATGGTGACCGGCGCCACGGTGACGTTGCGCAGCACGTCCATGTTGCCGAAGAGATTATACTGCTGGAACACGATGGCGAGCCGGTCGCGCGCCGCCTTCACGGAGCGGCGATCGGCATAGTCGATCGTCTGGCCGCCCAGCGCGACGCTGCCGCGCTC
>CAXTBZ010000206.1:0-2548 GCA_964242855.1 uncultured Sphingomonadaceae bacterium
CCGGGCCAGAGCAGCATGTCGCGCCCGGTCTTGCGGTTGAACCAGGCGCCGAGGTTCTTGTCGGGCGCGAAGATGATCTTCTGGTCCATCGGCAGCTGAGCCAGGATGCGCTCGGCACTCGACGAGGTGACGATGATGTCGCTGTGCGCCTTCACCGCCGCCGAGCAATTTATATACGTCAGCGCGATGTGATCGGGATGCGCGGCCCGGAACTTGGCGAACTGCTCGGGCGGGCAGCTGTCTTCCAGGCTGCAGCCCGCCGCCATGTCGGGCAGGACCACGGTCTTGTCGGGCGACAGGATCTTGGCGACCTCGGCCATGAACCGCACGCCGCAAAATGCGATCACGTCGGCATCGGTAGCCGCCGCCTTGGCCGAAAGATCGAGGCTGTCACCGACGAAATCGGCAAGGTCCTGGATGTCGGGCGTCTGGTAGTAGTGGGCGAGGATGACGGCGTTACGATCCTTCCGCAGCCGATCGATCTCGGCCTTCAGATCGAGGCCCTTCAGGCTCTTGGCAGGCGCGTTCATGGCGATCCGAACTCCTTGGTGCGGCTCAGATAGGCGCGCCCGCCGCAAATGTCAGCGATTGTTGCCGATCACGTCCTGCCAGGGCCGGGCAAAGTCCATCGGCGTGAAGGGCTGGGCGTCCGGAAACGCCTCACCCCGGAAGCGCACCCGCACGTGCGGGTCCATGCCTGCCGCCTTGAGCGGCAAGACGAAGCTCTGCGCGACCGCCTGCTTGGCCGCCTGCCTGGCGATCGCGATCGGCGAAGGCTCGCGCGCCTGACGGATCAACTCGGCGCGTGCGGCCTGGCCGTTCGCCTGATCGAGCGACGCGCCGCTGTCGGTCAGCTTGAGCAACAGCCCGCCGCCGTCATAGGCCTTCATCCGCGCAGGATCGATCTCCGGCCCCTCGATCATCAGCGGCGGCAGCGTCACGTCGAGCGTATGGCTGTCCTTGTGCCAGGCGAGATCGCCCGGCTTCATCTGGCCAAGATCGACCTCGTACCGCACGCGCCCCGGCATGATCAGCGTCCGCTCGGCCGACATGCCGAAGCGATGCTGGGTCGATGTCACCACGGCCACGTAGGATGCGACCAGCGCCGTCAGGCGGCTCTGCGCCTGGAGACCTTGCAGGCTGGCGGTCGCGATGCTTTGCGGATCGGGCGACCAGAAACGATCGAATGCATGCTTGCCGAGCAACAGCACCCCACCTGCGATCAGCAGGAACGCCAGGACGATGCCGAGCATGACCTTGAGCATCGTCCGCATCAGCCGATCAGCCTCCACACGTCATCATCGTCGCGCACGCGGCCGCGCTTGCCGAGATCGAGCAGGTGGGCGAGCAGGCTGGCGCCGGCCGCGCCGGTGAGACGAGGATCGAGCCCGACGTACATCTTCGCGACCA
This sequence comes from uncultured Sphingomonadaceae bacterium, assembly GCA_964242855.1. Taxonomy (GTDB): domain Bacteria; phylum Pseudomonadota; class Alphaproteobacteria; order Sphingomonadales; family Sphingomonadaceae; genus Solisphingomonas. The sequence continues at coordinate 1,411 of CAXTBZ010000206.1, forward strand.
TCTCGTGCACCGACCTTGGCCCCTCCTCCAGCAGGCGGAGGATCTGCCCCTCGCGCTGCCTGCGATGGCCGAGCATGCCGCGCACCAACTGCTTGGGCTTGGTCACCGGGTCCCCGTGCGCAGGAAAGTAGATCGCATCGTCGCGCGGCAGCAGCTTCTCCAGGCTCGCCATGTACGCGCCCATGTCGCCGTCGGGCGGGATCACCACGCTGGTCGACCAGCCCATGACATGATCGCCGGAGAACAGCGCCTGCGCTTGCGGCAGCGCGAAGCAAAGATGGTTGGAGGTGTGGCCAGGCGTGGCGATCGCCTCGAGCGTCCAGCCTGGACCGATGACGGTGTCGCCTTCCACCATGATCCGCGCCGGTGCGTAGCTTTGGTCAAAGCCCGCTTCCAGCCCCGTCCCTTCCCGCGCCGGGATCGGCGCACACCCGATTACCGGCGCGCCGGTGGCGGCGGAGAGCAGCTTCGCTGCCGGACTATGGTCGCGGTGGGTGTGGGTGCAGACGATCGCTACTACTGTCTCGCCCGCGGTCGCTGCGAGGATCGCATCGACATGCTCGGCGATGTCCGGCCCCGGATCGATGACCGCGACGTCGCCATGCCCGACAATGTGGGTCTGCGTGCCCGTGCTGGTGTAGGGCGACGGGTTTGGGGCGAGCAGGCGGCGAACGAGCGGATTAACGGTTTCGAGCAACCCGGATTGCAGTGAAGCGCCGTTCATGTGCTTACACATAGTCCGTTCGCCCTGAGCTTGTCGAAGGGCTGCCCTAACCGTGTCTCGCTGGAAGAGAAGGACAGGGCTTCGACAAGCTCAGCCCCTACGGATCCAATGTCGGAGAAGCTGACAGATGCTGCCCGACTCCTAATAGCATTAACCCTCAAGACCCGTAGGAACCCGCCCTGTCCGAAAAGTGGCACGCGGCCTGCATGTGGCTCCACGTTCCACGTTCCCGCGAACATCGGCGGGCCGGCGCGATCCCACGCGACGGCCCGCCACCCCGCAGACCATCCAGACAGCATCTGTCGAACGATCAGGCGGCCTTGCTGGTGACGCCGGCCTTCTGGAGCAGTTCGGCCAACTCGCCGCTCTCGTACATCTCCATCATGATGTCCGATCCGCCGACGAACTCGCCCT
>CAXTBZ010000207.1:0-2545 GCA_964242855.1 uncultured Sphingomonadaceae bacterium
AGTTGATCTCCGGGAACACGATCTGCTCCTTCATGCCCATGGCGAAGTTGCCACGGCCATCGAAGCCCTTGTTCGGCGGCAGGCCGCGGAAGTCGCGCACGCGCGGCATCGCGATCGTCACCAGCCGATCGAGGAACTCGTACATCCGGTTGCGGCGCAGGGTCACCTTGCAGCCGATCGGCAGACCCTCGCGGATCTTGAACCCGGCGATCGCCTTCTTGGCGACCGTCTTCACCGGCTTCTGGCCGGCGATCAGCATCATCTCGGAGACAGCCGCATCGAGCTTCTTCTGGTCACCGGCAGCCTCGCCGACACCCATGTTGATGACGATCTTCTCGAGATGCGGAACCTGCATCACGTTCTTGTAGCCGAACTGCTCGCGCAGCGCCGCCCGCATCTCGGTCTCGTAGCGCCGCTGCATGCGCGGAACCGCGCGCGTCGGCGTGGTTTCCGCGGCTTGGGTGGTTTCAGACATGCCCGCCTCCTCAGCCTTCGATGATCTGGCCGGTCGCCTTGGCGACACGGACCTTGCGGCCATCGTCCAGCACCCGGAAAGCCACCTTGGTCGGCTTGCCGCTCTTGGGATCGACCAGTTTCAGGTTGGACAGGTCCACCGAGGCCTCGCGCTCGACGATCCCGCCCTGGTCACCCGCGCCGCGTGGCTTGGTGTGGCGCTTGGCGATCGCGACGCCACGCACCACGGCACGCTTCTCGGTCGTCAGCACGCTGAGCACCTCGCCCTGCTTGCCGCGATCGGACCCGGTGATGACGACCACCTGGTCGCCCTTGCGAATACGGGCCGCCATCAGATCACCTCCGGCGCCAGCGAGATGATCTTCATGAACTTGCGCGCACGCAGTTCACGAACGACCGGTCCGAAGATGCGGGTGCCGATCGGCTCGGACTGCTTGTTGATCAGCACGGCCGCATTGCGATCGAAGCGGATCGCGCTGCCATCGGCCCGGCGCACCGGGAACGAGGTGCGCACGATCACCGCCTGGTGCACGTCGCCCTTCTTCACCTTGCCGCGCGGGATCGCCTCCTTGATGGAGACGACGATCACGTCGCCGACCGACGCGGAGCGCCGCTTGGAGCCGCCCAGCACCTTGATGCACTGCACCCGACGCGCGCCTGAATTATCGGCGACATCCAGGTTCGTCTCGACGATGATCATGCCGGCCCCAGGTGCTGAGCGTTCTCGACCACGGCAATGGCGTCAGGCGGCGCCTCGCCCAGCGTTTCGCCGTTGCGCATCACCACGGTCCAGGTCTTGCGCTTGGAGATCGGCGGGCACTCGACGATGCGGACCGTGTCGCCGGTCTTGCACAGGTTCTCTTCGTCATGCGCCGCATACTTCTTCGAGCGACGGATGAACTTCTTGTACAGCGGGTGCATGATGCGACGATCGACCAGGACCGTAATGGTCTTGTCCATCTTGTCGCTCGTCACACGGCCCGTCAGGACGCGCCTCGGCATCGCCCTACTCCTCTCAGGTGCGCGCCGCGGGAGCAGTGGCGCCCGCGACTTTCTTGGAATGGACAATCGTCTTGATGCGCGCGATCTCGCGGCGCACCTCGCGGGTACGACCCGCGCCTTCGTTCTGCCCGGTGGCACGCTGGAAGCGCAGGTTGAACTGCTCGCGCTTCAGGTCCAGGAGCTGCGTCTGGAGCTCGTCCGGTGTCTTCGCCCGCAGGTCGGCGGGCTTGCTTGCCTTTGCCATCTCAGGCCTCCCCGAGCCGGGTCACGAACTTGGTCTTGATCGGCAGCTTGGCCGCGCCCAGTGCGAGCGCCTGCTTGGCGATTTCCGGGGAAACGCCGTCGATCTCGAACACGATGCGGCCCGGCTTGACACGTGCCACCCAGAACTCGGGCGAACCCTTGCCGGAGCCCATGCGGACCTCGGCCGGCTTGGTCGACACCGGGACGTCCGGGAATATGCGTATCCAGACGCGGCCGGCGCGCTTCATCGCACGGGTGATGGCTCGCCGCGACGCCTCGATCTGGCGCGCGGTGATGCGCTCGGGCTCCAGCGCCTTCAGGCCGAACGCGCCGAAGTTCAGTGCCGTGCCGCCCTTGGCCAGCCCATGGATGCGGCCCTTGTGGGCCTTGCGGTACTTGGTCCGCTTCGGAGAGAGCATGTTCTAGATTCCTCGAAACGGACTTAGCGCTGCGGCGCCTGCTCGGCGGCACGACGGTCCTGGGCCAGCGGGTCGTGCGCCAGGATCTCGCCCTTGAAGATCCATACCTTCACGCCGCACGTGCCGTACGTCGTCTTGGCGGTGGCAACCCCGTAATCGATATCGGCGCGAAGCGTGTGCAGCGGCACCCGCCCCTCGCGATACCACTCGACGCGGGCGATCTCGGCGCCGCCGAGACGGCCGCCGCAGTTGATCCGGATGCCCTGGGCACCGAGACGCATCGCGGACTGGACCGCGCGCTTCATCGCCCGGCGGAACGCCACGCGGCGCTCGAGCTGCTGGGCGATGTTCTCGGCGACGAGCTGCGCCTCGATCTCCGGCTTGCGGATCTCGACGATGTTCAGCGA
>CAXTBZ010000208.1:0-2545 GCA_964242855.1 uncultured Sphingomonadaceae bacterium
GCGACCCGGGTCTCTTCCGGGTGGCGCGCGTCGATCAGCATGCGCGTTGTCATTGAATATTCTCCGGGCGCGCCGGCCGCCGATGTGAGGCAGCAGCGGGTGCGCCGATATGGTCATGTCAGGAAATGGCCCTGCCGGCGCATGGCGCCCGCGGACCGAAGGAAAAGGAACAGCTAAATGCGTGGCCGTTGCGATCGCATGCCGGGCTCGCAGGGCCGGGCGCCCGTTCCGCGCAGCCGCGTCGCTTGTCGAGCGATCGCTGCGGGAAAGGAAATGCGACATGAGCAACGTCAACCTAAGTCACCGGCCGCCTGAAGCGGCGCCGGCTTGCCGGGAGCGGACATGCGCGATGATCCGTACGTGAGGATCGGCCGCGCGTGCGACACCCGGCGATGGTGCTAGCACCTGCCCGGGAACACGGCAAGCGGCCGCGGTTAACCGGATGCCTCAGCCCGGGCGGCGATCATCGGGCGACCCAAAGACCGATCGTTTGCGAGCCACTGGGCGTCGTACACGCCGGGCGCGGTGGCCGCGATCGTGCTACGGTGTCGACGACAACGCAGTACCGCCCGCTCGGCTCGTCATAGCGCACCGCCGCAGCCACGCCATGGACGATCGCCGGCGGCTCGATCGCCAGAGCGGGAGCGTCGAGCCCGAACGCCAGCAGGGCGGCAGCGGCGCAATGGCGGGTAAGAACGAGCATGAGATGATCTCCGTAGTAGAGGACAAGCGGTTGGTTGCGAGATGATCTGCATCAGCCGTGCCATACGAACGACAAGCTGCCATGCGCACATTCCCCTACGTCCTGCGTCATTCCAGATTGCGCAGGGCGCCACTTCTTGGTGCGGCGCGCTGAACCTCAGCTATTCGATGATCTCTCCATCTTGATTATAACTGACACGCCACAAAAGCAGATGATGTGCACCTCGCAAGCCTTGCATTATTGAAGCCATGCAAGTTGTTCTGCCCTGTTCAATTTTGGGGCTCACAACAGATTGTGAGCCTCTTCAAGGCTTTTCCCGATGGAGACTTGATCCGCGAGACAAACTGCGTAGATAAGCGCGTATCCAAGGCGCGCCCAAATCAACGCTGCCGAAGACAGCTTAAGGAGCTGCGCACTGTGTCCGAAGAGATGAACACCGAACTTCTGAGCCTGACTGCTGACATTGTCGCAGCACATGTCGCCAACAATCGTGTCGCCACCAACGAGGTGTCTGAGCTGATCGCGCAGGTTCATGCCGCGCTCGCCGGGCTCAATGAACCCAAGAAGATGGAAGAACCCGAACTGCAGCCGGCGGTACCGGTGCGCTCTTCGATCAAGCACGACTACATCGTCTGCCTCGAAGACGGCAAGAAGTTGAAGATGCTCAAGCGCTATCTGCGCACCAACTACGACATGACGCCCGAGGAATATCGCACAAAGTGGAAACTGCCGCGCGATTACCCGATGGTGGCGCCCGCCTATGCCGAACAGCGCCGCGGGCTTGCCAAGCAGATCGGGCTTGGCCGCAAGAAGGCGGACGGCGATGCTCCGGCGAAGCCGGCGCGCGCCAAGGCTGCCGCTACCGACGACGCATCCGCCAAGGTGCCTGCCAAGCGCGGCCGCAAGCCCAAGGCTGCAGCACCCGCCGAGGCGTGATAGAGCCCCGGTCATGACGACCGGGGACTCGAAGCAGAAGGCCGCCGAGGCCGCCATTGCCGAAGTGCGCGACGATATGCTCGTCGGCCTCGGCACCGGCACCACGGCGGCCTTTGCCATCTCCGCGCTCGGTCAGCGGGTGCGCCAGGAAGGGCTCAGCGTAACCGCCTGCGGCACGTCGCTCGCGACCGAAGCCGCTGCGCGTGCTGCCGGCATCCGCTTCCTCGCCTTCGACGACATCGCCACGGTTGATCTGTGCATCGACGGGGCCGACGAGATCGACCCTGCCTTTCGCGCGATCAAGGGCGGCGGCGGCGCGATGCTGCGCGAGAAGATCGTCGCCAGCGCGGCCGCCCGCATGATCTGCATCGTCGATTCGTCGAAGCCGGTGACCACCCTCTCCCGGCCACTCCCGATCGAGGTCCTCCCCTTCGCGCGCGCCTTCGTGGGCAGCGCCATCCGAGCGCTTGGCGGCGATCCGGTGCCGCGGACGACCATGAGCGATCAGCATAACCTGTTGATCGACTGCGACTTCGGCGCGATCACCGATCCGGACGGCCTGGCGCGCACGCTGGATGCGATCCCCGGCCTCCTCGGTCACGGTCTTTTCCTAACCGAGATCGATGCTTTATACATCGGCGACGAAGCGGGAGTGGAACGCCGCGAACGACAGGATTAAACCGTCATGGCTGCGGAACCGGCGCTTGCGCCCGCCCGTTCCCCGCGGCAGAGCGCGCGCCACCAATCCAGCATCCGGGGACTCGTCCATGAGCGACACCGATACCGCCGTCCATCCTTCCAAGACGGTGACGGAGGACGGCTCGATCGATCGCCTCGCCATTGACACCATCCGCACGCTGGCGATGGACGCCGTGCAGAAGGCCAACAGCGGCCATCCTGGAACGC
>CAXTBZ010000209.1:0-2489 GCA_964242855.1 uncultured Sphingomonadaceae bacterium
CCACCGCGTTCAAGCTCTACGACACCTTCGGCTTCCCCTATGATCTCACCGAGGATGCGTTGCGTGGCCAGGGCATGGCGGTCGATCGCGCCGGCTTCGATGCCGCCATGGCCGAGCAGAAGGCCGCCGCCCGCGCCGCCTGGAAAGGCTCCGGCGATAAGGCCTCCGACGAGATCTGGTACGACATCGCCGAGGAATTGGGCTCCACCGAGTTCATCGGCTACGCCGCCACCGAAGGCGAGGCCAATGTCGTCGCGATCGTACGCGACGGCGAGCGGATCGCCACCGCGATCACCGGCGAGGAGGTGGTGATCCTCACCAACCAGACGCCTTTCTACGCCGAAAGTGGCGGCCAGGTCGGCGATGTCGGGATCATCACGGGCGAGGCCGGGTTCGAGGCAGAAGTCACCGACACCGCCAAGCCGCTCGGCCGCCTCCATGCACATCGCGCGGTGATCGAGGGCGGCGAGGTGAAGGTCGGCGATACCGTGTCGCTCAAGGTCGATATCGAGCATCGCAACGAGGTGCGCGCCAACCATTCGGCGACGCATTTACTCCACGCCGCGCTGCGTCACGCGCTCGGCAAGCATGTCAGCCAGAAGGGCAGCATGGTCGCGGCCGAGCGGCTGCGCTTCGACTTCTCGCACCAGAAGGCGATGACGGCGCTGGAGGTCGCTGCGGTGGAAGCCGAGGTTAACCGTCATGTGCGGGAGAATCAGCCGGTCGGCACGCGGCTGATGACCCCCGACGACGCGATCGCGGCGGGCGCGATGGCGCTGTTCGGGGAGAAATATGGCGACGAGGTGCGCGTGCTCTCGATGGGCAGGGTTGCCGACGGCAACTACTCGGTCGAACTGTGCGGCGGCACCCATGTCAATGCAACCGGCGATATTGCGCTGTTCAAGATCGTCTCGGAGAGCGCGGTGTCGAGCGGCGTGCGCCGCATCGAGGCGCTGACCGGCGAGGCCGCGCGTGTATGGCTGACGGCGCGCGAGGAGCGGCTGAAGGAAGTCGCCGCGACGCTGAAAGCTTCGCCCGAGGAGGTGCCCGCGCGCATCGCCAGCCTGGTCGAGGATCGCCGCCGATTGGAGCGCGAGCTGGCCGACGCCAAAAAGGCGCTGGCGCTGGGTGGCGGCGGTGCTTCGGGCAAGACCGAGGCGGCAATCGAAGAGGTCGGCGGGCACGGTTTCATCGGCCAGGTAATCGAGGGGCTCGACCCGAAGGGGTTGCGTGCGCTGGTCGACGAGGCCAAGCAGAAGCTCGGTTCGGGCGTCGCGGTACTCGTCGCGGTCAACGAAGGCCGCGCGTCGGTGGTGGTCGGCGTTACGCCGGACGTGCCGGTGAGCGCGGTTGAGTTGGTCAAGGCCGCGGTGGCGGCGCTCGGCGGGCAGGGCGGCGGTGGCCGGCCCGACATGGCGCAGGGCGGCGGGCCGGAGGGCGCGAAAGCGGCTGACGCGATTGCGGCGGTGAAGGCAGCGTTGATGTCCGTGACGGTGGGTGCCTGAGGATCGCACTGTTTAGGAACGGCTGATCCCTCTCCTGCCGCAAAAGGAGAGGGGTCTCTGATTCAAGCCCAGCTCGCCATCGCCTTTTCCAGGTTCGTGCGGATCGCGTCGAAGAACTGCTCGGTTGTCATCCAGTTCTGATCCGGGCCGACGAGGATGGCGAGGTCCTTGGTCATCTGGCCGGCCTGAACCGTGTCGATGCACACCTTCTCCAGGGTCTCGGCGAAGCGGGTGACATCCGGGGTCTCGTCGAAGCGGCCGCGGAAGATCAGCCCCTGCGTCCACGCGAAGATCGAGGCGATCGGGTTGGTCGAGGTCTGCTTGCCCTGCTGGTGCATGCGATAGTGACGCGTGACCGTGCCGTGCGCGGCCTCGGCCTCGATCGTCTTGCCGTCGGGCGTCATCAGCACCGAGGTCATCAGGCCGAGCGAGCCGAAGCCCTGCGCGACCTGGTCGGATTGCACGTCGCCATCATAGTTCTTGCAAGCCCAGACGAACTTGCCGCTCCACTTCAGCGCGGAGGCGACCATGTCGTCGATCAGGCGATGCTCGTAGACGATGCCGGCGGCCTGGAACTTGTCCTTGAACTCGGCCTCGAACACCTCGGCGAAAAGGTCCTTGAAGCGGCCGTCATAGGCCTTCAGGATGGTGTTCTTGGTCGAGAGATACAGCGGCCAGTTGCGGCCAAGCGCATAATTCATGCTGGCGCGGCCGAAATCGCGGATCGAATCGTCTAGATTGTACATGCCCATCGCGACGCCTGCGGCCGGAAAATCAAACACGTCATATTCCTGCACGTCGCCATTCTCGCCCTCCCACTTCATGGTGAGCTTGCCCTTGCCGGGCACGCGGAAGTCGGTGGCGCGGTACTGATCGCCGAACGCGTGGCGACCGACGACGATCGGATCAGTCCAGCCCGGAATCAGCCGCGGCACGTTGCGCATCACGATCGGCTCGCGGAAGATCGTGCCGCCGAGGATGTTG
>CAXTBZ010000210.1:0-2472 GCA_964242855.1 uncultured Sphingomonadaceae bacterium
CTATTTGCAGGACTGCCGGAACATCACAGTCTATCTTCCAACGAAGGCCTTTCCTGGTCGGTGCTGCGCGGTGAGACGTTTCTGACGCAAGAGTGGGAGGGAAGCCATTCTGCCCGGGAAATGTACGTGTCGCTACTGGGGGGCGGTATCAACATTCAGTCACACTCCGCCAGCAAACAGTCAGTGCTCGGCCTCGTGGCTGCTGGATTTGGCGTCACGCTCGCCCTAGAAAGCCAGTCTCAGATTTCGGTCCCAGGAGTCGCGTTCAGGCCGATCTTTGAAACGAACGCGGTGGTCGACATCGATCTGGCCTGGTGCCCACACAGCGAAGAGGCAGTTGTTGGACGCTTTCTTGCCTTCATGCGAGAAGAGGCAAAGTCGCGGCGAGACACTATCGCCAAGTGCTGACATCCAGCTCTGATGAGGCTTGTGTCCTCGGTGGCACGGGAGTTCCGTTCCCGCGTCAGTCGATCCCAATTCGCGATGCGGTTCGAGCATAAGATCGCCGAAATAGCTGTCAATCGGCGCGCGAACGGGACCTCCCTGTCAACGCGATTTTAGATAGGCCAGGAGGCGGATGGATCCTGCGTCGATCTCAGAATCGGATGACGCATCGATCGGGCGGTTCATGGATTTGTCCGTGGAGATGAGTATTCAAGAGTTCGGCTTGAATCGTGCGATCGACGCTTGAGCTTAGCGAATGCTCGATCGGTCGCCATGAAACGCGTAATCATCGGTGGAACCAGTTTTACCGGTTCAGGCGGGGCTTGCCCAAGTTCACGACCCAGAACCTCGGCGTACGCGACAAGGTCGCGATGCACTGAAGCCGGTAATTCTACGGTGAGCTTTACGGGCTTGTCGTCCTCGATGGTGGCCAACTTCAATTTCGGCATAAACGGCCTCACCCGCGATAGGGTTCGAGCACCAAGTCGTGCGTGATAAGCACGCGAACTGGGAATCCCGGACGAATAGTGATGGTTGGCTGGGTGTTGAGCGAGCGCCCGACGACCTGCTCGCCGATCTGGTTGAAGCTTTGCGACCCACCCTGGCGGATCGCCTGCGCCAAATTGTTTTCGCTATTGCTGTTGTTGGTGCCGGCCTCCGAGCCCACGCTGAGTAAGGTCGAAAGAATTGCGGCTTTGAACAGCATGCCCCAATGGTTGTCGACCTCATCCTCGAGACCGGCATAGCCTTCCGAATCGGTGCCCGGCTGACGTTCGAGCACGATCGATTTGCCGTTTGGCATAATGAGCCGATGCCAGACGAGCAAGGCGCGCGATTGCCCGAACGCGATCTGTGCGTCGTACTGGCCGACAAGCCGCGCCCCCTGCGGGATCAACAAGAACTTGCCGGTCGGGCTGTCATACACATCCTCGGTGACCTGGGCGGTCACCTCGCCCGGCAGATCGGAACGTAGGCCGGTGATGAGCGATGCTGGGATAACGGCTCCCGCCTGGAGCACGTAGGCACTCGCTGCGGTCATAACGCGATCGGGGCTGACGGTGCGTCGATCGACATTGCCATTCAGGAAGGCGAGCTTGTAATCCTGGGAAGTCAGGTCGGCGGAGCCCGCGGCAGCCGGCGTCGGTGTCGCGGCTGTCGCGACCGACGGAGCCGGCGCTTGGAACCCAACATTGGTGGTTGCGAACAGGCGACTGGTGCGCGCCGCCTCTTGCTCCTGCGCGAGACGTTGCTTCTCCGGGTCTTCGAACGCTGTTGGCGCCGGCATGCCCGGCGCTGGGGCGCCGGCGTTGAAGATGGGACGGCCGAGATCGCCCGGCAGCGGCGGCCCGAGCTGCGGGGCGGATTTCGGCAGGCCAGTATAGTCCTTCGGCAGATTGGCCAGGCCATCGGGCGTGTTGCGGTTATTGGTGTTGTAGAGTTCGGAGCCTGTCGTCTGGTGCTGCGGCCTCAGCGCCAGAAACAGCGCGCCGCCGATCCCGAGGGCGGCGGCGGTGCTAAGGCCAAGGAGAACCTTTCGGGACAAGCGCGTGACCGGCGCACGGCTCGGCCGCAGCCGCATCTCCTGGGGCGAGCGTGGAGCCGCGCCAGTCCCTTCCTCCTCTCGAGGCGCGTCGGTCACGACTGTGGCCTCCCGTCCGTTCGGACGATCCGCACGGTCTGCTGCTGTTTGCCACCAAGCTTGAGTTCGGCGGCGGCGAACAGCCGGTTGACGATCATGTGATTGCCCTGGACGCGGTAGTTCACGAGCTGGCCATCGCCCTCAGCGCCGATCACCCAGAGCGGCGGCAGCTCGCCCTGGGCGATGCCGGTCGGAAACTCGATGAACACCTGACGGCCGTCGTCGAAGGCACGCAGCGGCCGCCACGTCGGGCTGTCGCCCTCGATGCGGTAGCGGAAATTGAGCGCGTTGATGTCCACGCCGGTGGCGACAGGCGCCGCCGCGTCGGCGGCGGCATTCTGCTGGCGCAGCGCGATGAGCTGGTCCTGCGGGTAAATCCAGGAGACGGC
>CAXTBZ010000211.1:0-2461 GCA_964242855.1 uncultured Sphingomonadaceae bacterium
CGGACGCGGCGCAAGCGACGGTGCTGCTGCTTAAGCAGGCGGCGGCCACCGAGATCGTAGCCGCCGACGACGCCGTGCGCAGCAGCCTCGCGGCGCACCAGGCCGCCTCGGTACTGGTCAGCGCCTCTGCGACTGCCCATGATGCGGGGCTGTCGGCCTATAAAAGTGGTGCAGGTACCCTGACCTCGGCGCTAGAGGCCCAACGCGCCCTCTCATCCGCACGCATCGCGCAAGCTGAGGCGCACGGTACGGCCTTGATTGCAGCGGCGACACTCGCCTTCGCGACCGGGCGATTATCCTCGTCGGATACAGTCACCGCCCGTTGAGCAGCCAACGCTGATCTGGTTGTCGGTGCTATGTCGCGCACGAGCGCGGCGGTCACGAGCGATGAAGCTGCGGGCGTCCGTAGCAATACCGGCGGCGTCTAGGCGAAATCATCGATATTGGATCGGCGGTCCAGTGCAAGCAGCACGTGCGAGCCGACCACCTCCGGCTCGCCCTCGATCGAGTCGACACCCAGCGCGACACGTCGGTGTCGGACGCAAACTGGATGCACGCGGCATTTATTTGCAGGGCGATGTCTATGTCGCTCGATGTTGACGGCATCCACTATGAGGGCGGCCGGATGGTCCTTACCGAAGATCCCCGCGCGACGGCCGCGTGCCGCGCCAGCGCCGAACGTCCCGATCAACGCTTTGTCCTTGCCGTAAGGACAGCTGCGGCGTCTTATTAGTCTTCGAAGTTTGCGGCTCGGCTGCGCCGTTCCGATGCCAAGTCGCACCCCGATCCCGTTTTCAAAGGCTTTCACGAAGAGCAGGAGGCACCATGTCGAACAACATTGCCGATCTCATCGTCGACACACTACAGAGAGCATGTGTTGAGCGCATCTTCGGCGTAGTTGGTGACAGCCTGAACGGCCTCACAGAGTCGTTACGACGGCAGACCAAGATCCAGTGGGTGCATGTCCGTCACGAGGAGGTAGCCGCCTTCGCCGCCGCCGGCGAGGCGCAGATTACGGGGCAGCTCGCCGTATGTGCCGGATCCTGCGGCCCAGGTAACTTGCATCTCATCAACGGCCTATTCGATGCGCACCGCTCCCGCACGCCCGTGCTCGCGATCGCAGCGCAAATCCCTTCCTCTGAGATCGGCGGCGGCTACTTCCAGGAAACTCACCCGCAAAACCTGTTTCGCGAGTGCAGCCATTACTGCGAGCTCGTCTCCGACGCCGGCCAGCTCCCCTATGTGCTGGAGAACGCCATCCGCGCTGCCGTAGGCCAGCGCGGCGTGGCCGTCCTCGTAATCCCTGGCGATGTCGCGCTGCGCGCCGCACCCCCACGTGCGATCGCCTCACGTGCTGGTCTCTTACCAGCTGCTCCGATCGTGGTACCGGCCGAGCGCGAACTCGATGCGCTCGCTGAGCTGCTCAACGTCGCGGCCCGCGTGACGCTCTTCTGTGGTCGCGGATGCGCCGGCGCGCATGCACCCCTCATGCAGCTCGCGGAGACGCTCAAGAGCCCCATCGTCCACGCGCTCGGGGGCAAGGAGTACGTCGAGTACGACAATCCCTACGATGTCGGCATGACGGGCTTCATCGGCTTCTCGTCGGGCTACGCGGCCATGCACGCCTGTGACGTGCTCTTGATGCTCGGCACCGATTTTCCATACAAGCAGTTCCTGCCGAACGACGCTAAAGTCGTGCAGGTTGACATTCGTCCCGAGAACCTCGGCCGCCGGGCCAAGCTCGAACTCGGGCTCGTGGGTGATGTCGGCGCCACGATCTCCGCGCTCCTTCCGAAGCTCACGACGAAGAGCGAGAGGTCCCACCTCGACGAGAGCGTTTCACACTACCGCAAAGCGCGCCAGGGTCTCGACGATCTGGCCAAAGGCACGCCGGGACACAAGCCGGTCCACCCGCAGTACCTCACCAGGGTGGTGAGCGAAGCAGCCAGCGACGACGCGGTGTTCACCTTCGACGTCGGCACACCAACGATCTGGGCCGCGCGCTATCTCATGATGAATGGTAAGCGACGCATGGTCGGCTCGCTTGTGCACGGCTCCATGGCCAACGCCATGGCACATGCGATCGGCGTGCAGGCGGCGCAGCCCGCGCGGCAGGTAATCTCGCTCTCGGGCGATGGTGGCTTCACCATGCTGATGGGCGATCTCATCACGCTGACGCAAATGAAGCTGCCGGTGAAGGTGATAATCTTCAACAACGGCGGGCTCGGCTTCGTGGCACTGGAGGTGAAGTCGGCGGGCTGGGTGGATACGGGGGTGGACCTTGCCAACCCCGACTTCGCCGCCATGGCGCGCGCGATGGGCATCCATGCCGTGAGGGTCGAAGATCCCGGCGATCTCGCAGGCGCGGTCGAGAGCGTGCTGGCTCACGATGGTCCGGCTCTTCTCGATGTGGTGACGGCCAAGCACGAACTTTCGATGCCGCCGACGATCGGGGCGGAGC
>CAXTBZ010000212.1:0-2457 GCA_964242855.1 uncultured Sphingomonadaceae bacterium
TCGAGATGTAGGGGTGCTGCAGGTAGCCGATGAAGTAGTCCTCGATCCGCAGGTCGCGCTTGTACACGTCCGTCACGAACGGCAGCGTGTCCATGTTCTCGATCACCGCGCGGTCCCGGTTGTGCACCAGGCCGCCGTTGGTGTCACGGAACGAGATGCCGTCCACGTCCTTCAGATCGCGGCCGTCGGCGATCTCCTTGATGGTGAAGTCGAACTCGTTGCGGGCGACGAAATCGATGCAGGTGCCCTGCTGCAGGCTCTCGGCCGGCTGCACGGCGACTTTGGCGCCGACGAAACCGATCTTCAGCGAGGGCTTCGCGTCCTTGAGCGCCTGCGCGACCTTCACGTCCGAGGCGAAGGAGGGCGTGGAGGTGTGCATTACGACCAGGTCGTGCTCGAGCGCGGCGGCGAGCACCGGTTCCATGCCGATGTTGGCGGGGGGCGCATCGATCAGGCGGCTGCCCTCCACCAGAGCGGCGGGCTGTGCGAGCCAGGTCGGATACCAGAAGGACCGGATTTCGCGCTTGGCCTGGTAGCGCGATCCAGCGCCCCCGTCGAAGCCGCCGAACGATGGCGGCTGGAGAAACAACGTCTTCATCGGTGGATTACCCCTTGCCCGCGGCGAGCCGCGGCGGCGAGATTCGAAGCACGTGGCCACGCCAGGCGACCTCGTTGCCGCCGTAGCTGGCGAGGATGACGGCTACGGACAATAGGTCGCGGAACGGAAGCAGCCAAACGGGAGCCGCGGACCGAAGGCCGAGCGCCGCGTCGATCCCGAAACCCGCGGCAACGCGCACGAGCCAGGCTCCGGCGAACAATGCGATGGCCCACGGCTGGAAACCCGTCAGCGCAGCCGCCAGCGCGGCCCAGGCGAGCGGGTATTGCAGCGACGACAGAGCAAAGCCGATCGGCGCCAGGGACTGGATGGTCCGGCCCCAACGCAGCTCGTGGGCGAATAGTTGGCTCACCCGCACCTCGGGCACTGTCGTCGCGGGCAGCGTTGCCGCGAGCGCCACCTTCTTGCCCCGCCCGCTCACCAGCCGCCCGAGCATGGCGTCATCAGCGAGATGGTGCACGAGCGCGTGCAGGCCGCCGATCGCTTCCAGGGTTTCGCGGCGGAGCGCCATGGTGGCACCCAGGCAGTCCTGACGCCCGAGCGCGCGGGCCAGGAGGGCGCCGGGCAGGAAGCTGTGGTTGATCTGGTCGGTCCCAAGCCGGGCTGCCGCCGTCGGCGAGGCTCCGAGCCCCGTGTATAAAGTCGTGGTCAGGCCGACCCCGTCCTGCGCCAGGCTCGATACGAGCTCGCGCAGGTAGTCGCGCGGAGCATGGATGTCGCTATCAGCCATCACGATCAGATCGTGTTTCGCGCTCGGATACATGTTGATCAGATTGCTGATCTTACGGTTGACCCCGTGCTGCGTGGGATCGATGACGACCTCGATGTCGAGCTCGGGAAAGCGGGAGCGGATCCGGCGGATCACATGCAGCGCCGGGTCTGCCAGATCGTCCAGCCCGAAGACGACCTGGAACTCCGGATAGGTCTGGCTGCAGAACGAGGCCAACGCCTCCTCCAGCAACGGCTCGTCGCCATGCAGCGGCTTGAGGATGGTCACCGGCGGCAGCGATCCCGCGCGCGGCGTCTCGTGCCGGCTGTAACGCCTCACGAACCACCAGCCCATCGCTGCCTGAACAAGCCCGGCCAAGGTCACCAAGGCGGCTAGGGCCGCGAGGATCAGAGTGATCGATAGCATCGGTTATGGAACGCCGGTTCCACCTGAAAGGTCTGCGACTTTCCGCCGCAGCCGTTCGACCAAGGCGGGGGCGCCGCCCTCGAGCATGCTGCGGAAATCGGAGCGTTGCACCGCGACGCGGCTGATGGAGCCGTCCAGCAGCACATCGACGGCGCGCCATCCCTCGCTGCCCTGCTTCATGACGTAGTCGATGCGGGCGGGTTCGCCGCTGGCAGGGATGATGCGCGTGGACACGACCTGCTCGGCGCCGATGCTGCGCAGGTCGGGCTCGATCTCGAAACGCTCGCCACTGAACGAGTTGAAGCTGCTGACGTAGCTGGCGATCGTGAAGCGGAGGAACTCCGCGCGGATTTCCTGCTGCTCGGCGGGGGTGAAGTTCTGCCACTTCGGCCCGATCGATGTCTCGAGCACCGTGTCGAGGTCGAAGGCCTGCTGGACGACCGGGGCGAGCGTTGCGTAGCGTTGGGCGAACGGGGTCGCCTTCCCAGCCTGCATGACGCGCTCGAGCGCCTGGTCGAGCGCCGCGATCGGCGCTGCCGCCTCGGGCAGGGCCGCACGCGCACCGCCTGCCGCCAGCAGGGCGGAGACAAAAAGGGACGCAATCATACGCTTCATCGGCTGGATACCTGTCTCATGGCGCCCTGCTTAGTCGCATCCACGGCGGTTCGCACGATATCCTTGGCGGTGAGGCCGGCGTCGGTGAGTT
>CAXTBZ010000213.1:0-2451 GCA_964242855.1 uncultured Sphingomonadaceae bacterium
GCAATCTGCCGTAGGGCTTTCGAGTGTCGTGCTGTCATGTCGCGGCAATTTGATGGTTTGAGACCAACCTGGAGCCGGATCGATGTCCGAAACGAGGTCCCTCGTGCAGAGTTCGCGCTACACAGGCGTAGCCATGATCCTGCACTGGATCGTGGCGGCTCTGCTGATCTTGAACGTCGCGCTCGGGCTGTCGGCCGACTATATCTCCGACGCCTATATTCGCTCCGTCATCGATCTGCACAAGTCGATCGGAATCACTGTTCTCGGGCTTGTGCTCCTGCGCATCCTGTGGCGCATCTCACATAAGCCGCCGGCTATGCCGAAGACCTACGCGCCTTGGGAACGTCTCGCCGCCCATGCCGCGCACGGAGCGCTCTACGTTGTAATTCTGGCTCTGCCTGTCTCCGGTTGGATGCATGATTCCGCCTGGAAGGGCGCCGCAAGCCATCCGATCTACCTGTACGGGCTGATCCCATGGCCACGTATCGGCTGGATCGAGAACG
Organism: uncultured Sphingomonadaceae bacterium; assembly: GCA_964242855.1. Classification (GTDB taxonomy): domain Bacteria; phylum Pseudomonadota; class Alphaproteobacteria; order Sphingomonadales; family Sphingomonadaceae; genus Solisphingomonas. The sequence goes on from CAXTBZ010000213.1 coordinate 504, forward strand.
TTGAGCCGCACCATAAGGAGACCCTCCACACGGTGTTCTTTTCTGTTCACGTCTATGCGGCCTATGCTCTCTATGCGCTGCTCGCCCTGCATATCATCGGAGCCCTGAAGCATCAGTTCTGGGACCGCGAACCGGAACTGCAGCGCATGCTGCCTGGGGGCTAAGGCTCTGGGCCTTGCCGCTCTACTCCGTCTGCGCTCGGGTTTCGACGCGCACTTTGACCTCGTCGCTGCGACCCGCCGCGTCGACGACAGTCACCGTCGAGAACCCATCTTCTTTTGGCTGCCAGGCGGCGTCATGAGCGAACGGGCGGCTCGCGATCGGCCTCCCATCGACCATCCAGCGATAGGGTCGATTTCCCCCATCGACAGCCAGCTTGATCGCGCTGCTGAGATCTTGTGCGTCGACTAGAAGTCGTGATCCAGCGAGCGGGAAGGTGATATGCGGCGCGCCGGCGACAGGGGTTGCCGCCGCATTGCTCAAACGGACCAGCGAGGCCGGAGGAGCGTCCGCGAAGATCGGTGCCAGTGTCCGGCGGGGCAGGGGATCGGCCGGCAACTGGTCGAACAGGCGGAACAGGATGCCGGCCGCGGCAACGCCGACACAGCCGACGCAGGTGCCGCCATCCGCGCGGCCCATCCACACACCCACCACCTTGCTGCCGTCGAAGCCGATCGCCCAGCCGTCGCGGAATCGATATGACGTTCCGGTCTTGTAAGCGATCGTCGTGGCGTGGCGGGCGACGCCACGCGGTGCCGGCATGTCGGAGAGGATGTCGACCACGGCGTCGGCACCGGCGCGGGTCATGAGGGCGCGATCGTCCGTTGCATCGTGCCCTTCGGCCTGAGGCTGGTCGATCAACGGCTTCACCACACCGCCGTCTGCCAGGGCCACGTATGCCTGGACGAGGCCGTGCAGCGTCATGCCGACGCCGCCGAGCGCCATCGGCAGGCTTGGCGCCACGGTTTCGGTGTTGAACGAAAGCGGCAAGCCGGCCTGCTTGAAGCGATCAGCGAACACGACGGGGCCGAGGCGTTGCAGCACGATGACGGCTGGCAGGTTCAGCGACGCCTGCAAGGCGTGGCGTATGGTGACATCGCCGTTGAAGCCGCCATCGAAGTTGTGCGGAGCATAGTCGTCGAAGCGGGTCGGCTCGTCGCGCACAAGGCTGCCGGGATGGGCGAGCAGCCCGTCGAAAGCCATGCCGTAAATGAAGGGTTTGAGGGTCGACCCCGGCGAGCGGATTGCCCGCGTCATGTCGATCGCCCCTTTGCGGGTGGCATCGAAATAGTTGCCGCTGCCGCCTGCGGCGAGGATCTCGCCGGTGCGCCAGTCCGCAACGAGCGCCGCAACATTCACCGGCCGCGGAACCTCGTCGAGCGTCTGCTTGAGCGTGCGCTGAAGCGCCAGCTGGATCGTCCGATCGATGGTCGTGGCGATCAGCCCGGAGGTATGATCGGCGGCGAGACGCTCGGCGAGATGCGGCGCAAGGATGGGCAGCGCAAGCCTTCGCTCGGGAAGCGGCGTAAGCGCGGCGGCATTGAAGGCGGCCGTTGTCAGAAGTCCGTCGCGGGCGCCTTTGGCTAAAATCTTCGCTCGAGCAACGGCCGCCCGGGTGTGCGGGGCGTCAGGACGGCTCGTTCGCGGCGACTGCGGCAGCGCGACGAGGAGCGCCGCCTCGGCGTCCGAGAGCTGTGCCGGTTCCTTGCCGAACCAGGCGAGGCTGCCGGCACGCACGCCCTGGAGGTTGCCGCCCATGGGCGTCAGCGTGAGATACGCATCGAGGATCTGCGCCTTGCTCATCCGCAGCTCGAGCTGCACAGCGCGGACAATCTGGATCAGCTTCGCGCCGACGGTTCGGGAGCGTGGTTCGAGAAGACGCGCCACCTGCATGGTCAGGGTCGAGCCACCGGAGACGATGCGGCCTCGGGTCAGAAGCTGGCTGGTG
>CAXTBZ010000214.1:0-2447 GCA_964242855.1 uncultured Sphingomonadaceae bacterium
GACTTTACCGTGTCACGCGCATGCTCACGGCTGATGCCGAGTTCATCCAGCTTGTCACGCCCGGCACCCTTGGCAGCCTCGATCGCCTCGTCGGCGGCGCTGCGAAGCTTCTGGCCGACGGCGCCGAACGCCTTGGCCTCGGGTTCGGTCCGCGGCAGCAGCGCGCCCAGCACGGCACCGATAGCAAGCCCGCCGATGACGGTCGTGATCGGATGCGCGCCGACGCCACCGGCCGCCGACTGCCCGGCGGTCTGGGCCTTTTCGCGAGCGAGCGCATATGCGTTCGACGCCTTCTCGCGGGCCTGATCCAGGCCATCGCGCGTCAGGTCGACGGCGGCATGGGCGACCTTGTTGGTCTTGGCATAAGCATCGTCGATGCCGTCCCGGATCGCCTGACGGGTGGTGGGGGTATGGTCGCTATCGGAGGCTGCGGTCATCGTCCTGGTCCTTCTGATGCGGAGAGCTTGCGGGGTGAACGGCGCGCGGGCGCAGGAGTTTCCTTCGTCCGGCCTGTGATCTTGCGGAAAAGCCGGCCGAGCGGCTTACGGAAGAGCACGAGCCCAACCGAAGCCGCGCCTGCTGCGACGACCGCCGGCTGTTCCCGAACGGTGTCGGCAGCGGTTTGCGCGAGATCGGATGAACGGGTGCGAACTTCAGTGATCGCTTCATCGAGCAGCGTGCGTGGATTGATTCGGAGCTGGATTTCCTCAACCGTCGCGCTCAGCCGCAGCCGCGCGGCATCGACCTGCGCCTGCGCGGCTTCGACGCTGATCGCCTTGGTGTCGCTCATGATCCAGTTTCCGGTGCGGCCGCAGGGGAGGACAGGGAGCGGGCGCCGAGCCATCCCAGCAACCCCGCGAGTACGAGGCCGCCGGTCAGCACGATGACGCCAGCGAGTACGGCGCCCACGATCGGAACGAGCGCGAGGACGAAGCCCAGCACGAGACCGATCAGGGACACGAAAGCGACCACGGCAGCGGCGAGGAACAGGATGACCGCGTTGCGCGAGCGATGAACGACCGCAAGCGCCTTGCTCTTGGCAAGCTGAACCTCGGCGACGACGAGGCCGCGCCCGTCCTCCCACAATTGTCCGACGAGGCCGCCGAGACCGAGCATCACGTCCCCCTGAGCCGGATCAGGCGCCGGACGCGCCGGACTTGCCCTTGCCCGACTTCTTCGGCGCAGCGCCGATGTCGTCCGCGTCGTTGCCCGGGCTCTTCTTCGGCTCGGCCGCCCGGGCAGACTCATCCAGCGCCTCGCTGCCGGCCTTGATGATGCGGGAGAGGACGAAGCCGGCTGCCGCCGCCGCGCCGATCGCGATCGCAGGCGAGCGGCGCACGAGATCGCGCGCATCCTCGAACAATTCCTCGACATCCTTGTCGCGGAGCGAGGTGGAGAAGCCGGAGACGGCATCGCCGGCGCGGCGGACATAATCACCATACGATCCGCCGAGCTTCTCGTCGATCTGGTCGGCGCTGTCGCCGATCATCTTGGCAACCGAGTCGAGGCCGGCGGACGCACGCGCCTTGCCTTCGTCGGCATATTCACGCGCCTTGTCCGTCGCCTGGGCGCGGAAGTCACCGAACTTGGCAGTGGCGGCGTCGCGCAGATCGCCGGCGTCGGCCTTTACGCCTTCGGTGCCGGAGCCCTTGCTAGCCGTTGCTTCGTGCGCGGCCTCCTCGTTCGTCGTCTCGTAATCGGGTTCATCCCTGTCCCGCTCGGTGGCGGTCGCGCCGGGGAGGATGTGATCGGTGCCTTCGGGGAGCGTGTCGGCCATGGCAAACCTCTTGGATCGTTACGTGCGCGAACAAAGCCCGCGCCATCGGTCACAAAACCAGCGGCCTCTTGGGCGGTTCCCCACAAAGCGGCAGGCGGTGCCGATTGCCTCGCTGCGGCCGTCCCGCTAACAGCCGGCCCAAGCAAGGGAGCAGCTGCCATGACCGCCATCATCGACGTCCACGCCCGCGAGATACTCGACAGCCGCGGCAATCCCACGATCGAGGTGGACGTGACGCTGGAGGATGGCAGCTTCGGCCGCGCCGCCGTCCCGTCGGGCGCATCGACCGGCGCGCACGAGGCGGTCGAGAAGCGCGACGGCGATGCCAAGCGCTATGGCGGCAAGGGCGTGCTGCAGGCCGTCGAGGCGGTGAACGGCGCGATCGCCGACGCGGTCTCCGACTACGAAGCCGAGGATCAGGCCGAGATCGACGCCGCGATGATCGCGCTGGACGGCACCGAAAACAAGTCGAAGCTCGGCGCCAACGCGATCCTGGGCGTCAGCCTGGCGATCGCCAAGGCTGCGGCGGAGAGCCGGGGGCTGCCGCTCTATCGCTACGTCGGGGGCGTCTCGGCGCACGTCCTGCCAGTTCCGATGATGAACATCATCAACGGCGGCGAACATGCCGACAACCCGATCGATTTCCAGGAGTTCATGATCGTCCCCGTCG
>CAXTBZ010000215.1:0-1134 GCA_964242855.1 uncultured Sphingomonadaceae bacterium
TCGTTCTCCCTCGTCCAGGATCCAACACCGGCGCTGTAGTTTCGTCGGCAAACAGCTTGGGGCTGCGCTTAAGATCAGCCAGCAGGTGGTCGCGCAGCGGTGTCAGCCACCACGCGGCGCGACCGACCCAGTCGGCGAGCGTCGAGCGGTCCAGCGTGATGCCCTGCCGCGCATATATCTGCGCCTGGCGATAGAGCGGCAAATGGTCGGCATATTTGCTGACGAGCACATGCGCGACCAGCGCCTCGGTCGGCAGCCCGCCCTCGACAATGCGATGCGGCGCCGCAGCCTGGACGGGCGCCGCCTCGCAAGCGCGGCAGCCGTAGCGCGGGCGACGGGTCACCAGCACGCGGAACGTGGTCGGGACGACATCAAGCCGTTCCGCGACATCTTCGCCAATGACATGCAGCGCGCCGCCACAGCAGGCGCAGGCCTTGCTGTTGATATCGACGATCTGCTCGACCCTTTCGAGATGGGCGGGAAGCCGGCCCCGGTTGGTGTTGCGTGTCTTCGGTACACCTAGCTTTTTCGCGTCGAGTCCGGCTTGCACCCGGCTGAGCGCCGCGCTGATCTCTTCGAAGGCAAGGTCGAGTTGATCTGGATCGAACTGCTCGGACCGCGCGCCGAAACGATGCCGCTGGAGCGCGTCGATGATCGCGTTCAGTCGCTCGATCTCATGCCTGGCATCGGTGTCGGCGCATTCGAGATCGGCGATACGCTGGTCTCGTTCGGCGAGCCGTATATCGGCCGCAAGTAGCATGACGCGGAGGGCCGCGGGATCGTCGGGAAGGTCCGCCTCGACCAGCATGACCTGAGTGAATCAGGCCTGACGTTTGCCGTCAACCAGCGATCTGCGGGGCGACCGGACGACGCCCGGAATGGACCCGGCGCCAGTCCAGCCCCTCCAGAAGAGCGGCGGCCTGCGCCGCAGTCAGACGCATCACGCCGTCCTGGATGGCGGGCCACTGGAAGCGGCCCTGCTCGAGCCGCTTGGCCATCATCCACAGTCCGGTGCCGTCCCACCAGACCAGCTTGACCCGGTCAGCGCGCTTGGCCCGAAAGACGTGCACCACGCCCGAGAACGGGTTGGCGCCATACTCGGCCTTCACCAGTGCCGCGAGCGAGTCCGCGCCC
>CAXTBZ010000215.1:1234-2300 GCA_964242855.1 uncultured Sphingomonadaceae bacterium
CTTGCGGAAGTCTACCGGCTTCGTCGCCACCATGACGCGAGCATCGACACCCGGGCCGATCATCGCGCCGTCTTCAGCGCGTCGATCACCGCCGCAATCACGCCCGCATCCGCACCCCGCGCGATCTTCACCGATACACCGTCGATCTCCAATTCGACCGCCGTCGCCTCCCTTGCCCGTCGCGCTCGCCGCTTGCGAGGAGCGGGCGGAACGGTCGTACTCTGTGGGGCGATCACCGCCGGCACGAAGAAGGGCTCCGGCTCGATTGCCACCGCTTCAGCGCTGGCTGCCTGCGCGGCGCGGCGAAACTCGCGGCGCCAGGTGAAAAGCTGCGATGGAGCCAGCGCATGCCGCCGAGCCACCGCGCTCACGCTCTCCGCACCGGAATAGCTTTCCGCGATGATCGCCGCCCGCGTCTCGTCGCTCCACTCGCGGCGATGCCCCCCACCCGTGAACACCTCAAACCGACGAACCGGCTTCATGCCAGTATCGTCACATGACATCGTCATAGCTTCAGCCCTTCGCGAAGGGCCTACCCGTGGCTCAACTGGCCACCTTCAGCAATGTGGGGTCGGGGCACCGCTTACCGAAAACAGTCGGTGCGCACGACCTAGACAAAGCGCTTCCATTCATTTGCCTTGTGGTTTTCAGCTGTTTTGAAGGCCACTCGAGCGCGCCGCGTATCGAAGCGGGCTGAATCAAGGCCGAGACCTCGTAACTTATAAACCGACCAAATCGTCACCTGGCCCGCCTCGGTCCGAGCCGGGCAGGCGCACCGATGTGCTTCGGGTGAACGTCTTGATCTATTTTGGCCTGAAAGGCATTACTTGCGCCAGACGGAATGGCCTTCCGGTCAACAATGCGAACAGCCGTCGTCTTTTGCGAAACACCAATCTTACGAATGGCATCCTGATAGGCTGGCATGGTAGAGATCGCATACTCAGGCCCGAGTCGTGATGCTATAAGCTATCACTGACAAAGATTATCGGAGTCTCACATGCGGAATTGAATTGTATCATAAGCCAACAGCCGTCTCAACAAGAGAGCGTGCCGATCGCACCTCGAC
>CAXTBZ010000216.1:0-2297 GCA_964242855.1 uncultured Sphingomonadaceae bacterium
ACGCGATCGACATCGAGGATCTGGTGCAGATCGGCATGGTCGCGCTGGTCGAGGCTGCCAACGGCTACGAGGATCGCGGCCACGCCTTCTCCACCTATGCGGGCATGCGGGTGCGTGGCGCTATGATCGACCATCTGCGCCGCAACGCCACCCAGGCGCGCTCCGGCATGGCCAAGCGCAAGGAGATCGCCAAGGCGCGGGCCGAGCTGGAGGCGAAGCTTGGCCGTGCGGCGACCGAGATCGAGCTGGGGCAGGCGATGGGGTTGGACCCTGCATCGTTCCGCGAAATGGCGGATGCCGCCGAGAGCGTGCGCCATGAGTCGCTCGACGAGGTCTATTCGGATCAGTCGATGTGGTTCGCCGACATCGAGGAGGGTGCCGACGAGCAACTCGATCGCGGCCGGCTGGGCGAGGCGCTGGCTGAACATATCGCCGGCTTGCCGGAACGCGAAGCAATGGTGCTCCAGCTGTACTTCGTCGAGGAACTGAACCTCGAGGAAATCGGCCAGGTGCTCGACATCGGCGCCGCCCGCGTCTGCCAGATCAAGAAGTCCGCGCTGGACAAATTGCGCGGCAAGCTGGCCGGATGGCGCTGATCTAGCATCCGGCCGAGCGGCAGTGTCGCAGGCCCGCCGCTTGCCTGCGGCGCAGAGGCCTTATTCGTCGTCGCCGTCCTGCTTGCCCTTCGCGCCACCGCCGACCCGCGCCGCGATCCGGTCGAGCTTGGTGGTCACCTGCGAAAAGCCGTCGCGCGTCGTGCTGTTTAGCGCGTCCATTCCCTGCGGCTGGCGCGCATCCAAAGCCAGCTTGAGCATGTCGATCTCGTGGTGGACGTCGGCGACCGACGCCGGCGTGCCGTTTGGCGACGCAGCGGCAAGCTTCCCTGCCGCAGCGTCAAGCCGCGCGGTCGCATCATCGAGATGCGCTACCAGCGCGGGTACGCGGGCCAGCGCCGCCTGCTCGGCAAGCGCATTCTCCCTGGCGATGCCGGCGCGGGCGAGCGTGCGGCTCACCGCGATCAGTCCGCCGAGCGAAAGGAGGCTGGTGAGCAGCGCCAGCGCCACGATCGCGAGCAAAAGAGGGGACATCCTGGAGCCGGCCGGCTGTGCTTCCCGCGGCGGGAAAGGCGCGGGTTGCGCGCCGGCCGGCTCCTCCGCGATCACCACCGGAGCGGCGTCCGCAGAAGCTGATATCTGAAGCTCGTCCTCGGACGAGTCTGAAGTGGGGGCGGCGGAGACCTCCACGGAGGCGCGACCGCGGCGTGGCGATCGGCGGGGCTTGGTAGCGATCGGCTCTTCAACGATCGGAGCAGGCACTTCGGCGATCGTGGCAGGCACCAGCACGGGCGCAGGCGGCAGATCGGCGAAATCGAGTTCGTCGAACACCAGATCCTCGTCGGCTTCTTCGCCGCGATATCCGTGAAGGGCGGGACTGCTGTCGCTCATCGAACCTGTCCGCTCTGGCGAGCCTGTAAGAAGATAGTGAAAGGGCCTCCAGCGCGGGGGAGCGGTTGCGCTGGAGGCCATCACCTTGGCTAAGGGATTAGACTTAGCTGAGGAGCTTGAGCACGCCCTGCTGCGACTGGTTCGCTTGGGCGAGCATTGCGGTAGCGGCCTGGTTCAGGATCTGGGCCTTGGCGAGGTTGGTCGTCTCGGCCGAGAAATCGGCGTCCGAGATGCGCGACTTCGCGTCGGTCAGGTTGGTGACGTTGTTGGTCAGGTTGTTGACCACCGAGTTCAGCTGGCTCTCGGACGCACCGAGGCCGGCACGCACCGTGTTCACCGTCTTCAGCAGCGCGTCGGCGCTGGTGATCGTGGTGTTGGCGTTGGCGACCGAGCTCACGTCGATCTGACCGGCGGTTGCGGTGCCGGTGACGACCGCAGTGGCCTTGGTCGTGTCGAGGTTGCCGATGTCGACATCCACGGTCTCGTCCTTGTTCGATCCGGTCTGGATCGTGAACTTGGTGCCGTAGCCCGCGGTGCCGGGGACGACGGTGCCGGTGCCGGCGGCCGTGGTGTCGAACAGCGCCGTGCCGTTGAACTTGGTGGAGGTCAGCGTGGAGCTGATCTGCGCCTTCAGCTGGGTGACTTCCGCGTTCATGTTGGTGCGGTCGTCGGCCGAGTAGGTGCCCGAGGCGGACTGCACGGCGAGCTCGCGAACGCGCTGCACCATGTTGGTGATCTCGTCGAGCGCACCATCGGCGGTCTGCGCCAGGCTGATGCCGTCGTTCGAGTTACGAACGGCCTGGTTCATGCCCATGATCTGCGAATTCATCGAGTTCGAGATCGCCAGGCCGG
>CAXTBZ010000217.1:0-2296 GCA_964242855.1 uncultured Sphingomonadaceae bacterium
CGACCGCACAGGATCGCGGTAGATGCCGCGTGCCTTGATCTTTGCGCCCCAGCGGTCTAGTCGACCGGTGAATGCTCCCCGGAAGTGGGCGTTGAAAACGCCCCACTTCGTTGCGTGTCCATCCATGTTGCTTCCGTCTGTTGGGAGCAAATTCGGTGGTTCGAGTTGGGGAACTGGTCATGATCATGGAACTGCATCGACAAGGGCTGAGCCTCACGGCCATCGCCCGCCAGCTGGGTATCGACCGCAAGACGGTGCGCCGATACATCGCCCTCGGCCTCGAGCCGCCCACTTACGGTCCGCGGGCGCCGCGACCGAGAGCCACGGATGCGTTCCTGCCCTATCTGCGTGATCGGCTGGCGGCCTACCCCGGGCTGACCGCCGTCCGTTTCTGCCGCGAGTTGCGCCAGCAAGGCTTCGCCGGCAGCTACACCGGGGTCAAGCGCGCGGTCCAGGAGCTGCGCCCCGATCAGGTCCAGCCATTCGAGGTCCGCTTCGAGACGCCACCGGGCGTTCAGGGCCAGGTCGACTTCGCCCGCTTCGAGGTCACGTTCACCGACGAGCCCGGCGCCAAGCGCATCGTCTGGCTGTTCTCCTTGGTGCTTGGCTACTCGCGGCTGATCTGGGCACGCTTCGTTCTGCACCAGGACCTCGGAGCCGTGCTGCGCTGCCACGTCGCAGCTTTTCAGGCCCTCGGCGGCGCGCCCCGGGAGATCCTCTACGATCGCATGAAAACCGCCGTGCTCGGGCAGGATGTCGACGGCCTCGTCATCTACAACCGTGCGCTGCTCGACCTGGCCCGGCACTTCGGCTTTCAGCCCAAGGCCTGCCGCTCCTACCGGCCGCAAACAAAGGGCAAGGTCGAGCGCCCGTTCCGCTATGTCCGCGAGGATTTCTTCCTCGCCGGCAGCTTCCGCAACCTCGAGGACCTCAATGGCCAGCTGCGCCACTGGCTCAACACGGTGGCCAACCCGCGCGTGCACGCCACCACCCTCAAGGTCGTCAACGAGGCATTCGCCGAGGAGCGCCCGACGCTGGTTCCATTGCCGTTGCTGCCTTACCGGACCGTGCTCCGGCTGGAGCGGCGCATCTCCAACGAGGGCATGATCAGCGTCGGCGGCAACACCTACAGTGTGCCGGACACGACACGGCGCCGGGTGCTCGAGGTGCACAGCATGGTCGACGAGATCCGCATCCTCGAAGCCGGCGTGCTGATCGCAAGCCACGCGCCCCTGCAGGGACGCGGTCAAGTGTGCATCGATCCCGCGCACCGGCGGCCGCGCCAACGTGGCGGGAATGCGCAAGGTCAGACGCCGGTCGTGCTCGGACGCACCGGCGATGTCGTCGCGCGCCGTTCGCTCGATTTCTACGATGCGCTGGGCAAGATACTCGCCGTCAAAGGCCGCGCATGATGAGCGCCCGGGCCGAGCTCAATCCCTCCGTCGTCGACCGCATCAAGGCCACTCTCGTCGGCCTGCGCATGCCCAGGGCGCTGGAGATCGTCGACGCTATCGTGCGCCAACTCGAACGCGGCGAGGTCAGCGCGCTCGAGGCGATCGACGCCATGCTCGCCGAGGAGTTCACGCTGCGCGAGAGCCGACGCATCAAGACATCGCTGATGATGGCCAGGCTGTCCAACATCAAGACGCTCGCCGGCTTCGACTTCGCGTTCCAGCCTTCGCTCGATCGCAACCGGATACTCGCCCTGGCCGAGCTGACGTTCATCGATCGCACCGAGGTGGTCCACTTCATCGGTCCGCCCGGCACCGGCAAAAGCCACCTTTCCGTCGCCCTCGGCGTCGAGGCCGTCAAAGCCGGCCGCAGAGTGCACTTCCTCACCCTGGCCGACCTCGTCGGGTCACTGGCGAAGGCGGAACGTGAGGGCACCTTGCGCGAGAAGATCCGCTTCTATTGCCGCTTCGCCCTGCTCATCGTGGACGAGATTGGCTATCTCCCGGTCGTGCCCGGCGGCGGCAACTTGTTCTTTCAGTTGGTCAACGCTCGTTACGAACGCGGCGCCATGATCCTGACCTCGAACCGCGGCTTCGCTGAATGGGGCGAGGTGTTCGGCGATCCCGTTGTCGCCACCGCCTTGCTCGACCGGCTGCTGCACCACGCCGTCGTCGTGCAAATCGAAGGCGCCAGCTACCGCCTGCGGCAACACGCCGATCTCGTGCCAGAGCACATCCGCTCCAAAGCCCTCATCCATCCGCCTCCGATCGCCCCGCTGCCAAAGCGCCGCGGCAGGCCGCCTCGCGATGTCGGCGTCACCGCCGAGATCGCCTGAGCAGCGTTA
>CAXTBZ010000218.1:0-2263 GCA_964242855.1 uncultured Sphingomonadaceae bacterium
CGTCGTCGGCTTCGTCGTGTGGGCGCACCACATGTATACGACCGGCCTCGACGTTAACACCAAGATGTATTTCACCGCGGCGACCATGGTGATCGCGGTGCCGACTGGCATCAAGATCTTCTCGTGGATCGCCACGATGTGGGGCGGATCGATCGACTTCAAGACGCCGATGGTCTGGGCGATGGGCTTCATCTTCATGTTCACCGTCGGTGGCGTGACCGGTGTCGTGCTCGCCAACGGCGGCATCGATAACTACTACCAGGACACTTACTACGTCGTCGCGCACTTCCACTACGTGCTCTCGCTCGGTGCGGTGTTCTCGCTGTTCGCCGGCTTCTACTACTGGTTCCCCAAGATGTCGGGGCGGATGTACAGCGAACTGCTGGGCCACCTTCATTTCTGGGGGTTCTTCATCGGCGTGAACGTGCTGTTCTTCCCGATGCACTTCCTGGGCATGCAGGGCATGCCACGGCGCTATCCGGACTATCCGGACGCCTTCGAGAAGTGGAACCACGTCGCCTCGATCGGCTACATGATCATGGCGGGCAGCATGGCGATCTTCTTCGTCAACATCCTCTACGCGCTGATCGCGGGCAAGAAGGCGCCGGCCAACCCTTGGGGCGTGGGCGCGACAACGCTCGAGTGGACGCTGCCGAGCCCGCCGCCTTATCACCAGTTCGAGACGCTGCCGGTGATCGAGGATGTCGATGATCATGGGCGGGGCGCAGATCGCCGCTGAGCGTTCGCGCCGTATCCGCTAAGCGCCTCGCGCCCGGAACGTGAATTCGTTTCGGGCGCAGGCCATTGATGAAATGAAGGACCGCATGGCGACTGCGCCACTCCAGGCATACAGCACGCTTCCCGCCGAATGGCGGGACTTCTGGGCATTGACCAAGCCCCGCGTGATGACGCTGGTGGTGTTCACCGGTCTATGCGGACTGCTGATCGCCCCGGTCCACATCCACCCGGTCCTCGCCTTTACCGCGGTCCTGTGCATCGCGCTGGGCGCCGGCGCGGCCGCCGCGCTGAACCAGTGGTACGAGGCGGATATCGACGCCAAGATGAAGCGCACCGCCGGGCGGCCGCTGCCCGCCGGCCGCATGGATCGGCAGTCCGCTCTGCATTTTGGCGTAGGCCTCAGCGCCTTTTCCGTCATCCTGATGGGCCTTGCGCTCAACCTGCTTGCCGCCGCGATCCTGGCGGTCTCGATCCTGTTCTACGTGCTGGTCTATACTGTATGGCTGAAGCGGCGGACGCCGCAGAACATCGTGATCGGCGGCGCCGCCGGAGCGTTCCCCGCGCTGATCGGCTGGACCGCGGCGACCGGGCATGTCGCGGTGCTGCCGGTGCTGCTGTTCCTGCTCGTTTTTCTGTGGACCCCGCCGCATTTCTGGGCGCTGTCGCTGTTCGTGAACTCGGATTATGCGGCGGCCGGCGTGCCGATGATGTCGGTCGTCGCGGGTACCCGCGCGACGCGGTTGCAGGCGTTCTTCTACAGCCTGCCGATGGCCGCGGTGGCGATCGCGCCGTGGCCGCTCGGGCTTGCCGGGCCGATCTACGGCGTCGCTGCGATCGCGTTGAGCCTCGTCTTCGTGGCGCTCGCCGCACGCGTCGGCTTCAGCCGCGAGGCCGATCCGGCGCTGATGACCGCGGAACGCCGCCTGTTCGGCTATTCGATCGTCTATCTGTTCGCGACCTTCGGCGTGCTCGTCGTCGACAAATTGTGGCTCGCCTGATGCCCAAGCATGATCCGATCCCCGGCCCGGCCGATCGCGATGCCGAGATCCGCCGTCGCCAGCGTGGGCGCGCGATCGTCACCGCGCTGCTCCTGTTCGGTTTCGTGCTGCTGGTCTACGCAATCAGCATCGCCAAGATGGTGAAGTGAGCGCCGCCCGCAACCTGCGCACCGGGCTGATTGCGGGTTTCGTCGCCTGCTTCATGGTCGGTATGGGCTTCGCCGCGGTGCCGCTCTACCGCATCTTCTGCCAGCAGACCGGCTTCGGCGGCACCGCTCGGATCGAGGAGGGGGCGAGCGCGCCGGGCGACACGGGCAAGATCGTGACCGTGCGCTTCGATGCCAACACCTCGTCCAAGCTACCCTGGCAGTTCGAGCCCGAGCAGAAGATCGAGCGTGTCGCCATCGGTGCCCGCCAGCTCGCCTTCTTCGATGCGACCAACCTGTCCGACAAGACGATCACCGGATCGGCTGCGTTCAACATCTCGCCCGATCAGAGCGCGCAATATTTCGTCAAGGTGCAGTGCT
>CAXTBZ010000219.1:0-2261 GCA_964242855.1 uncultured Sphingomonadaceae bacterium
GTCAGGTTTCCTCACGCTATGGGTCAGCATAACTCGTTTGTCAGCCCACGTCGGAGCGATCCATGGTGTGTGAAACGGAATCGGTTCAATGACAACGCTGACAACCAACCTGAACCTCCAGAACCGTGATGTCGCCCCGCGAGGCGCGTTGCGCACCCTGCTGGTCACGGGCCTTAATCATGCACTGCACGACGGCTACACGGACCTGATTTACGTGCTCCTGCCCGTCTGGCAGGCGGAATTCGGGCTGGACTACGCGGCCCTCGCGCTCCTGCGCACGCTGTACGCCGGTGCCATGGCCGCCTTGCAAATCCCCTCCAGCGCGCTCGCGCGCCTGCTCGGGACGCGGGCCGTCCTTGTCCTCGGCACCGCGCTCAGCGCAGGCGGATACGCGCTGGCAGGGTTCTCGGGCAGCCTCGTCGGGCTGTGCCTTGCCCTGGCTATCGGCGGAGCGGGAAGCAGCACCCAGCATCCGCTGGCCTCGGCTCTGGTTGCTCGAGCCTATGGCGGAAGCGCTCGAGGTCCTCTCGGGACCTACAATTTCACCGGAGATCTCGGGAAAGCGGCCTTGCCGCCCCTCGTCGGTCTGCTGCTCACGGTTTGGCACTGGAGGGCCGCCCTATGGGTGGTGGCTGTGTTGGGCGGACTGGTCGCGCTCGCCGTGGCTCTCCTCCTGCCGCGCGCCGCCGCTGCCCCGGACCGGGACGCGTCGACGACCGACGCCGCCATCGGCTCGCGGGTTAAACGCACCGGGTTCGGGCTGCTCGTCTCCATCGGCGTGCTGGATGGTGCGGCACGCCCGGCCTTCCTGCTCTACCTGCCGTTCCTGCTTCAGGGGAAGGGCGCCGCACTGGCGACGGTCGGCGTCGCTCTGTCGCTGGTGGCGGTCGGCGGCGCATTGGGCAAGGCCGCCTGCGGTTGGCTCGGTCAGCGGCTCGGAGTCACCCGAACCGTGATCGCCACGGAGGTCGCGACCGCGCTCGCGATCCTGGCGGTCGTCGCGCTCCCGCTCATGCCGGCGCTGGCCGTATTGCCCCCTCTCGGCGTCGTGCTGAATGGGACGTCCTCCGTCCTCTACGGCACGGTGCCGGACCTGGCACCGGGCGGTCGCGTCGATCGCGCTTTCGCTTGGTTCTACACCTTCACGCTCGGGGGCAGCGCGCTCGCGATTCCGCTGCTCTACGGGCATCTCGGCGACGCGGTCGGGCCTGGATGGGCAGCCGTGGCGGCAGCCGGTACGGCGCTCGCCGTCGTGCCGGTGATGCTCGCCCTCGCACCCCATCTTGCGAAGACGCCGCCTCCGAGAAGCTGAATATCTGCAACGTCCCTTGTCGCTTCGCTGACACGCGGCGTGACACGGCACCCTTGGTATCGAGAGATCAGCACATGAGCGATCCCGCCATCCGCCATACGGTCGTCGTCACGCCGATGCTCGCCATCGCCTGCGAGGAGCGCGGGCCGGAGGACGGCCTGCCCATCGTCCTCCTGCACGGCTTCCCCTACGACCCGCGCTGTTTCGATCGTATCGCTCCTCGGCTCGCCGAGGAGGGCTACCGCGTGATCGCGCCCTTCCTTCGCGGCTACGGCGCCACACGCTTCCGCGACTTGGGCACGATGCGATCGGGCCAGCAGGCCGCGCTGGCCAAGGACCTCGTCGACCTCCTGGACGCTCTGGCGCTGCCTCAGGCGGCGCTGATGGGCTTCGACTGGGGCGGCCGCGCGGCCTGCATCGTCTCTGCCCTGTGGCCCGCGCGTGTGCGCTGCCTCGTGACCAGGGCCGGCTACAACGTCCAGGACATCGCGAGGACCCGCCGTCCGCTGCCGCCCGAAGACGAACACCGGCGCGGCCGGGCTGGCCTCGCGGCGGATCGCCGGGCGTTCTGCCGCTACCTGTGGCAATTGTGGTCTCCCACCTGGACCGAAGGGCCGGTCCTGTTCGACGCGACTGCGCCGTCCTTCGACAACCCTGACTTCGTCGACGTTGTGGTCCACTCGTACCGGCATCGCTTCGGCCTCGTGCAGGGTGACCCCGCGCTGGACGACATCGAGCGCCGCATAGTGCCTCAGCCGACGATCGGCGTGCCGACGATCTCGCTTCACGGCACCGACGCCGGCATCAGGCCAGCCAAGGCCGAGGATCCGGACGCCGACAAGTTCGTCGGCCCCTATGAGCGGCGCGTTCTCGCCGGCGTCGGCCACAACGTGCCGGGCGAGGCGCCTGACGGCGTCGTCCAGGCGCTGCTCGACCTGCTGCAATCCAC
>CAXTBZ010000220.1:0-2203 GCA_964242855.1 uncultured Sphingomonadaceae bacterium
AACCTGTGACCCTTCGCGTGTGAAGCGAATGCTCTACCGCTGAGCTACGCGCCCTCAAGCCTGGCTGCAAACCGGGCCGGGGCGTGTTCCTAACCGCGACCGGCAGCGCTGTCCAGAGCACCACGGCAAGCTATCTGCCTGGTTGGATCAAAAAGCCTGGGGGACCATGCGAGGCACCGGCGATCTTGGCCGAGTGCGCCTAGGTTGCACCCGTCAGCGTCCAGGGCGTGCCGGGCTCGCACAGGATCGGCACGCCATTGGCCGTGCGGACGTCGGGGCTGAGCCCCATCTCGGCGCGGAGGGCGCGGAATAGCGCGCCATGAGCCACCACCAGCACCGGAGCCGGCCGGGTCAGCGCGTCCGTCACGG
The DNA here is from genome assembly GCA_964242855.1 of uncultured Sphingomonadaceae bacterium. Taxonomy (GTDB): domain Bacteria; phylum Pseudomonadota; class Alphaproteobacteria; order Sphingomonadales; family Sphingomonadaceae; genus Solisphingomonas. Next base: position 370 of record CAXTBZ010000220.1, read on the forward strand.
CGGAGACGGCGCGGGTGCGTAGGTCGACGAAGCTTTCACCGCCCTCGGGGGTGAGGCCGCTATCCACCCAGTCGGTGAACCAGGCGCCCCCCATCGCCGTACCCTCATGCACGCCGAACGACACTTCCTGCAGGTCGTCGATGATCGATACCGGTAGGTCTAGCACCGACGCCACGGCCTGAGCGGTGTCGCGCGCCCGCGATAAGGGAGAGCTCACGATGCTGACGATTCCGCGGCCCCGCAGCAACTGAGCGGCCGCAGCGGCCTGCGCCACCCCGGTCGCGTTGAGCGGGATGTCGGTCCGGCCCTGGCTGCGCCCTTGCGCGTTCCAGTCCGTCTCGCCGTGGCGGAGGAACCAGAACGCGCGGGCAGGCAACTGGCTCAGATCGAGAGACCTTCGGCGGCGATCATGCGCTGGACCGCCGGGCGCTGCTTCATCCGGGCGAAATGCTCGGCGATCGGGGCCGGACGCTCCACGCCCGCGCGGGGTGCCCAGCTCGCGACGTAGAACACGGCCGAGTCGCCGATCGAGTAGTCGTCGCCAGCGACCCAGGGCTTGCCGCCGAGCTTCTCTGCCAGAATGTCCAGCCCCTTGGCGTAGATCTCGCGGCCGCGGGCCTGCACCGCTTCCTTCTGCGCCTCGTCCGGCGAGAAGTTGGCGGGCCGTGCGATCCGGGTGAAGCCCTGCATGTGGACAGTCGCGACGGCGTAGTCCATCGCCTCGATCGCGCGCACCTCGGCGTCGGGGTCATGCGGCAGCAGCTTGGCGTCCGGGTTGGTGCGGGCGAGCCAAGTGGCGATCGCGCCGTATTCCGTCAGCACGCTGCCGTCATCGCGCATCAGGGCAGGGACCTTGGATTTCGGCGTGACCGCGACGAATTCGGGCTTGAACTGCTCGTTGGCCGAGACCTTGATCTGCTCGACCTCGTAGGGCTTGCCGATCTCCTCCAGCAGGAGATGGATGCCGATCGAGCAGGCGCCTGGCGAAAAATACAGCTTCATAGCTTTCCCCTCAGTCGAACAGCGAACTGACGCTGCTTTCGTCGTTGATGCGGCGCATGGCCTCGGCGAGCAACGGAGCGATCGTGAAGGTTCGCAGGTTGGCCGAACCCCGTACCGCCTCGGTCGGCTCGATGCTGTCGGTGATGGTCAGCATCTCGATCGGCGCGGCGGCGATGCGCGCCACGGCCCCGCCCGACAGCACGCCATGCGTCACGTACACGCTGACCGAGCGGGCGCCCTCGGCCTTCAGCGCCACGGCGGCGTTGCACAGCGTGCCGCCGGAGTCGCAGATATCGTCGACCAGGATGCAGTCGAACCCCTCCACCTCGCCGATGATGTTCATCACTTCCGACACGCCGGCCCGTTCGCGCCGCTTGTCGATGATGGCGAGGTCGCAGTTCAGCCGGGAGGCCATGTTGCGCGCCCGCAGCACACCGCCCACGTCGGGCGAGACGATCATGATCTCCCGCCCGGCAAAGCGCTGCTGGATGTCGGAGGCGAATAGCGGAGCCGCGTAGAGGTTGTCCACGGGGATGTCGAAGAACCCCTGGATCTGGCCGGCATGCAGGTCCAGCGTCAGCACGCGATTGGCGCCGGCCTCGGTGATGAGGTTGGCGACCAGCTTGGCGCTGATCGGGGTGCGTGGCGCGGTCTTACGATCCTGCCGCGCATAACCGAAATACGGCACGACCGCGGTCACCCGGCGCGCGCTCGATCGGCGCAGCGCATCCAGGGTGATCAACAGCTCCATCAGGTTGTCGTTGGCCGGGTAGGAGGTGGATTGCAGCACGAAGACGTCCTCGCCGCGGACGTTCTCGTGGATCTCGACGAA
>CAXTBZ010000221.1:0-2191 GCA_964242855.1 uncultured Sphingomonadaceae bacterium
GGCTTTCGGCCGACAGCGCTTCCTTGTGGGCGGAGAAATAGGACACCAAGGCCGCGCGATACGCATCCCGGCTCGCGCGATCACCCAGCGTGTTCACCTCGAGCACCGTGTCGTGGGCGATGCCGAGCCGCGACACAATATCCCAGCCGCAGGCGATCACCTCGGCGTCGGCGAGCGGTTCGGGGGGGCCGATCAGCTCCAGGCCGATCTGGTGGAACTGCCGGTAGCGGCCCTTCTGCGGCCGCTCGTAGCGGAACATCGGACCGGCGTAGAAGATCTTTTGCGGCAACGACTGCGTCAGGCCGTTGGTGACCAGGGCCCGACAGATGCCGGCGGTGCCCTCGGGACGCAGGGTGACACTATCGCCGCCGCGGTCGTCGAAGGTATACATTTCCTTCGTCACGACGTCCGACGTGTCGCCGAGAGTGCGGGCGAACACGCGCGTGTCCTCGAAGATCGGCGTGGACCATTCGTCGAAACCGTAGACGGAGGCTGTGCTCCGGGCCGTATCCACCACGCGGGTGTAGCGCCGCTGGTCGTCTGCGATCAGGTCGTGGGTGCCGCGAGGCGGCTGAAGGGCAGACATGGTGCTCCAGATCGTCGGTGCCGGTGGACGCCCGTCATCGCGCGACGGGGCGCCGGGTGCAAGCCGCTTGACGCGATGGCTTCCGCAAGCCTGGGTGTAGCATGACCGACGCGGAACTTGCTGAGCTGCTGCAGGACTGTCCAACCCTCTTTCATATGGCGGCGTGCGGCAGTTGGCCCAGCATTCAACGCCGTGGCTTGCTGAGCACCTCGGCGTTGCTGGATGAGTGCGGTGTGAATGGGCATACGCGCGAGTTGCTCGAGGCGTCCCGCAGGCCCGAAGCGGTGCCACTCTCACACCCCGCCTTCGGGCAGGCGGTGCTTAGAGATCAGAAGCCGATGGACGATGGCGGCCTCAGTCGCTGTCTCCAGGACGGACTAACCCGCAACGACTGGTATCGTCTGCTAAACCGTCGGGTATTCTTTTGGCTTACCCGCGATCGTTTGTACCGGCTGTTGGAAGCTCAGCCTTACCGCGAGGCGGAGCACGACGTGCTGGAACTGGATACGGCGGCGTTGGTGGCAGATTACCGTGATAGGATCACATTTTGCGCCATCAACAGCGGCGCTAACAAGCCGTTCGCCGCACCTCGCGGTCGCTCGACCATGCTGCCGATTGCGGACTATCCATACGCCACTTGGCGGGCAAAACGCCCGCGCGGCGAACGTGTTGTGGAATTGGCCGTGGCGTACGGTGTGCCCGATATCGCGAAGTTCGTGCGACGGACCTTGCGGATGCGCGGTAGAGAGGTGGTCGCAGAACTGTACGAGGGTGAAGCACCTCAGATGCCGGTGAACAGCCAGTCCAAGGCGTAAACGATGCTATCGCGATGAGGCGCGATAGACCCGACCGGACGCCGCAACATTAAAAGCGGCGTGGAAGCGAGCTTCATGAGAAGCAGTATATATTCGCGGCCATCGAACTCGATCAGCGGAGCGCCTCGATGCATGGAGACCAGCTTTGCTTGCACCATCGGCGCGCAAATGCGATTGGCATCCTGGACAAAGTCAGCCTGTAGGTTAGCCAGATACGGATAGGAACGCCGAGCGGAGCGGAGCGGGTGGACGAAAACGTCATGCTGCATGATCGTCGGTATCGGCTTCGTCGACCTTAGACCAATCTGGCTGCAACCCCTGCCATGGGTCGCCATGCTCAGCGATATAATGCTCGATCGCTGCGTACTCCTGCCGCACCGCCTCGCGCTCCGCCGGCGTCATCGGATCGCGCGGCGACTTGATATGCGACGTGTCGATCCTCCCAGCCGGCCGCGAGGCAGCGCTCACTCCGCCGCCACCTTCACCGACGGCGTGTGCACCACGACAGGAGCCGGCGCTGCAGCAGCCTGGATCGCGGCCACCTTCGCCTCAACCAGGTCTACGATGTGGTCGACCATGCCCTCGGCGTTCATCCGGTGGTCCTGGCGGCCGGCGGCATACACCATGTGCTTGCCGTCGCCACCGCCGGTCACGCCCAGGTCGGTCATCAGCGCCTCGCCGGGGCCGTTCACCACGCAGCCGATGATCGACAGCGTGATCGGCGTCTCGATATGCGCCAGCCGCTCCTCCAGCGTGCTCACCGTCTGGATCACGTTGAAGCCCTGCCGCG
>CAXTBZ010000222.1:0-2142 GCA_964242855.1 uncultured Sphingomonadaceae bacterium
GTCGGTCGGCGCGCGCGGCGTCTACAACCAGGCCTATGCGCCGCTGCTGTTCGATGTCGGCACGCTCCCCTTCCCCGCCGGCGACGGGCGGGCGACACTGGATGCGTTGGAGGCGGCCTGCCGTGACAGACCGGCCGCGCTGATCCTCGAGCCGCTGGTGCTCGGCGCCGGCGGGATGCTGTTCTACGAGGCCGCGGTGCTCGCCGAGATGCGCGCGATCTGCTCGCGGCACCGCGTGCTGTTCATCGCCGACGAGGTGATGACCGGCTGGGGCCGCGCCGGAACGCTGCTGGCGTGCGAGCAGGCGGACGTGACGCCCGACATCCTGTGCCTGTCCAAGGGGCTGACCGGCGGCGCCGTGCCCCTCGCGGTAACCATGGCGACGGCGGAGATCTTCGAGGCGCATTACTCGGCCGACAAGGCGCGGATGTTCTTCCACTCGTCGAGCTACACCGCCAACCCGATCGCCTGTGCGGCGGCCAACGCCAACCTCGCGATCTGGCGCGAGGAACCGGTGATGGCGCGTATCGCCCAACTGGCGACACGCCAGGCGGAGCGCCTCTCGAAGCTGAGCGGCGTCCGCAACGCGCGTGCGTTCGGCACCATCGCGGCATGCGAGATCGGCGGCGGTGAAGGGTATCTGGCTGAGATCGGCCCCGCCCTCGCCGCACACTTCAGGGACCGCAACCTGCTCGTCCGCCCGATGGGCAACACCGTCTACGTCATGCCGCCCTATTGCATCGAAGAGGCCGATCTCGACCGCATCTACGACGCCGTCCAGGAGGCTGCAGACCTCTTCGGCTAAATTCGGACCGGCCCGCTCCAGGGAGGGGCCAAGCGAGCCGGTCCGCATCCGGGGCAGCGCGGCCGCGCTTGCACCCCGGATGATCTCTAATCCGCGGCGTGCACGGCAGTGCTCGGCGCAGGGCGTCGGCACAGCCAGATCACCGGGATCATCGCCACCGTCAGCCAACCCGAGATCCAGAACATGTCGAGCGACGAGAGCAGATAGGCCTGGTTGATGATTTGCCGCATCACCGATCCGGCGGCCTGCAGCGGGCTCATCCCGAGCTGCTGGAGCTGCTGGGTCGGCTGGCGGTAGATCGGCGAGAAGATCGTGCCGCTCTCGACCAGCCGTGTCTGTTGCACCGCCTCGCGGCGATCCCAGAAGGTCGTGACGATCGAGGCCGCAAAGCTGCCGGCGGTGATCCGCGCGAAGTTGGAGATGCCGCTGGCCGACGGCACCTTTTCGGGCGGCAGGCCGTCGAGCAGGATGTTGAGCAGCTGCACGAAGAACAGGCTCATCGCGAAGCCCTGGACGAACAGCGGCGCGGCGAGCGCCCAGAAGCTCGCATCCGCCGTGTAATGCGATCGCATGAAGAAGGATGCGGCGAACGCCAGGAACGAGATCGTCGCGAGGATACGTGCATCGACCTTGAGCCGGCTCACGAACGGCGTGCAGAGCACCGCGACGGCCCCGCTCGGCGCGGCCACGATGCCGGCCCAGGTGGCGTTGTAGCCCATATATTGCTGGAGCCAAAGCGGCAGCAGCAGGTTGTTGGCGAAGAACACCGCGTAGCCGAGGCTGATCGCCAGCACCCCGAACGAAAAGTTGCGCCGCTTGAACAGCGTGAGGTCAACGACCGGCTGGCTCTCGGTCAGCTCCCAGATCGTCCAGGCGACGAAGCCGACGACGGCGCAAAGCGCGAGCGCCACGATCAGCGGATTGTGGAACCAGTCCCGATCCTTGCCGAGATCGAGCATCGTCTGGAGGCTGAACACCCAGAAGGCGAGCAAGGCGAGGCCGATGGTGTCGATCGGCAGCTTGCGCGTCGGCGTCTCGCGGCTGGCGAGGCCCCGCCAGGTCAGGAAGCCGACCAGGATGCCGACCGGCACGTTGATCAGGAAAATCCAGCCCCAGTGGTAATTGTCGGAGATGTAGCCGCCCAGCACCGGGCCGAGCACCGGTGCGACCAGCGTCGTCATCGACCAGATCGCCAGCGCGGTGCCGCGCTTGTCCGAAGGGAAGATCGCGATCAGCAGCGCCTGGCTGCCCGGGATCATCGGGCCTGAGACCGCGCCCTGCAGGATGCGGAACAGGATCAGCGACGGCAGGCTCCAGGTGATGCCGCACAGGAAGGA
>CAXTBZ010000223.1:0-2125 GCA_964242855.1 uncultured Sphingomonadaceae bacterium
GCCCGCCCGGTGTCGGCAAGACCTCGCTCGGCAAGTCGATCGCCAAGGCGACGGGGCGCGAGTTCGTCCGGCAATCGCTGGGTGGCGTTCGCGACGAGGCCGAGATACGTGGCCATCGGCGGACCTACATCGGCTCGCTTCCCGGCAAGATCGTCACCAACCTCAAGCGTGCGGGCACCAGCAACCCGCTGTTCCTGCTGGACGAGATCGACAAGCTCGGCGCCGATTTCCGCGGCGACCCGGCGTCCGCTTTGCTTGAGGTGCTGGACCCTGAGCAGAACAGCAAGTTCCAGGATCATTACCTGGAGATCGACATCGATCTGTCGGACGTGATGTTCGTCTGCACCGCGAACAGCCTGAACCTGCCGCAGCCGTTGCTCGATCGCATGGAGATCATCCGGCTCGAAGGCTATACCGAACAGGAGAAGCTGGAGATCGCCAAGGCGCATCTGCTCGCCAAGCAGATCGAGGCGCACGGGCTGAAGGCGGGCGAGTTCACGCTCACCGATGACGGCCTGCTCGATCTGATTCGCTACTACACGCGCGAAGCCGGCGTTCGTACGCTGGAGCGCGAGATCGCGCGGCTGGCGCGCAAGGCGCTGCGCCGCATCCTCGAGAAGAAGACGACCAGCGTGACGATCGACTCGGCCAACCTCGCCGAGTTCGCGGGCGTGCGGAAGTTCCGCTACGGCGTTACCGACACCGAGGACCAGATCGGCGCGGTGACCGGCCTCGCCTGGACCGAGGTCGGCGGCGAGCTGCTCACCATCGAGGCGGTGACGGTGCCCGGCAAGGGGCTGATCTCCACCACCGGCAAGCTCGGCGACGTGATGAAGGAAAGCGTGCAAGCGGCCTTCTCGTTCGTGAAGGCACGCTCGCCCGCCTATGGGGTCAAGCCCAGCCTGTTCGCGCGCAAGGACATCCACATCCATTTGCCCGAAGGCGCGGTGCCCAAGGATGGTCCGTCGGCAGGCATCGGGCTCGCCACCGCGATCATCTCGACGCTGACCGGCGTGGCGGTGCGCAAGGATGTCGCGATGACGGGCGAGGTGACGCTGCGCGGCCGCGTGCTGCCGATCGGCGGCCTGAAGGAGAAGCTGCTGGCAGCGTTGCGCGGCGGCATCCGCACCGTGCTGATCCCGGCCGAGAACGAGAAGGATCTGGCCGAGATCCCGGCCTCGATCACCGCAGGTCTCGAGATCGTGCCGGTCAGCCATCTCGACGAAGTGCTGGCGCGTGCGCTGGTTTCGCCGATCGTGCCGATCGATTGGACCGAAGCGGACGAGCTAGCCGCCGAGCCGCCGGTCGCCCTGCGCGGCGATTCGCCGGGCGAGGGCGCGATTCGTCACTGATCGGCACGGTTGGTCGCAAGCAGGCGGCGGGTCTGCTTGACTCGCCCCCCGTTTGTTGCCCTCTTCCGATCAAGGCCGTTAACCTATGGCTGAATCGGTTCGAGAGGGGCGCAAGCTCCGGGGATGAGGAACAGGGGGTTCGTTCGGCATGAACAAGCAGGAGCTTATCGCCGCGGTTGCGGAGACCGCCGGCCTGACGCGTAGTGACGCGGTGAAAGCCGTCGAAGGGGTGTTCGAGACCATCTCGACCGTGCTGAAGAAGGGGGATGAGGTTCGTCTCGTCGGTTTCGGCACCTTTTCTGTGAGCAAGCGCAAGGCGTCGACCGGGCGGAACCCGCGCACCGGCGAACCGATGTCGATCGCGGCATCGAGCCAACCCAAGTTCAAGGCCGGCAAGATGCTGAAGGATACGGTCAACTAGGCGCCGGACCGGCGGCCAGTTTTGGGGAACGGCCGTCTTGTCCGCATGGTCATGGGAGCGCTGGACAGGTGCGCCACGCCGCGCTAATCGCCCCGAACCCGACGGAAACACCCGTCGCGCCGGACGAAGCCTCAGCGCTTCGGCGAGCCCGGCATCCGGACGTGGGCGCGTAGCTCAGCGGTAGAGCACACCCTTCACACGGGTGGGGTCACAGGTTCAATCCCTGTCGCGCCCACCACGTCCTGGTTTGTAAGTCAGGCTGGATCACGGCTCTTATTTTGAAGAGCTGTTACTAGCCCCCTCCCTGAAAGGGAGGGGTTGGGGGTGGGTCGAAGCTCGTGCAACGGCGGCG
>CAXTBZ010000224.1:0-2121 GCA_964242855.1 uncultured Sphingomonadaceae bacterium
CCGAGCCAGCTCGTACTGGGCAATAAATTCGGGGGGGCCAGGCCCCCCAAAAGGGTACATGCCGATCGGGTTGTCAGCCCGGCTGTCGTTCTTTTTTTCGGCGTCGTTGTCGTTCATAGGGGGGCCTCTATGTCACCGCAATGTCAGCAGAGTACGCTGTCATAGGGCCATTGCAAAGCGCGAGACGACGATAGATGGCGATCCGAGATCCAAAATGCTCCGCTTGCGGGAATTGGCCGCGACTGCCCGACCGACACTGCTCGGCGTGTAGCGACCAGCGGTTCGTGACCGTCCTGTTCCGCAAGCCTGAAGATGTTCCTGCAACGGTCCAGGCGCTATGCGTCGCCTATACGGGTGACTTCAGCCCTCACGTCGGTGACGTGGTGGTGAGAGCTTATAACCCGGATCGAGCCTTCATTATGAGGAAGCCTCCGGTGCTGCAGCTTGTCCCGCCCTCTTCATGAGCTTCAGCGCGAAACGCCTGAGATCGCAACTCCTCTACCGGCACAAGCTGCTCTTTGTGACCGCAGCGCTCGGCGAACCATCGGCAATCCAGATCCACCGCGCTATGTACGAGCATGGCTGGTTCTCCAACCTATTCACGATTAACTCGCACCTCGCCGCTATGGAAGCTGAAAAGCTCCTAATCGGCCGGCGCACGGCCGGCGACCAGAACGATGCATGGAAGGTCGACCGGCTTTATTCCCTCACTCCGGCAGGGCGTACGCTTGTCGATGGGCAGGCACCAGCCAAGACCATTATGGAGCAATTGCATAAACTGCTGCTGCCCTTGATAAGGCCGCCTGGAGCTTAATAGGGCCGCCCGATGCTGGCATAGCGCAGGCCGTGGCGCTCGACTTCTTCGGGCAGGTAGATGTTGCGGAGATCCACCAGTACCGGGCTCGCGAGCAGATCCTTGATGCGGCGGAGATCAAGAGCGCGGAACTCGTCCCACTCGGTGACGATGGCGACGGCATCGGCGCCGCTCACGCAATCGTAGGCGTTCGCGGCGAACTCCATCCCCGGCAGCATCGGCTTGGCCTGCGCCATGCCCTCGGGATCGTAGCCGCGGACGATGGCGCCGGCATCCTGCAGCGCGGTAACGATGGCGAGCGAGGGCGCCTCGCGCATGTCATCGGTGTTGGGCTTGAAGGTGAGACCGAGAATCGCGATCGTCTTGCCGCGGACCGAGCCGCCACAGGCCGCGATGATCTTGCGCCCCATCGCCCGCTTGCGCTGGTCGTTGACGCTGACCACGGTTTCCACGATGCGCAGCGGGGCGCCGTGGTCCTGGCCTGTCTTGACCAGCGCCAGCGTGTCCTTGGGAAAGCACGACCCGCCATACCCGGGCCCGGCATGCAGAAACTTGGCGCCGATCCGCTTGTCGAGGCCGATGCCGCGCGCGACTTCCTGCACGTTGGCCCCGGTAGCTTCGCAGAGGTCGGCGATCTCGTTGATGAAGGTGATCTTCACCGCCAGGAAGGCGTTCGCGGCGTATTTGATCAGCTCGGAAGTGCGGCGCGAGACGTAGACCATCGGCAGGCTGTTCAGCGACAGCGGCCGGTAGATCGCCGCCATCACCATCTTGGCCCGCTCGCTCTCGGCGCCGACCACCACCCGGTCGGGACGCTTGAAGTCCTCGATCGCCGCGCCTTCGCGCAAGAACTCGGGATTGGAGACGACGTCGATTGCCACATCAGGGCGCGTCTCGCGAACGATGCGCTCGACCTCGTCGCCGGTGCCCACCGGCACGGTCGATTTGGTGATGACGACCAGCGGTCCCGTGGCGGCACGCGCCACCTCGGCGGCCGCAGCATAGACATAGGAGAGATCGGCGTGGCCGTCGCCATGCCGGGACGGCGTCCCGACCGCGATGAACACCGCCTCGGCCTCGGCGATGGACGCCGGCAGGTCGGTGGAGAAGCTGAGCCGGTGTTCGCGGACGTTCTTGTCGACCATCTCCTTCAGGCCCGGCTCGAAGATCGGCATGATGCCGGCCTTGAGCGCCGCGATCTTCGCCTCATCCAGATCCACGCAAATCACGGTGTGGCCGAAATCCGAGAAGCAGGCGCCGGAAACCAGTCCGACATACCCGCTGCCAATCATCGCTATGCGCAAAGC
>CAXTBZ010000225.1:0-2117 GCA_964242855.1 uncultured Sphingomonadaceae bacterium
TCGATCTGTTCGCGGTGCTGCTCGGCGGCGCGACCGCGATGCTGCCGGTCTATGCACGCGACGTGCTCCATGTCGGCGCTGATGGGCTCGGCAATCTGCGCGGCGCGCCCTCATTCGGTTCGGCGCTGACTGCGATCCTGATCAGCATACGGCCATTGAAGCGCGATGTCGGCGTGAAGATGCTGATCGCGGTCGGCGTGTTCGGGCTGGCCACCGCCGGGTTCGGACTCTCGCGGTCGATGCCGCTGTCGCTCGCCTGCCTTGCCGTGCTGGGCGCCGCAGACATGATCTCGGTCTATGTGCGCCAGTCGCTGATCCAGCTGTGGACGCCCGATGACATGCGCGGGCGCGTCGGCGCGGTGTCGTCGCTGTTCATTTCCGGATCGAACGAGCTGGGCGAGGCGGAAAGCGGCTTCTTGGCCGGACTGATCGGCCCGGTGCCCGCGGTGATCGCCGGCGGCGTCGGTGCAGTGCTGGTGGCGGTCAGCTGGTCCTGGTGGTTCCCCGAACTGAAACGCGCGCGAAGCTTCGATCCGCCGCCGCTGAAAGACATTCCCCTCATGAAGGAGCAGGTCGCATGAAAGCTCAATCCATCCTGGAGACGATCGGCAACACGCCGCACATCCGCTTCGCCAAGCTGTTCCCGGAAGCAGACGTGTGGATCAAGTCCGAACGCGCCAATCCCGGCGGATCGATCAAGGATCGCATCGCGCTCGCCATGATCGAGGATGCCGAGGCGAGCGGCAAGCTCCAGCCCGGCGGCACGATCATCGAGCCGACATCGGGCAATACCGGCATCGGCCTCGCGATGGTCGCTGCGGTGAAGGGCTACAAGCTCATCCTGGTGATGCCGGAGAGCATGTCGCTCGAACGCCGCCGCCTGATGCTCGCCTACGGCGCGACTTTCGACCTGACGCCGCGTGAAAAGGGGATGAAGGGCGCGATCGAACGCGCGATTGAGCTGGCCGAGGGTATCGACGGCGCGTGGATCCCCAGCCAGTTCGAGAACCCCGCCAACATCGCCGTCCACGTGCGCACCACCGCCGAGGAGATCTTGGCGGACTTCGCCGATGCGCCGATCGACGTCATTATCACCGGCGTCGGCACCGGCGGCCACATCACCGGCGTTGCCGAACGGCTGAAGCAGGCATGGCCGGCGCTGAAGGTCTTCGCGGTCGAGCCAACACTGTCGCCCGTGATCTCCGGCGGTCAGCCGGGGCCACACCCGATACAGGGAATCGGCGCCGGCTTCGTGCCGACCAATCTCCACACTCAAACGCTCGATGGCGTGATCCAGGTCGATCCGGCCGACGCCAAGGACATGGCGCGCCGATCAGCGACGCAGGAGGGCGTGCTGGTCGGCATCTCGTCGGGCGCCACGCTGGCGGCGATCCGGCAGAAGCTCGCCGAACTCGGCAACGGCGTGCGCGTGCTCGGCTTCAACTACGACACCGGCGAGCGCTACCTCTCGGTGCCAGACTTCTTTCCAGAGGCGTGACCGGGGCCGAAGGATCAAGTTGACGGCGCGCGACCGATGACCGACGCTTGCCACTTCGCGTGAGGTGCTGCGTATGCTGACGATTGTTGAGCCCCGGGACGAGCTTAAGGTGCCGCCGCGCGATCTGCGGCGTGTCGATGCGCATCCCGATCACTGGTATCCGATCGCCTGGAGCCGCGAGCTCAAACCCGGCAAGATGCTGGCGCGGCGCTTCGCGGGCGAGCCGGTGGTGGTCGTTCGCAGCAAGGACGGCGTGCTGTTCGCGCTTGAGGATCGCTGCGCCCACCGTCAGGTCCCGCTCAGCCATGGCGTCGTGAAAGGCTGTGCGGTCCGCTGCGGCTATCACGGCTGGGCCTATGACGCGCAGGGCGCCTGCATCGACGTGCCTTATCTCGGTCGCGAGCGGCTGCCCAACGGCGTCAAGGCATATCCGGTGCATGAGGTGGACGGGCTGATCTGCATATTTCCGGGCCGCGTCGATCTGGCGGACACCCGGCGCCCCGCTTCACTCGGCGCCAAGGCGAAGCGCGCGTACAAGACGCGGGAACTGAACCGCGAGGTCGGCGCGCACTACACGTTCATGCACGAGAACCTGTTCGACATGAACCACCAGTTCCTC
>CAXTBZ010000226.1:0-2113 GCA_964242855.1 uncultured Sphingomonadaceae bacterium
GCGCATTGGTATGCGTGCGCTGGCCGCGGACCGGCAGGCCCTTGCGGTGGCGAAGCCCGCGATAGCAGGCAAGATCCATCAGGCGCTTGATGTTCATCGCGGTCTGGCGGCGAAGATCGCCCTCAACCATGTAGCCCGCGTCGATCGCCTCGCGGATCTGCAGCACTTCCTGGTCCGACAGGTCCTGCACACGACGCTGCGGCTCGAAGCCCAGCTTGGCGGTGATTTCCTTGGCCTTGGTCGGCCCGATGCCGTGAATGTAGGTCAACGCGATCTCGACGCGCTTGTTGGTCGGGATGTTGACACCCGCAATACGAGCCATGTTACTATATTCTCCTGCTCCACAGGACGCCTGGCTGAGGCGCCCCATCTCGTCGCGTCGCCCCAAAACGCAGGATAGCCGACGCGCACAGAAACGTGCCGCCGGAGAGCCGGTGCTGGGGATCAGCGTGCACTAGAGAGCGAGTCGCAGGCTGTCAAGGCGGATGGCCGCCCGTTGAGGCAACACAGCTTACTCGTCCTTGTCGCGCTCCATCCGCTCGGACGCGGTGAGATAGTCCTCGGCGGCGCGCTTCAGCGCCGGGTCCTTGGGGAAGGCCTCAGCAGGCAGCGGCGCGATGCCGAACACCTCCATCAGCGTCCACAGGGCGAACCGTCGGCCAGGCTCCCGCTCGGTCCCGAAGTCGACACGCAGACGCTCGGTACCGATCGTGAAGCCCAGGTCGGTGATCGTGTCGGGATCGTCGGTGCCGAAATAATGCTGGAGCAGCGCGTCGATATTCATACGACAGACGCGCCCGTCAGCTGCCCAGGATGGCGTCGATCGCCGCGCCGACCTGATCGATGTCAGCCATGCCGTCGACGCGGCTGACGAGCCCTTTTACGTCGTAATAGGGTAGAATCGGCTGGGTCTTGGCGCGGTACTCGGCCATGCGGGTGCGCACCGTTTCCTCGTTATCGTCCGGGCGACGCTTGAAGTCGTGCGAGCCGCAGACATCGCAGGTGTTCGGCACCTTGGTCGGCTTGAAGCTGTCGTGATAGCCGGCACCGCAACTCGCGCAGGTGAAGCGGCCGACGATCCGCACGACGAGCTGGTCCTCGTCGACCGACAATTCTATGACATGATCAAGCGTGCGACCCCGTGCACCCAAGATGCCGCCGAGTGCCTCGGCCTGCGGCTGCGTGCGTGGATAGCCATCAAAGATCGCGCCGATGCTTGGCTGCAAAGCGTCAAGCGCGTCGCCGATGATGCCGGACACGATCTCGTCGGATACGAGCTGCCCCGCTTCCATCACCGCCTTGGCCTTGAGCCCGGTCGGCGTGCCCGCCTTCACCGCCGCACGCAGCATGTCGCCGGTCGAGAGCTGGACCATACCGCGCGCCTTGACCAGGCGATCGGCCTGCGTGCCTTTGCCGGCGCCGGGCGGCCCGAGCAGAATAATGTTCATGCGTGTCCCCTCCACTCCCCGAGGCGATAGCGTGTCAGCGGCGCAGTGCGCCACCCTTCAGCTTCGCCTTCTTCATGAGATCGCCGTACTGATGCGCCAGCAGGTGGCTCTGGATCTGCGTCACCGTGTCCATCGTCACGTTGACGACGATCAGCAGGCTGGTGCCGGTGATCTGCATCTGCGGCAAACCGAACGCCTTGATCAACGCTTCGGGCACCAGGCAGATCACGGTCAGGTAGGCCGCACCGATCACCGTGATGCGGGTCAGCACATAATCCAGATAGTCGCCGGTGGCCTTGCCCGGGCGGATGCCGGGAATGAAGCCGCCGTAACGCTTGAGATTGTCCGCCGTCTCTTCCGGATTGAACACCACCGCCGTGTAGAAAAAGCAGAAGAAGATGATGCCAGCGGCATACAGCGCGAGGTACAGCGGCGATCCGTGCTGGAGCGCGCCGGTAACGGTCAGCAGGATGTCGTTCCAGCGGCCCGTGCCGTGGATGCGGTTGCCGGCGAACTGCGCGATCGTCAGCGGCATCAACAGCAGCGACGAAGCGAAGATCGGCGGGATCACGCCCGATGTGTTGATCTTGAGCGGCAAGTAGCTCTTGTCACCCTGCATCATGCCGCGCGCGGTCTGTCGCTTGGGATACTGAATCAGCACCTTT
>CAXTBZ010000227.1:0-2086 GCA_964242855.1 uncultured Sphingomonadaceae bacterium
CCTCGAGATGATGGCTGATGAAGACGATGCCGATGCCGGCCTGCCTGAGTGCCGCCACCGTGCCGTAGAGGATGCGCTGCTCGGCGATGGTCAGGGTGGCGGTGGGCTCGTCCATCACGATCACCCGCGCCTCGCGCGACAGCGCCCGGGCGATCTCGACCAGCTGCTGCTGGGCGATGCCGAGATGCCGCACGCCGGTCTGCGGCGGCAGGCTCAGCCCGACCCGGGCCAGCAGCGCCCGGCTGCGCTGGTGCAGCAGGCTGCGGCGCACCAGCCCCAGCGGGTTGCGCGGCAGGTGGCCGAGGAAGATGTTCTCCGCCACCGTCTGGTCCGGCACCAGGCTGAGCTCCTGGTGGATCACCACGATCCCGGCATCGAGCGCATCGCGCGGGCGTCGCGGCGTGAACTCGGTGCCGTCCAGCCGGACGCTGCCGGAGTCGGCGCGGAAGGCGCCGGCGAGCACCTTCATCAGCGTCGACTTGCCGGCGCCGTTCTCGCCGACGATGCCGAGCACCTCGCCGCGCTCCAGCGTCAGGTCGACGTCGGCCAGCGCGCGGACGCCGGGGAAGGACTTGCAGATGCCGCGCATCTCCAGCAGCGAGGCCATGCCGACTGTCCCGTTGGCTACCCGGCCGCCTACTGGCCCTTGGTGACCTCGTCGCCCCACAGCCCGTACGACTTGACCTCGGCGCTGTCGATGTTGGCCTTGGTCAGCAGCACGTGCGGCCAGAACTGGTGGGCCGGGATCTGGTGGTCGCCGTGCAGGTACTGCTCGACGTAGTTGATGGTCTGCGCCGCCATGGTCAGCGGGTTCTGCGACAGCGTCGCGTCCATCTGGCCCTTGCGGATCGCGTTCAGCCCCTGCTCGGTGCCGTCGATGCCGACGATCACGATGTGCTTGGCGTCGCCGATCGGGGCGAAGCGGTTGGCCTGCTTGATCGCGCGCATGGCGCCGACGGCGTTGTCGTCGTTGCCGTTGAAGATGGCGTCGAGATCGGAGTGCGCCGCCAGCAGCTGGGTGGTGAGGTTGAAGCCCTTGTCGGCGTCGAAATCCGCCGCCTGGCGCGCCACCAACTTGAGCCCCGGGTTGCCCTGCGACAGCTTGCCGAATTCAACCGCGAAGCCGCGCTCGCGGTCGTCGCCGGCGGTGGTGCCGAGCAGCCCCTCGAGGTCGACCACGTTGCCCTTGAGCGTGCCGTAGCGCCGCTTGAGCTGGTCGGCGATGTAGTCCGCCCCCTCCTTGCCGAGCGCCACGTTGTCGGTCTCCAGGAAGTTCACCTGGCAGCGGCCGCAGGCGGCGCCGCGATCGAGCGTGAATACCGGGATGCCGCGCTTGTTGGCCTGGCGCACCACCGGGACGATCGCGTCCGCATTGATCGGATTGAGGATGAGGGCCGCGACGTGCTGGTTGATCAGGTCGAGCACCTGCGTCGCCTGGGTGTTGGCGTCGCCGTTGGCGCTGGTGTTGATCAGGGTGAGGTCCGGATGCGCCTTGATGCCGGCCTCGACGCCGCGCGACATCCCCTGGAAGAACGGGTTGGCAAGGGTGGAGACGCTGTAGCCGATCACAGAGCCGGCGGCGCGTCCGGGCATCGGCGCCAGGCCGACGCACAGGGATGCGGCCACGGCGAGGCCGTGCAGCAGGGAGCGTGACATCGTTTCCTCCGATTATTCCGGCGAGCGCCGCTTGTTGCCGTCAGCCTATGGAGTGGCGCGTCGTCAAGTCAATGTCCCGAGGTGCGACGCGCGGGTTGCGAAAGCCGGGCGGTCAATCGCCCGGCCCGCGCAGCGTGCGGCGGAGACGCCCCAGCATCTCCTTGCCGGCGCGCAGCGGCCGGCTGACGCGCCACGAGGTCGAGACCCGCACCGCCGCGAGCTCGCGCCGCAGCGCCTCGAGCTGCGCGTCGAGCTGCGCGTTGCGCAGCGAGAGCTGCGCGCTGTCGGACAGTCTCGACGCCGGCTGCAGCACGTAGATCGCGGCGCGTCCGCACTCGGCGAACGGCCGGAACGTGGCCGTCCAGCCGGTCGCGTCGGCGATCTTCATCAGGTAGTCGTGGGTGAAGCCGAGCTCCATCCAGCCGAAGCG
>CAXTBZ010000228.1:0-2068 GCA_964242855.1 uncultured Sphingomonadaceae bacterium
GGCCACGCACGGACGCCTCGATGGAGCGCCGCCGCCGCTGGGCCGCCTCTGGCCGTCTGCCGCCCGGTCTCGCGTCCCGGTTCACCCTGGCCGAGCAGGCTGTGCTCGCCCTGGTGGCGGCCGAGACCGTGCGGCGAAAGGATTGCCGCCTCGCCGTCGGGCACCTCGCGGCGATCGTCGGCGTGGCCGAGACCACCGTGCGCAACGCCATCCGGGAGGCCGTGAAGCTCGGGCTCGTCACCATCGAGGAGCGGCGCGTCACCGGCTTCCGCAACGACACGAACATCGTGCGCATCGTCTCGACCGAGTGGACGGCTTGGCTGCGCCTCGCCCGGAAGGGGTCGGTGCTGAACACCCACCCCTCATCGCAGCAGGGGGGTGGGTGCAAATCCCCGCAGCGCACGCCTACTGAAGTTCTAACCCTGCTGGATTCGGGGAAAACGGAACCGAAAGCAGGCTGCCGAAGGGCAGCGGGCGACCTCGACCGAAGCGCTCGCGCGGGAATCCGCGCGGGTCGTGGATCGGTCCGAGCCATGAGGTGAGGGCATGCCGCTGGACGATAAACCGAACGCGCCGATGACGCCCCGCGAGTACGTCGAGACGATCGTGCTGCCGACGCTGCACGAGGCGCTGGCCGCGCGCGCCGATCGCCGTCGCGCCTACCTCGCGTGCCTCGTGGTCTGCCACGTCGCCGATTCCCTCGGGTTGGCCGAGGCAGCGCGCAACCCTGGATTCGCAGCGCTGGAGGGGCGACCGCGGAAGCATGCGGCCAACGCCGCGACAGAGAAGGTCCAGGCCGAAGCCAAGCACCGGTGCGATGAGATCTGGACAGTGGTGCATGGCTTCGCCAACGGCCTGAAACATCCGTCGCGACTGGCGCACCTGCCGGGTAGCGAGGAATCGGTGCCGGCCTTCGCGTTCGACACCCCCGGTGCGGGCTGGGGCGAGGGGCGATGGGACGTCCCGGGCCTCAAGGTCCGCGGCGACGACGCTGACGAGGAGGTGCTGTTCCTCGACGCCTGCGCGCAGCAGGTGCTCGCCGCGTTCGTGTGCGCCTACCCGCAGCACCTCGGTGGAATCGCCCTGTCGTCGTTCATGGACCCCGGTCTGCCGATCCTTGGGCTCGCCGTGGAGCGAACGTGGCTCCGGGCCCTCGCGGCCTGGGCCGCCGATCGCCCCGAGGTCGGCGAGGTGTGGCTGTTCGGCAGCCGCGCGAAGGGTACGGCACGGCCTGACAGCGACGTGGATCTTGGTCTCGTGCTGGAGTCCGGCGAGCCCGGCCACGACTGGCCTTTCGGCAACTGGATGGCGCTCGGCGGCGCGTGGCGGGACGAGGTGCGCGGCATGCTCGGCCGGCCCGTGAGCCTGGAGGCGTTCAGCCGACTGGGCGAGGAGCAGGACGAGCGAGAGGTCGCAGCGCGCGCACCCGCGATCCTGCTATGGACGAGACCGGCGCCGACGGCTGCTGACACGGTATCCTTGTCGATGCGGTAATTACACCGGTTCTACCTGCCGTGATCCGAATGCAAGAGGCAGTGCTTGCATGGGTGATGGTGTGCCGGCACCGCTTTTCTCTTCGTGCACCAGAACGCGCTCGCTCGAGCCAGCAAGCAGGTCGGTGCCGCCGCGCGCCAGAAGCGTGAGGCAGCAAGTGCAGTCAGCGTGAGTGTTCGACACTCCCCTGAGACGATGGGTATGTGGAACCGCTACGTATCGCCGCGTTCGAGCTCTCCATGCCGATCTCATATGGGGCTCACTTCGGATCACGAGGTGTTTGTTAGGGCGCCCGAGATACGGTCTTCCGCGGCCAAACCGTTCAATTGTTGCCGTGTCGATCTGGTGGGGATGATCGATGGCAAGGGATACGTCGAACGAAACTGCGCGGCTCGCCGCCCTAACTGATCTGGCGATCACCGACACGCCCGCGGAGGCGCACTTCGACGCCGTCTGCCGATTGGCGCGCGATATGTTCAGGGTGCCGATCGCCCTCGTTTCCATCGTCGAGGCCGACCGGCAGTGGTTCAAGGCCAAGTGCGGCACGAACCTGAGCGCGAGTCCCCGCGATGCA
>CAXTBZ010000229.1:0-2010 GCA_964242855.1 uncultured Sphingomonadaceae bacterium
CGGCGGTTCAGGCGCCGAACGTGACCCCGGTGAGACGTTCGGAGAGCGCCCACAGGCGGGTGCCGATAGCCGGATCCGCGGCCTGCGGCATGATGCGTGACGCACCCGGAGCGCCGCGTGTCTCGCCGGGTCCGGTCGGGCCGTAATAGCCGCCACCTTTCGCCTGCGGCGCCATCGCGGCGTAGAGCGAGGGCAGGGCACCGTCGCGCGCCGACTGCGCCAGCAGCGCGAACCCGGTGGCCATCACCCGCTGCTTGAGCCCCGGGGCGCCGCTGCCGGTGCTGTTGGCGATGATGTCGGTCCGAGCCCAGCCCGGATGAGCAGCCAAGCTGATCAGGTTCCAGCGATTCTGCACCGCACGCCGCTGCAACTCGATCGCGAAGATCAGCATGGCGAGCTTGCTGCGGCCATACGCCTTGAACGGGCTGTATGCTCGTTCCGACTGCAGGTCGTCCAGGTCGAGGGTCGCGCGGCGATGCGCGAGGCTGGCGACGTTCACGACGCGACCGCCGGCCCCGGCCTTGTCGACGCCGCCCTTGCACAGCCCATTCTTCAGCTGCGCCGTGAGGGCGAAGTGACCGAGATAGTTCACGCCGATCTGGCGCTCGAAGCCGTCCTCGGTCAGCTCGCGGCTGGGCATTCCCATCACCCCGGCATTATTGACGAGGATGTCGATCACGCCGTCATGCGCGTCGCTGACGGCGGTGGCAAAACGGGCCACCGAGGCGAGGCTGCCGAGATCGAGCATCTCGAAGCGCGCCCGCGCGGAGGGGAGGCTGCGCTGCAGGCGTATCAGAGCTTGCGCGCCCTTGCCCGGGTTGCGGCCGGCGAGGATCGTCGTGGCGCCGCGTCGCGCGAGACCCAGGGCGGTCTCGTAACCGAGGCCGCCGGTCGCTCCGGTGACGATCGCGACCTTGCCGTCGAGGCTGGGCGCGTCGCCCAGGCTCCAGCCATCTCTCACTGCGGTTCCGGCCATGGGTGCCCCCTTTATTTTCGAGACGAACATTGGTCGCGTCCGGAGGATTGCGCAAACTCCGGCCGCCCTGCTGCGCTAACGCAGCCGATGCCCGACGACAGCAACACCCAGGATATCGTCTACATGCGGCGCGCGATCGCGCTGGCGCGAGAGGGGCGGGGCAAGCCGGGCGCGTCACCGATCGGCTGCGTGATCGTGCTGGACGGTCGCATCGTCGGCGAGGCGCACAACGAGGTCGGACTGCGCCACGATCCGAGCGCGCACGCCGAGATCGTGGCGATCCGCCGTGCCTGCGAGGCTCTTGGACGGGACGATCTGCGCGGCGCCACGCTTTACTCGACGCTGCAGCCATGCGGCATGTGCAGCATGGCCAGCATCTGGACCAGCATCCGGCGCATCGTCTATGGCGCGGCGAGGCCGGACGTGCACCGGATGTATTTCGAGGATCGGCATCTCGACGTGCTCGACATCATCGACGACGCCTTCCGCAACGACATGAGTGCCGAGGGCGGTCTGCTCGCCGAAGAATGCGCGGCACTCTACTACAAGCCGGACGATGAACCGCCGCCCGCGCAGCAGACCAACTGTTGAGCCGCGCTGCCGTCTGCCGGAAGTCCGCCGGGCAGTAGCGGCTTATTAACCGACCTGAAGTAAGCCTGTGGCTCTGTTCCCGCAGAGAGCCACGGATGTTTCGTATCGTCGGATGTGTCACCCAACAGCATGATCCACGGCTGGTCGTCCTGGCCGCGTGCATCTGCGTCCTGGCGTGCTTCACGACCCTCAACCTCGTCGCGCGTGCTCAGGCAACCCACGATGCGTCCGGGACCTGGCTGATCATGGCCGCCGTCATATTCGGTTGCGGGGTCTGGTCGCTGCACTTCGTCGCGATGCTCGCCTTCATGCCCGGCATGCCGATCGCCTACGACATCCGCACGACGATGTTCTCCGCCGTGATCGCCGTGATCGGCACCCTGACGGCCCTGCTGTGCTGGCGGCTGACGCCGTCCAGATGGCTCGGCACCGGGCTCGGCGGC